>NZ_JBEXWP010000001.1:0-504703 GCF_040629895.1 Streptomyces sp. NPDC005866
CGGTGATCGCGTTCCTGCGGGAGTACGAGGACGACCTGGTCCTGTGCGTGCACAACTTCTCCCGGTTCGCCCAGCCCACCGAGCTGGACCTGCGGCCCTTCAACGGCCGGCATCCGGTGGAGCTGTTCGGCGGGGTGCGGTTCCCGGCCATCGGTGAGCTGCCGTACCTGCTGACCCTGGCGGGGCACGGTTTCTACTGGTTCCGGCTGCGCGCGGACGGGGCTCAATAGCCCCCACGGGGCTCAACAGCCGATACTCGGCATAGTCCACCCCGGGCGGCGGCGGTTTCCTCCGGCCCGCCCGGGGCACGCATCACTAACGCCCCCGACGACCCGGGGAAAGGACGTACCGCCATGGCGGAAACGGTCACCCCCTCAACGCCCCCTCTCCTCCACTCACTCGACCCCCTCCTGCGCGAATGGCTGCCCCGGCAGCGCTGGTTCGCGGGCAAGGGCCGCCCGGTCACCGGTTTCTCCATGGTGGCCGAGACGGAACTCCTGCCCTCGGACAACAGGCTGGGCCTGCACCATCTGCTGGTCCGCGCCGAGCAGCCGCCCGCCCCCGCCGAGGCCGGCGACTGCTACCAGCTGCTCATAGGCGTGCGCGAGGCATTGCCGCCCCGGCTGGCGCCCGCGCTGATCGGACACCTGACCGACGGCCCGTGGGCCGGACACACGGTGTACGACGCCCTGTACGACCCCCGGCCCGCCGAGGTGCTCCTGGAGGCCCTGCGCACCCAGGCCCACATCGGCGGGCTGTTCTTCGAACGCGAACCCGGCCAGGAAATACGCGACGGGCTGGTGGCACGGCTGCTGACCGCCGAGCAGTCCAATTCCTCCGTCGTCTACGGAGATACGTTTATCCTGAAGCTGTTGCGCCGGGTGGTGCCCGGCGTCAACCCCGACCTGGAGATACCCCTGGCGCTGGCCCGCGAGGGCTGTGACCGGGTGCCCGCCCCGACGGCGTGGCTGCGGGCGGAGCTGGCCGACGAGCCCGACGCGTCGTATGTCCTGGCCGTGCTGCAGCCGTTCATACGCGGCGCGACCGACGGCTGGGAACTGGCCCTGCGCGAGCTGGCCAAGGGCGAGGACTTCACGGCGGAGGCTCGGGCGCTGGGGCGGGCCACCGCCGAGGTGCACACCGCGCTGGCCCTGGCGCTGCCGACCGTCACCCTCGGACACAGCCAGCTGGAGTCGATGGTCGCGGGCATGACCGAGCGCCTGGAAACGGCCGCACAGGCGGTGCCGGCGCTGCGGCCGTACGAGGGCGGGCTGCGCTCGGCCTACGAGGCGCTGGCCGGCCTGTCCGCCGAGGGCCGCACCTGGACCGCCCAGCGGGTGCACGGCGATCTGCACCTGGGGCAGTGCCTGCGCTCGCCGTCCGGGGAGTGGTCGCTGATCGACTTCGAGGGGGAGCCGGCCCGCCCGCTGGCCGAGCGCCGGATGCCGCAGCCGCCGGTGCGGGACATCGCCGGCATGCTGCGCTCCTTCGACTACGCGGCCCACTCGATGACCCCACCGGCCCGTGACTGGGCGCATCGGTGCCGGGCGGCCTACTGCTCCGGATACGCCGAGATCGCCGGTATCGACCCCCGCACCGACCCCGTCCTGCTGCGGGCCTACGAGACCGACAAGGCCGTCTACGAGGTCGTCTACGAGGCCCGGCACCGCCCCGACTGGCTTCCCGTGCCCCTGTCGGCCGTACACCGCCTCGCCACCTCCGACTCGACCTGATCTCCGGGAGAAGCGTCCGTGACCTCCAAGAAGCCCGTTTCCGTAGCCGCCGACGACCGTACGCGGCTGCTGCACGGCACGCACCACGATCCGCACTCCGTCCTGGGCGCGCATCCGGTCCCGGACGGCGGAGTCGCCGTCCGGGCGTTCCGCCCGTACGCCCGCGCGGTGACGGTGATAGCCGGCCGGGATCTGCGGGCCGAACTGCACGACGACGGCGACGGCTTCTTCTCCGTCCTGCTCCCCCTCTCCGAGGTGCCGGTCTACCGACTGCTGGTGGAGTACGACGGGACGGTCCAGGAGACCGAGGACGCGTACCGCTTCCTGCCCACCCTGGGCGAGCTGGACCTGCATCTGCTCGGCGAGGGCCGGCACGAGCGGCTGTGGGAGGCGCTCGGCGCGCACCCCATGACCCACCAGGGTGTGCCCGGCACCCGTTTCTCGGTGTGGGCGCCGAACGCGCGGGGCGTCCGGCTGGCCGGCGGGTTCAACTTCTGGGACGGCACCGGGTATCCGATGCGCTCGCTCGGCTCCTCCGGGATCTGGGAGCTGTTCGTGCCGGGCATCGGCGACGGCGAGCTGTACAAGTTCGACATCACCCGCCCGGACGGCTCCCGCACGCTGCGTGCCGACCCGATGGCCCGTCGTACCGAGGCCCCGCCCAGCACCTCGTCGATCATCCACGCGTCCCACCACGAGTGGACCGACGAGCAGTGGATGACCCACCGGGGCGACACCCCCGTGCACGAGGCGCCCTTCTCGGTGTACGAGGTGCACCTGGCGTCCTGGCGCCCCGGCCTGACGTACCGCGAACTGGCCGAGCAGCTGCCGCGCTACGTCCGCGACCTGGGCTTCACGCATGTCGAGCTGATGCCGGTCGCCGAGCACCCCTTCGGCGGCTCCTGGGGCTACCAGGTCACCGGCTTCTACGCGCCGACGGCCCGGCTGGGCACCCCCGACGACTTCAAGTACCTGGTCGACGCCCTCCACCGGGCGGGCATCGGGGTGCTGATGGACTGGGTGCCGGCGCACTTCCCGCGGGACGACTGGGCGCTGGCGGAGTTCGACGGGCGGCCGCTGTACGAGCACTCGGACCCGCTCCGGGCCGCCCACCCCGACTGGGGCACCCTGGAGTTCGACTTCGGGCGCCGGGAGGTCCGCAACTTCCTGGTGGCGAACGCCCTGTACTGGTGCGAGGAGTTCCACATCGACGGGCTGCGGGTCGACGCGGTCGCCTCGATGCTCTACCTGGACTACTCGCGCGAGCCGGGCCAGTGGACGCCGAACGAGCACGGCGGCCGGGAGAACCTGGACGCGGTGGCGTTCCTGCAGGAGATGAACGCGACGGTCTACCGTCGGGTGCCGGGCGTGGTGACGATCGCCGAGGAGTCGACGGCCTGGGAGGGCGTGACGCGCCCCACCGACACCGGCGGTCTCGGTTTCGGCCTGAAGTGGAACATGGGCTGGATGCACGACTCGCTGGAGTACATGGCCCACGAGCCGGTCCACCGCAAGTACCACCATCACGAGATGACCTTCTCGATGGTGTACGCGTACAGCGAGAACTACGTCCTGCCCATCTCCCACGACGAGGTCGTCCACGGCAAACGCTCGCTCGTCTCGAAGATGCCCGGCGACTGGTGGCAGCAGCGCGCCAACCACCGTGCCTACCTGGCCTTCATGTGGGCCCATCCGGGCAAGCAGCTCCTCTTCATGGGGCAGGAGTTCGCCCAGGGCGCGGAGTGGTCGGAGGTGCACGGCCCGGACTGGTGGCTGCTCGACCCGGGGTACGGCGCCGAGGCCGACCACCGGGGCGTGCGGGACCTGGTCCGCGACCTCAACTCCGTGTACCGCGCGACGCCGGCCCTGTGGCAGCGGGACACCTCCCCCGCCGGTTTCCGGTGGATCGTGGGCGACGCGGCGGAGGACAACGTCTTCGCGTTCCTGAGGTACGACGCCGAGGGCACGCCGCTCCTCGCGGTCTGCAACCTCGCCCCGGTGGTCCGCCAGGACTACCGCCTGGGCGTCCCGGACGAGATCCCCGCCTGGCACGAGGCCCTCAACACCGACCGGGCCGGCTACGGCGGCGGCGACGTCACCAACCCCGACCCGGTCAAGCCGGAGCCCCAGGCCGCCCACGGCCACCCGGCAAGCATCCGCCTCACGCTGCCACCCCTGGCCACGGTGTGGCTGCGGCCGGCGTAGGTCCGGGTCCCGGTCCGGAGGTCCCCGGCCCCCGGACCTGGGCCGCCATGCCGGCCCCTCAGGAAGCCAGGTCGACCAGTCCCTTCGGCAGCGGGCCGGTGTGCAGCACGCCGAGCCGCTGGGTGGCCCGGGTCAGTGCCACATACAGGTCGCTGGTGCCGTAGCGGCCCGGCTCCACCACCAGGACCGAGTCGAACTCCAGGCCCTTGGCCTGGCGCGGGTCGAGGAGTACGACCGTCCGGGTCAGGTCGGGTTCGGCGCCGGCCGTGACGCCGTCCAGGCGGGTGGCGAGGGCGCGGTGCAGGTCGCGTGGGGCGATCACCGCCAGACGGCCCTCCGCCGGGGTGAGTTCGGCGACCGCCTTCTCGACGGCGCCGGGGAGGTCGTCGTAGGTCTGCCGGATCCACGGCCGTACGCCCGTCGAGCGGACCGAGCTCGGGGGCTCGAAGTCCGGGTTCTCGGCGCGGACCACGGCCGCGGCGAGGTCCATGATCTCGGACGGGGTGCGGTAGTTGACGCCGAGGCGGGTGTGGTCCCAGCGGTCCTCGACATACGGTTCGAGGATCTTCGACCAGGAGCCCACGCCGGCCGCCTCCGCGGTCTGGGCCGGGTCGCCGACCAGGGTCATGGACCGGGTCGGGCTGCGTCGCATCAGCAGCCGCCAGGCCATCGGTGACAGCTCCTGCGCCTCGTCGACGATGATGTGGCCGAAGGCCCAGGTCCGGTCGGCCGACGCCCGTTCGGCCGCGCTGCGGGAGTCGTCCTCCTCCTGGCGCTCGGCGAAGCGTTCGGCGTCGATGATGTCGTGCGCGGACAGGATCTCGGAGGCATCGGGATCACTGTCCTCCTTGTCGTCGAACTCGTACGTGCGGGAGGCGTAGGAGACGTCGAGGACGCCCTGCGCATAGGCGATCTGGGTCTCGCGTTCACGTTCGGCGCGGGCCCGGGCGACGCGCTCGTCGACGCCCAGCAGCTCGGCCGCCTCGTCGAGGAGGGGGACGTCCGAGACCGTCCAGGCCCGGGTGACCGGGCGGCGGATCGCGGCCGCGTCCTCGTCGCCGAGATACCCCTCGGGGCCGGCGAGGAAGTCGGCGACCAGGCGCTGCGGGGTCAGCCGCGGCCACAGCTGGTCGACGGCGGACCAGACCTCCGGGTTCTCGGCGAGGTCGTCGCGGATCTGGGTGATGTCGGAGGCGTCCAGCAGGCTGCTGCCGTCGAAGGGGTCGGTGCCCACCCGTTCGGCGTACAGCTCGGTGAGCGTATTGAGGATGTGGCCCTCGAAGTGCTCGCGGGCCACGTTGTGCGGGAGCCCGGCGGCGCGGGTGCGCTCGCGGGCCATGTTCACCAGGCCGTCGTCGAGCATCAGCACCTCCCGGTCGTGCTCGATGGTGAGCACCGGGTCGGGCAGCGCCTGCCGGTCGCGTACGGCGGCGGCGAGGACGTCGGCCATGTCGGCGCGGCCCTTCACGGCGGCCGCCTCGCAAGTGTCGGCCGCCGTCGCCTTCACACCCGGGTACAGCTCGCCGACCGTCGCCAGCAGCACGCCCGTCTCGCCGAGCGAGGGCAGCACCTCGCCGATGTAGCCGAGGAAGGCTGGGTTGGGGCCGACGATGAGCACGGCCCGCTTGGCGAGCAGTTCCCGGTGTTCGTAGAGGAGATAGGCGGCCCGGTGGAGCGCGACCGCGGTCTTGCCCGTCCCCGGGCCGCCCTCGACGACCAGGATCCCGCGGTGCGGTGCCCGGATGATCTCGTCCTGCTCGGCCTGGATGGTCTGCACGATGTCGTTCATCCGGCCGGTGCGGGCGGAGTTGAGGGCGGCGAGCAGTACCGCGTCGCCGGAGGGGTCCTCGTGGCCGGTGCGCTCCTGGTCGCCGAGGTCGAGGATCTCGTCGTGCAGCGAGGCGACCGTGCGGCCGTCGGTGGCGATGTGCCGGCGGCGGCGCAGGCCCATCGGGGTGTGGCCGGTGGCCAGGTAGAAGGGGCGGGCGACCGCGGCGCGCCAGTCGATGAGGACCGGGGTGCGCTCGGCGTCGTTCCGGCGCAGTCCGATCCGGCCGATGTGGTGCTTCGTGCCGGAGGTCAGGTCGATCCGCCCGAAGCAGAGGGAGCCGTCCACGGCGTTCAGCGCGGCGAGCAGCCCGGACCGCTCGCTGACCAGGATGTCCCGCTCCAGTCGGGCCTGCATCGGCTTGTCGCCGAGGGCGAGGGCGTCCGCGACCGAGTCCTCGGTGTCGCCGCGCAGCGCGTCCACCCGTGCGTACAGTCCGTCGATGAATTCCTGTTCGTGCCGCAATTCATCGTCCGGAAATTCGGTGTTTGACAATTCCGCTCCCGCCCGGATATACTATGCCCACTGAACTTCTCCGTGACCGAACCGATTTCACCATCGACTTGAAGTCACGAACTCTTGAATATACGCAAAGAAATCCCCCGAGCGCAATTGCTCGGGGGATTTCTTGTGGCACGTCTTGCGGCATCCGGAGGGCTCAGAGCACGTCGGACAGCTCCTCGAGGAGCCGCCGCTTGGGCCGGGCGCCCACCATCGACTTCACCGGCTCGCCGTCCCGGAACACCATGAACGTCGGCATCGACAGCACCTTGTAGGCGTTCGTCGTCTCCGGGTTGTGGTCCACGTCCAGCTGGACCACCTTCAGCCGCTCGCCCTCCTCCGCCGCGAGGGCCGTGAGCACCGGCGCCATCTGCCGGCACGGCGGGCACCAGTCGGCGGTGAACTCCACCAGCACCGGCCCCTGAGCCCCGATCACCTCCGCCCCGAAGTCCGCGTCCGTCACCTCGGCCACACCCGTCGCCTTGGTCATTCGACATTCCCTCCCAGCTCGCACACCGGTTCCGGACCGCCCGGAACCTCCGCCTCGGCGGCCAGTTCGGCCCGCACCCGCTCGGCCCGCGCCAGCTGGGCACCGACCTCGGCGCGCACGGCCTGCAACTCGCCGATGAGCGAGTCCAGCTCCGCCAGCTTGCGCCGGTAGACCGCGAGCGACGCCGGACAGGTGTCGCCCTCCGGGTGCCCGGCCCGCAGACACTCCACGAACGGCCGGGTCTCCTCCAGCTCGAACCCGAAGTCCTGGAGCGTCCGGATCTGCGTGAGCAGCTTCAGGTCGCTCTCGTCGTACGTCCGGTGGCCGTTCCCGGCACGCCGCGCGGGCAGCAGCCCGCGCGCCTCGTAGTACCGCAGGGTGCGCGTGGTGGTCCCGGCCCGTGCGGCCAGCTCGCCGATTCGCATGTCTACGACCGTAAGACTTGACGCCGACGTCAACGCAAGCTCGGCTGCACCCCCGCCGACTCCTCGACCTCCATCAGGGAGGCGCTGTGCCGCTCCTCGTCGAAGGCCCGGCGCCCGCCGCGCAGCCCGAACAGCCGCTTGGTGAGAGCGATGTAGAGCACCGCGAGGATGTTCAGCACCAGCGTGGCGATCTTCAGATAGCTGACCTTGTCGGTGAGTTCGTAGATCTCCAGCGGCAGAAAGGCGGCGGTGGCGACCACGGTCAGATACTCCGCCCACCGCTTGGCGTACCAGAGTCCGACCGCCTCGACGAGTTCGATCAGCGCGTACGCCAGCAGCAGCGCGGCCACCAGCAGCAGCGTGGAGTGCTTGTAGCCGAAGGCCTTCTGTATGGAGCCGACGACCGGTGAATGGTCGAGGTCGTAGTGGAAGTGCCTGAAGACCGGCCGGAAGGTGTCCAGGTACTCGTTGAAGAGCCGGCGCACCGCGTCCTGGCTGTTGCTGAACTTCCACACCGCGACCGCGACCAGCACGATGAACACCCCGCGCACGGCCCGCTCGATCGCCAGGAACCGCAGGATGAACAGATCCCGCAGTACCTTCCCGCGCGGCACCAGCGGGGCGTCCGCCGCCGGCCCCGAGCCGTGCGGCTCACCGAGCACGAAGTCGCCGCAGCGCAGACAGCGCCAGGCGTCCCCGACCGCGGTCTGGGTGTGCAGCCGCACCCGCAGCTGCGGGTCGTCCGGGGCATAGGTCACATGCCCCTTGCGCGCGCAGTGCCGCCGATCCCAGTCGATCTTCATCCCCCGTGCCTCCCTGCGGACATGCCGACGTGCCGTTCCGGTTGGTCAGGAACGGCACGTTAGTGGATACGGCTGACAAGTGACGGTGAGGGGTCAGCGCGCCCCGCTGTCCACCAGGTCCCGCTCCTCGGCCGCGGCCTCCACTTGGGCCTTCCCGCGCCCCGGCAGCAGCACCGCCACCAGCACGGTCCCGATGCCCAGGATCACCGCGCCGACCAGGCTGGTGTGGGCCACGTCGGCGAAGGAGGAGCCGACGGCGTCCGCCATCTGCCGGGCGCCCTGCGCCAGTTACTGTGCCTGCGCCTTCAACCGGGCCGCCTGCTGCGGGTCGGTGGCCTGCGCTGCCCGGGCGGCCGTCTGCCGGGCCTTCTCACGAACAGCTGCTTTTCGCGGTGATGGAGGCGGTGAACGACGGCCTGCTCGACGCCAAGGAGGCGGGCCGCTCCGCCGCGGTCAGCGCACTGACGGCGGCGGGCGTGCCCGCCTCCAGGGCCACCGCGCTGGTGGCCGAGTTGAGCGAGTCGTCCCTTCGGACAGGCCTCCGGGCGGCTGAGCGCACGGGGGGAGTTCTCAGCCGCCCGGAGAGCGGTGGCCGGACGGCCGGCCCGGGTTCAGGCCGAGCCGGACGCCCGGCGGCTTTTCCGAGGGGCTACGCCTTGGCCAGTTCCTCGCGCTGCTCGGGCATCTCGGTCACCGCCGGCTCCCCCTCGTCCAGCAGCGTCTTCTCGTCGAAGGGCAGCTCACCGGCGAGCACCTGCCCCACCCGGGCCTTGTCGATCTCCTTGGTCCAGGTGCCGATCAGAACCGTGGCGACCGCGTTGCCGGCGAAGTTCGTCAGCGCGCGGGCCTCGCTCATGAACCGGTCGATACCGACGATCAGACCGACGCCGTCCACCAGCGCGGGCTTGTGCGACTGCAGACCGCCGGCCAGCGTGGCCAGACCGGCGCCGCTGACGCCCGCCGCGCCCTTCGAGGCCAGCAGCAGGAAGAGCAGCAGCGGGATCTGCTCACCGATCGACATCGGCGTACCGAGGGCGTCGGCGATGTACAGCGACGCCATGGTCATGTAGATCATCGTGCCGTCGAGGTTGAAGGAGTACCCCGTAGGAACGGTGATACCGACGACCGGCTTGCTGACACCCAGGTGCTCCATCTTCGCGATGAGCCGCGGCAGCGCGGACTCCGAGGAGGAGGTGGACAGGATCAGCAGGAACTCCCGGGCGAGGTACTTGAACAGCGAGAAGATGTTCAGCCCGGCGATGGCCCGGAGCATCGCGCCCAGCACCACGAAGACGAACAGCACACAGGTGATGTAGAAGCCGAGCATCAGGACGGCCAGGCTCTTGAGCGCGTCGAGCCCGGCGGACCCGACGACGGCCGCGATGGCACCGAACGCACCGATCGGCGCGGCCCACATGATCATGCCCAGGATGCGGAAGACCAGCCGCTGGATGTGCTCGATGCCCCGCAGCACCGGCTGCCCGGCCGATCCCATGGCCTGCAGCGCGAACCCGGCGAGCAGCGCGATGAGCAGCGTCTGCAGCACCTGTCCGTCGGTGAAGGCGGAGACGAAGGTGGTCGGAATGACCGACAGCACGAAGTCGACGCCGCCGAGCGCCTCGGAGTCCACCTGGGCGTGTCCGGAGGCCTTGAGGGCGTTGGTGATGTGCAGCCCGTCACCGGGGTGCAGGATGTTGCCGACCACGAGACCGATGGTGAGCGCGACCAGCGACATCACCAGGAAGTAGCCGAGCGCGATGCCACCCACGGCACCGACCTTGGCGGCCTTCCGTACGGACCCGATCCCGAGCACGATCGTGCAGAAGATGATCGGCGAGATCATCATCTTGATCAGGTTGACGAAGCCGGTACCGAGGGGCTTGAGCTGGACCCCGGCGTCGGGCCAGATGAGCCCCACGGCAATGCCCAGCGCCACCGCGACGATCACAGCGATGTACAGGTAATGGGTACGGTCCCGCTTCACAGCGGGTGCGGCAGGTGCCGTATCGGGGGTGCTTGCGGCGGCCACGGCTGCCCTCCTTGACGTCTTCGTCGGCATCACCGGCGTGCGGCTCACGTCCGGGCGTTATGGGGGTTGCCGTGACTATCTCCTGGTCTGTGAGGGCGGTCACCCTTCCGTTCATTTAGTTCATCGTTAACCCGAGAGGCACACTGCTGACATGCGCTTCCCGCCCGTCCCCCGCCCCCGCAGCCTGGCCGGCCAGCTCTTCGCCATGCAGGCCGTGCTGATAGCGGTGCTGGTCGCCGGCTACGCGCTCTTCACATACGTCAGCGACCGCCAGCAGGCGGAGGCGGAGGCGAGCCGCCAGGCGACCGCGGTGGCACACTCGGTCGCCGACGCTCCCTCGGTCCGCACCGCGATCCGCACGTCTGATCCGAGCGCCCTGCTGCAGCCGTACGCCCTCCAGGTCATGCGGGACACCGAGGTCGACTTCATCACGATCATGTCCCCGGACGGCATCCGCTGGACCCACCCCGACAAGAACGAGATCGGCAGGCACTACCTGGGCCATATCGAGGCGGCCCAGCAGGGCCACACCTACAGCGAGACCTACAGGGGCACCCTCGGCCCGTCGGTGCGCACGGTGACGCCGGTCCTGGACAACGGCCGGGTGATCGGTCTGGTGAGCGCCGGCATCAAGGTGGAGGCGATCAGCCAGCGGGTCCAGGAGCAACTGACGGCGCTGCTGGGGGTGGCGGCGGGCGCGCTGGCGCTGGGCGCGGTCGGCACGTACGTGATCAACGCGCGCCTACGACGTCACACGCACGGCATGAACGCGGCCGAGCTGAGCCGGATGCACAACTACCACCAGGCGGCGCTGCACGCGGTGCGGGAGGGGCTGCTGATGCTGGACGGCCAGTACCGGGTGGCGCTGATCAACGACGGGGGCCGGGAACTGCTGGGGGTGGGCCCGGAGGGGGACGTGGTGGGGCAGTCGGTGGCCGAGCTGGGCCTGCCGGCTCCGCTGACCGGCGCGTTGCTGTCCTCGGAGCCCCGAGTGGACGAGGTGCATCTGACGGCGGACCGGGTGCTGGTGGTGAACACCTCGCCGGTGTCGGGTGGGGAGCGTCGCGGCTCCGTGGTGACGCTGCGAGACGTCACCGAACTCCAGTCCTTGATGGGCGAGTTGGACTCGGAGCGGGGCTTCACACAGGCGCTGCGCTCGCAGGCGCACGAGGCGGCGAACCGCCTCCACACGGTCGTCTCCCTGATCGAGCTGGGCCGGGCGGAGGAGGCGGTGGACTTCGCGACCGCGGAGCTGGAGCTGGCGCAGGCGCTGACCGACCAGGTGGTGGCGGCGGTCAGCGAGCCGGTCCTCGCCGCGCTGCTGCTGGGCAAGACGGCCCAGGCGAACGAGCGGGGCGTCGAGCTGGTGGTCTCGGACGAGAGCCGGCTGGATGACGGTTTGCTACCGGAGAGCCTGTCGGCGCGCGATCTGGTCACCATCCTCGGCAACCTGATCGACAACGCGGTGGACGCGGCCCAGGGCACGGGCCGGGCGCGTGTGACAGTGACCGCCTTCGCGGAGGATGCCGGGCTGGTGATGCGGGTGGCGGACACGGGTGCGGGAGTGGACCCCGCCCATGCGGAACTGGTCTTCCAGCGCGGCTTCACGACGAAGCCGGCCGGGCCGGGCGGGCGGGGGCTGGGGCTGGCGCTGGTACGACAGGCGGTCGTACGGCTGGAGGGCACGTTGACGGTGGCGGAGGCTCCGGGGGGCGGGGCGGTGTTCGAGGTGCGGTTGCCGTTGCGGACGTCGGCGCCGGTTGTCGGGGGCGAGGCGTGATGGCCGGGGAGCCGATTCGGGTGCTGGTGGTGGAAGACGATCCGGTGGCCGCGGACGCGCATGTGATGTACGTGGGGCGGGTGCCGGGGTTCGTGGCGGTGGGGAAGGCGCACAGCGGGGCGGAGGCGCGGCGGATTCTGGACCGTACGGCGGTGGATCTGCTGCTCCTTGACCTGCACCTGCCGGATGTGCACGGGCTACAGTTCGCCCGGTCGCTGCGGGCGGCCGGACATCAGGCGGATGTCATAGCGGTGACGTCGGCACGGGATCTGGCCGTGGTGCGGGAAGGAGTCTCGCTGGGGGTCGTGCAGTACGTGCTGAAGCCGTTCACCTTCGCGACGCTCCGGGACCGGCTGACCCGGTACGCGGAGTTCCGGGCGGCCGTGGGCGAGGCGAGCGGACAGGACGAGGTGGACCGGGCGCTGGCCACGCTCCGGGCGCCGTCGCCCGCGGCGCTTCCGAAGGGCTTGAGCGCGCCGACTCTGGAGCGGGTGACGGTCGCGTTGCGGGAGGCGGAGGAGGGGCTGACGGCGGCGGCGCTGGCGGAGAGCGTGGGAATCTCCCGGATCACGGCGCGTCGATACCTGGAGCACCTGGTGGAGGCGGGACGGGCGGGACGGAGTCCGCTGTACGGGCAGGTGGGGAGACCGGAGTTGGTCTATCGGTGGGGGCGGGGGCGGTAGGGGCGGGGGTTGTGCCGACAAGCCCGTTGTGCGCAATCTCGCGCCGACCCCGACGACGTGGGCGCAGGAGCACTTGTCAGAAGCCGTGGATGGGAGGAGCCGCGCCGACCCACCGGTGATAGGCGTCCAGGTCGACGTTGCTGCCGCACACGATGGTGACCACGTGTCGGCCGGCGAAGCGGTCGCGGTCTTCGAGGATCGCCGCGATGCCGAGCGCGGCCGACGGTTCGACGACGAGGCCGGCGTGGTCGAGGAGCATCCGCATACCGGCGATGATCGACGCCTCCTGTACCAGGACGGCGTCGTCAGCGACCAGGAGGAGGTCGTCCAGGACGGCCGGGATGGGACGCCGGCCGGCGACGCCGTCAGCGATGGTGTCGGTCGAGTCGGTGGTGACGACGCGCCGTTCACGCCACGAGTGCGTCATCGCCGGTGCGCCCAGCGGCTGGACGCAGATCACCTCGACGTCGGGCGCCATGGCCTTCACCACATGCCCCACGCCAGTGGCCAGTGCCCCGCCGCCGAGAGCGATCAATACGGTGTCGAACGACGGCGCGGTGTCCACCAGTTCCAGGCCGATGGTCGCCGCGCCCTCGCAGGTCTCGATGTCCAGGCTGTCTTCGAGCAGCCGTATGTCCTCGTAGCGCGCGATGGCCGCCGCCCGCTCGCGAGCCATCTCGTGGTCGCCGTCCACCAGTTCCAGCCTGGCCTCCAGTGCCCGGATGCGGTCAAGCTTGGCCGCAGTCGCGAAGCGGGATGCCACGACCGTGACGTCGAGCCCCCGGCCGCGACCGGACCAGGCGAGTGCTTGGCCTAGGTTGCCCGCGCTGGCGCACACCACGGCTCGCGAGCCATTGCGGGCGAGCAGGCTCGCGACCACCTCGGTGCCGCGGGCCTTGAAGCTGCGGACCGGGTTCGCCGTTTCGAGCTTGATGCTCACCACGCACCCGAGGCCGGGCTCCAGTGCCTCGCATCGGTACAGCGGAGTGTCGAGGAAAACCGGGTCGACCATCCGGCGAGCCGCCCGGATCCGAGCAGTGTCGAGGCGCGTCTCCTGCACGGCACAGCAGCGTATCGCCACCGGCGCCGACGTTCCGTTCGCCGGCCTCCTGGGTGCGGCTTCTGCGCATCTCCCCGACACCCGGTCGCGGAATCCTCGCGCCCACTTCCCCCCAATCCCCCGCACACTCATTGACCTGACTAGACCACTCCACTTACCTTCACACGGCAAGAGAGACGAACCCCCAGGCCACAGCGCAGTGCGCCCCGAGGAGGTCGTGCCCGTGCGCCCCACCGCCGTCAGCATCGTTGCCCTCGCTCTTGTCACAGCGGCCGCTTCCCTCACCGCGTGCAGCAGCAGGTCCGGGAGCAGTCCCGACACCGTGAAGGTCTCCTTCAAGCAGTCCACGGACAACTCCGTCAAGGTGATGGACACCTATCTCGCGGACATCAAGAAGCAGTTCGAGAAGGAGTATCCGGGCAAGAAGGTCGAACTCGTTCCGATCAAGGCACCGGACTCGGAGTACTACACGAAGCTGCAGCAGATGCTCCGGTCGCCCCGGACCGCTCCCGACCTCGTCTACGAGGACACCTTCCTCATCAACTCCGACATCACCAGCGGGTACTTGAAGCCCCTCGATCCCTACCTCGCCAAGTGGCAGGACTGGGGGCAGTTCATCGACACCGCCAAGACCGCCGCCCAGGGAGAAGACGGGAAGACCTACGGCGTCCCCGACGGCACCGACACCCGCGGGCTCTGGTTCGACAAGGGTGTGTTCAAGAAGGCCGGGCTGCCCGTGAACTGGCAGCCGAAGACCTGGGACGACGTGCTCGCCGCCGCCAGGACCATCAAGAAGAAGGTCCCCGGCGTCACACCCCTCAACGTCTACACCGGCAAGCCCGCCGGCGAGGCCGCCACCATGCAGGGCTTCGAGATGCTGCTGTACGGGACCAATGACGGGACCACCGACCCGCTGTACGACAAGAGCAGCAAGAAGTGGATCGCCGGGAGTCAGGGCTTCAAGGACGCCCTCTCCTTCGTCGAGACCGTGTACAGGGAGAAGCTCGGGCCCGATGTCTCCGACGCCCTCGACCCCAACTTCACCACCACCGTCCGTGGTGAGCTCCTCCCCCAGGGCAAGCTCGGCATCGACCTCGACGGGTCATGGCTTCCGCAGGACTGGAACAAGGGCAGCGGGCACGAGTGGCCTGACTGGTCACAACGACTCGGTCTCGCCTCCATGCCGACCCAGCACGGGCAGGCCCCCGGCAAGGTGAGCATGTCCGGCGGCTGGACCTGGTCCATCCCCGCGAAGGCCGGCAACCCCGACCTCGCCTTCGACTTCATCAAGACCATGCAGACCAAGGCGAACGCCCAGAAGTGGTACATCGCCAACTCGGGCATCGCGGTGCGGAAGGACGTGGCGAGTGATCCGTCGTACACGTCCGCGCAGCCGGGCATCAAGTTCTTCACCGGTCTCGTCGCGAGCACGCACTACCGGCCCGCCTATCCGGCCTACCCGAAGGTCTCCACCGCCATCCAGGAGGCCATGGAAGGGGTGACCGCCGGGGACACGTCCGTCGAGAAGGCAGCCGGCCAGTACGACTCGACGCTCAAGGACGTCACCGGCAATCAAGTCGTCACGCAGTGAGTCAGCCCATGAGTCACCCCGTGATCACCCGGCGGCTCTTCCGTGCCGTCCCCCTCGCCCCCGCCCTGGCCCTGCTGCTTCTCTTCCTCGGCGGGCCCATCGTCTACTGCGCCTACATCGCCTTCACCGACCTGCAGCTCACCGGTCAGGCGCACTCCTCCTTCGTCGGTTTCGCCAACTTCCGTACGGCGTTCCACGACGACGCCTTCCTGAACGCCGTGTGGCTCACCCTCGTCTTCACCGTGCTGTCCTCGCTCATCGGGCAGAACACACTGGGGCTGGCGCTCGCCGCGCTGATGCGGCGGGCGTCGAAGCCGGTGCGGACGCTCACCGGCGGGATCGTGATCACGGCCTGGGTGCTGCCGGAGGTCGTCGCCGGGTTTCTCCTCTACGCCTTCTTCCGCAGGGAGGGAACCCTCAACGCCATCCTCGGCTTTCTCCATCTGCCGTCCCAGAACTGGCTGTTCACGCTGCCCATCCTGGCCGTGTCCTTCGCCAACGTGTGGCGGGGCACCGCCTTCTCGATGCTCGTCTACTCCGCCGCCCTCGACGAGATACCGAACGAGATCGAGGAGTCGGCGGAGGTCGACGGTGCCGGGGGCTGGCGGCGGATGTGGCACATCACGCTCCCGATGATCCGCCGGTCCATCGGAACGAACCTGATGCTCAACACCCTCCAGACGCTCTCCGTCTTCGGGCTGATCTGGGTGATGACCCGGGGCGGGCCCGGCGGCAAGAGCCAGACCCTGCCCCTCTTCATGTACGAACAGGCCTTCCAGAACAGCATGATCGGGTACGGGACGGCGGTCGCCCTGCTTCTGCTGCTCGTCGGCTCACTCTTCTCCGTCATCTATATGCGGCTGCTGCGCACGGAGGTGTGAACAAGACAGATGCGTCGCAATCGCCAGCGCTCCCGCCGCCTCGCCGCCGACCTCGGGCTGCTCGTCGTGGCCGCTGCCTTCGTGCTCCCGCTCGCCTGGGTGCTGCTCTCCGCCGTCGACCCGCACGCCGGTCTGCGGGTCAGGATCCCGGACGGGTTCACCTTCGCCAACTTCGACGCGATCCTCACCCCCGACATCACCTACACCCCACTTCTCAACAGCCTGATCCTGTGCGGCGGGGCTACCGCCCTGACCGTCGTCTGCGCCGCCTTCGCCGCCTACCCGCTCTCCCGCTACCGCTCCCGGCTCAACCGGCCGTTCCTGCTCTCCATCCTCTTCGCGACGAGCCTGCCGATCACCGCGATCATGGTGCCGGTGTACGCGCTGTTCGTACGGATCAACCTCATCGACACCCTGCAGGGCACCATCCTGTTCTTCGCCGCCTCCCAACTCCCGTTCGCGATCTGGCTGATGAAGAACTTCATGGACGGCGTGCCGAAGGAGCTGGAGGAGGCCGCCTGGACGGACGGCGCCAATTCCCTTCAGTCGCTGGTGCGGATCGTGCTTCCGCTGATGGGGCCGGGGCTCTCCGTCGTCACCGTCTTCGCCTTCGTGATGATGTGGGGCAACTTCTTCGTCCCGTTCATGCTGCTGCTCTCGCCGGACCAGATGCCCGCCTCGGTCAGCATCAACGACTTCTTCGGCAACCGTGGCATGGTCGCCTACGGCCAGCTCGCAGCGTTCTCCGTCATCTACTCGACGCCGGTGATCCTGCTGTACGTCCTGGTCGCGCGGCGGCTGGGCGGCGGGTTCGCACTGGGCGGCGCAGTCAAGGGATGAACAGGTCGGGCTTGCGGTCGAACCCGTAGGTTCCCACAATCCGTGTTCCTGGCCGAACAGACCGTAGTCAGCACTCGCGCGCCCCCCTACGTTGTCCGCTGTGCGCCGACCCCCAGCTCTGCCGAACCAGCCAGGTCCCCCCTTCAACGCTCCCAACGCCCGTAGACTCCGTGCCGCTCTCGACATGGGCCCCGAGCATGTGGCCCACCATCTGCGGGCCTCGTACGGACTGCCGTACGCCACCCCCGATCTCGTCATCGCCTGGGAGCGCGGGACCCTGATCCCCAGCAGTCCCGAACTCACCGCGCTCTCGGGCGTGTTGTGGTGCTCCCCGGGCGAGCTGATCGGCCGGCCGCGGACCCTGCGCGAGCATCGTGTCGCCCGCGGGCTCGCGCCGGAGGACGTGGCCATGACCGTGGGCCTCGAACTCCTCGTCTATCTGGCGATGGAGGAGGACGGGGAGTGGCAGGGCACGGAACGCCAGTCCGCCGCCCTCGCCGACCTGCTCACGCTCTCCCTGCCGGACTACGTCACCGTCACCGGCCGCGAGGAGAAGCTGGCCGAGTTGCTGCGCAGCGCGGTCACCACGCGCTGGCAGGCCTACGTCCGCCCGGTGGGCAAGGTGGTTCCGCTGGAGAAACGGCTGATCGAGAACGTCCTGCGGGGGTTGCACGAGGACTACCAGGGCCAGATGACGGCCACGCTCGCCTGGGGCACCACGACCACGGCAGCCGAGGACGCCAAGGAGAAGGGCGAGGATTTCCTGGGCGGGATAGTGACCCGCTTCTGGGACCGAGTCGAGGACCCGACCCCGTAAAGGGCAAGGGCCCCTCAGAAAACCGACTCCGCCTCGTCCATCCGGTCCTTGGGCACCGTCTTCAACTCGGTCACCGCCTCGGCCAGCGGCACCATCATGATGTCCGTCCCCCGCAGGGCCGTCATCTTCCCGAACTCGCCCTGGTGCGCCGCCTCCACGGCGTGCCATCCGAACCGCGTCGCGAGGACACGGTCGTAGGCCGTCGGCGTGCCACCGCGCTGCACATGCCCGAGAATGACCGGCTTGGCCTCCTTGCCGAGCCGTCGCTCCAGCTCGTACGCGAGCGCCGTGCCGATGCCCTGGAAGCGCTCGTGGCCGTACAGGTCGATCTCGCCCTTGCCGTAGTCCATCGAGCCCGCGGCGGGATGCGCGCCCTCGGCCACGCACACCACGGCGAACTTCTTGCCGCGGGCGAACCGCTCCTCGACCATCTTGACCAGGTCGGCGGGGTCGAAGGGCCGCTCGGGCAGGCAGATGCCGTGCGCACCGGCCGCCATTCCGGACTCCAGGGCGATCCAGCCCGCGTGCCGGCCCATGACCTCGACGACCATCACCCGCTGGTGGGACTCGGCCGTGGTCTTCAGCCGGTCCATCGCCTCCGTGGCGACGCCGACCGCCGTGTCGAAGCCGAACGTACGGTCGGTCGAGGAGATGTCGTTGTCGATGGTCTTCGGGACGCCCACGACCGGCAGGCCGGCATCGGACAGCATGCGCGCCGCCGTCAGCGTGCCCTCGCCGCCGATCGGGATCAGCACGTCGATGCCGAACTCCTCCGCCATGTCGGTGGCCCGCGCGCACGCTTCGCGCAGCCGGTCCCGCTCCAGCCTCGACGACCCCAGGATGGTGCCGCCGCGGGCCAGGATGCCGCTGACGGCGTCCAGGTCGAGGGAGCGGTAGTGGCCGTCGAGCAGACCCCGGAAGCCGTCCTCGAAGCCGATGACCTCGTCGTCGTACTGTGCGACGGCCCGGTGTACCACCGATCGGATGACGGCGTTCAGGCCGGGGCAGTCGCCGCCTGCGGTGAGAACTCCGATGCGCATGGTGGTGTGTCTCCTGCTCGCTGTCGTTACCGGTGAGCCGATCCGATTGTTTCATGCCGTACCGGGCATCGCCGATTCCAGGACTTCGGGTGGCCCTTCGCGGGGACCCTTGCTGACGGGCGCCTTATCCATAGCCAAGGGTATTGTCAAGAGGGTTCTGCTCACCCCGCTGGGCGATTTTTATGACACGGCCTTTATGACACGGCACGGGCTTTGATCACACGGCGAGACGGAACGGAGTGCACACGTGACGCGCAGCGTGTACGTGACCGGGATCGACCGCGGCGACGGCCGCCAGGTCGTGGAGCTGGGCGTGATGGAGCTCCTGACCCGGCAGGTCGACCGGGGAACGTCATCGTGCTGCACGTCGGCAACGGGGCGTCCGTCCCGGCGGTCGAGGGGGGCCGGTGTGTGGACATCTCCATGGGTCTGACGCCTTTGGAGGGGCTGGTGATGGGTACGCGTTCCGGCGATCTGGATCCCGCCGTCATTTTCCATTTGGTGCGTGTTGGCGGAATGTCCATGGATGAGATCGACACTCTTCTCAACAAGAGGAGCGGTCAGTTCGGACTGTGCGGTGACAACGACATGCGGGAGATCCGGCGCCGGATCGACGAGGGCGAGGAACAGGCGAAGCTCGCCTTCGACATCTACATTCACCACCTGAAGAAGTACATCGGCGCCTACTACGCGGTGCTCAGCCGGGTGGATGGCGTGGCGTTCACGGCGGGGGTCGGCGAGAACGCGGCGCCCGTGCGGGGGGCGGCCGTTGCCGGCCTTGAGGGCCTGGGACTGGCCGTCGACCCGGGGCTGAACGCCGTACGGGCGGACGAGCCGCGGCTGATATCGCCGGCGGATGCGCGCGTCGCCGTCGCCGTGGTGCCGACGGATGAGGAACTGGAGATCGCCACCCAGACGTACGCGCTGGTCGGTAGCAACCCGGCAGTAACCAACTCGGCGGTAACCGGCAATAACAGCTGAGCATATCGCCGCCCATTTGTATCTTCCGCCAGACGGAATATTCCGCAGCGAAACAAACCGATAGGATCGCCCCTATGCGCCGTTCGAAAATCGTCTGCACTCTCGGCCCCGCGGTCGACACCCACGAGATGCTCGTCTCCATGATCGAGGCCGGCATGAACGTAGCCCGGTTCAATTTCAGTCACGGCTCGCACCCCGAGCACCAGGCGCGGTACGACCGCGTCCGGGCCGCCTCCAAGGAGACCGGCCGGGCCATCGGGGTCCTCGCCGACCTGCAGGGCCCGAAGATCCGCCTCGAGACCTTCGCCGAGGGCCCGGTCGAGCTGGAGCGCGGTGACGAGTTCATCATCACGACCGAGGACGTCCCGGGCGACAAGCACATCTGCGGTACGACCTACAAGGGCCTGCCGGGCGATGTCTCGCGCGGCGACCAGATCCTCATCAACGACGGCAACGTCGAACTGAAGGTCCTGGACGTCGAGGGTCCGCGGGTGCGGACGATCGTCATCGAGGGCGGTGTCGTCTCCGACCACAAGGGCATCAACCTGCCCGGCACGGCCGTCAACGTGCCCGCGCTCAGCGACAAGGACATCGAGGACCTGCGGTTCTCGCTGCGCATGGGCTGCGACCTGGTCGCCCTGTCCTTCGTCCGGGACGCCAAGGACATCGACGACGTCCACCGGATCATGGACGAGGAGGGCCGCCGGGTCCCCGTCATCGCCAAGGTGGAGAAGCCGCAGGCGGTGCAGAACATGGAGGACATCGTGATGGCCTTCGACGGTGTGATGGTCGCCCGCGGTGACCTCGCCGTCGAGTACCCGCTGGAGCGGGTCCCCATGGTGCAGAAGCGCCTGATCGAGCTGTGCCGGCGCAACGCCAAGCCGGTGATCGTGGCGACCCAGATGATGGAGTCGATGATCACCAACTCCCGTCCGACCCGCGCCGAGGCCTCCGACGTGGCCAACGCGATCCTGGACGGCACGGACGCGGTCATGCTGTCGGCGGAGTCCTCCGTCGGCGCCTACCCGGTCGAGACCGTCAAGACGATGTCGAAGATCGTCGTCGCGGCCGAGGAGGAGCTGCTGAGCAAGGGCCTGCAGCCCCTCGTCCCCGGCAAGAAGCCGCGCACGCAGGGCGGTTCGGTGGCCCGTGCGGCCTGCGAGATCGCCGACTTCCTCGGCGGCCGTGGCCTGGTCGCGTTCACCCAGTCCGGCGACACCGCCCGCCGGCTGTCGCGCTACCGCGCCCAGCAGCCGATCCTCGCGTTCACCACCGACGAGAACACCCGCAACCAGCTCACCCTCAGCTGGGGCGTGGAGTCGCATGTGGTGCCGTTCGTGAACAGCACGGACGAAATGGTCGACATGGTCGACCAGGAGCTCGCCAAGATCAAGCGCTTCAGCCCCGGCGACACCGTCATCATCACGGCCGGCTCGCCCCCCGGCGTCCCGGGCACCACGAACATGCTCCGCGTCCACCACGTCGGCGGCGCCAAGTGACGGCTCTCTGAAGGGTGTTGTAGGGCACTGAGGGCGCTCCCTGGGAGAGGGGGCGCCCTCAGTTCTTCGCCGTCGAATCACACGGCCGGCGGTACTCCGACCGTCTCCCGCAACCACGCGTTGTCGCGCAGTTCCGGATGGGCGGTGGTGATCAGCCGGAATGCTTCCGCCTTTGCCCGCTCGCTGAGCTGCCGCAGCGCGGTCGGCCAGGACTCCGGACAGGACTGTGCCCCGCCGAGTGGGTACTCGGCGGGGCACAGCCGCGGCTCCCGAACGGGCTTGTGGGGCAGATCAGTTGTCCGTCGTGTACACATGCATCCCGGGCACGTGCAGGGTGCCACCGAACTGGGCGGCCTGGACGACCTTCACATTGGTGAAGTAGATCAGCGGGATGTTCAGCGGCGGCGGGCTGTCCGGGGTGAACGTGATCGGGATCAGTCCGAACAGGTTCCCCGAGATGGACTCCGTGTACATCACCGTGTCGCCGTCGCGGATGGTCGACGTCGAACCGGAGGCGGCCTGGACGTGGTAGGTCTTGCCCGACAGCTTGTCCTTCACCGTCTGGTGCAGGTCGCCGATGTCGGTTCCGCCGGAGATGACGTACTTCAGCACCTTCTTCGTCTTGCCGCTGGCCGTCTTCACCTCCACGACACCCTGGTAGTCGGCGCTCTTCAGCAGCAGCGAACTGGCGCCCAGGTACCAGGGGTCGTCCGCCACCGGCTCCTTGTTGTCGACACCGCTCGCGTCGGCGGTGGCGACCGGGCAGTTGTCGGCCGACGCGCCGGAACTCGCGGAGGCGCTCGGCGAGGGGGTGGCCGAGCCGGTGGCGCCCTCGGCCGCCTTGGTGGCGCTGTCGGCCGCTTTGCTCGCCGTGTCGGTGGTGTCCTTCACGGTGTCCGTGACCGTCTTGGCGACCTTGGAGACCGTGTCCTTGACGGTGCCGGAGGCGCTGTCGCTCGATTTACCCGAAGACGACGAGTCAGCCGAAGCCGAAGCCGACGCGGACGGCGACGGGCTCGCGGCACTGCCGGAACTCGACGACGACGAACTCGTCGTGCTGCCGCCGCCGAGGATGCCGGTGATCGTGTCCCCGATCGAGCCCAGCAGGCCGCCGCCGCTGCTCGCGGAGGCGGACGGCGACGGGCTCGCGGCACTGCCGGAGCCCGACGAGCCGGAGGACCCCGACGAGCCCGAAGAACCCGAGCCACCGGACGACGAGGACGACTTGGACGCGGACGGGGCCGGCGTCTTCGCGTCGTCGGAACCTGAATCCGACGGGGAGGACTTGTCCGAGCCCGACGACGGCGTCGGGTCCTTCGCGTCGGCCGACGCCGTGGGGGACGGCGTTGCCGAGCCCGTGGAGCCGTCGCTCGCGCTCGCGGAGGGCGAGGCGGACTCCAGGGCGGAGACGCAGTTCTTGTAATCGTCGGCCGTCAGGCTCTTCGACGACGCCGGCGACGTGTTGTTCGTGTCGGCGATCGCGAGCGTCGACGTGAACCCCATGCCCATGATCACGGCCGTCGGCATCGCCACGGAGGCTATCGCCTTGCCCGCCGGCATGTGGAACCTGGTGAACAGCGGCTTCTTGGGTGCCGCGTGGCGCGGCCCGGTTCTCACACGGGACTCGTCCACATCAGTCCCGTGGGTCACCTCGTCAGCCGGCACTGTGCCTCCCGTTCGCCCCGTTCAGCGGGCTCGTTCCTGACAGGTCATTCGCCTCGCCCACGCCGTCCGAGCCCGCGAAGTAGGGAACCTCGTCGGAGGTTCCGTCCCCGGCCGGGGGGACGTCGCCCTCCGGCTGCGGCTTCCCGGGGCCACCCGGCGCCCAGGCCACGGCCATCGCTCCGCCGATCAGGGCGAACAGAAAGCCCACGACAAAGCCACCGAAGTTGGACACGGGAAGGGACACCAGCGCCAGCAGGATCGCGGCTACTCCCGCGAACGTGCGGATGTGCTTCTGGAACCAGACGCTGACGCCCAGGACGACGAGCAGCACGCCGATGATCAGGGATCCGGCACCCGCGGTGGTCGCCATCGCCACCGTGAGGTTGCCGATCTGGAGATGCGCGTACGGGAAGTACATGATCGGGAAACCGGCGATCAGGATGTACAGACCGGCCCAGAACGGCCGCGTGCCCCGCCAGGAGCGGAACTGCAGCCTCCGGCGGCTGAACTGGCCGGGTGCGGCAGGAGTCTCGGCGCTCATGGAAAACAGCTCCCTGGTGCGGCGTTGCTGTGGTGGTGGTGCTGTGTGATGCGGTGGTCATGCGTTGTACCGCTTGTGAAGACCGCGGGAAGAAGGTGGAGGGCGGGGGTGCCGTCGGCTCCCCCGCCCGTCACGGGGTGCTTAGTAGCACTCCGCACCCTTCGTCGAGATCGACATGTGCAGATTGCTCAGCTTGAAGGTTCCGGCAGTGGTGGCCCACGCCGTCTGCTTCACGCCGGACAGCGAGGCGTGGTCCGCCTCCTGCGCGAACCCGTTCGGGTTCGTCTGCTTGTTGGCGACCTCGCCCGACTTGATGCCCGGACCCTTGGTCGAACTGCCGGCCGCGACACCGATGTTGATGTTGGTGAACGTCGCGTCGGCGCTCAGGTCATCGAGGTCGATGTACAGCTTGCTGGCCTCGACAGGCTTCTTGCTGTCGGTGCCCGCATGAAGGATCAGGCTGACGTTCCCGAAGATGGGGACGTTCGGCGTGACCACGGACTGGCACAGGTTGGTGATCGTCGCGGTGTTGAACGCCGAGACCGCCACCGGGTGGATCGTCTTGTCACCCGCGAGGGTGGTACCCGAGTCGACGGCACCGTACTGGACGAAGCCGTCACCTTCGAGCTGGTCGGCCGTGACCTTGAACTGCTGGCCCGACACACTGAACGACGCGGCGAGAGCGCCCTGCGCGAGGGCGACACCTATACATGCCGTGGCGGCCACGCTGGGCACCATGACCACAGCGAACCGCTTCCATCTGGTCCCGCCACGCACCTGGGACTCCATATTTCCTCCTTCTCGGACGTACATCTCCTGGCCCGGAATCGCCACCAAAGGCGGCTCGGCCGGGCAGGGATGGGAGAAGTGCTACGTCCTCGGAAGGGGAGCGCCCGCACTCGGAGGCACAAACCGCACCTCGATCACCGGCGATCACCCCCGAGCGACAACCACTGGTCGCGCCTGACACGCATCACGCACAACCTTGCTGGACAGGCTTCACCTCACGGCGAAGACCCCCCTGCCCAAGAGCCGGCGTCACTGCCGCCGACTCTGCTCGGTGGGGACCCAGATGAGCCCGCGGCCCGACCGGCTGTCGGGGTACGGGAATGGACCGAGCGTCGCCGATCGTGGTGCATTCTCGCCGCCCGCACAAGGGGCTTCGTTACTGGGTAGTAACGGCCGGATAACCGAAGGACGACCCACTGGTCTCGGAGAGCGACGCTGGGTGGCAACCAGGGGCAGAACAAAACTGTTGATCCCTGGACGGAATCAGACAGATCAATGACCCCGCTTTACTGCGAGTAACAGCGACCGCGATTACCAAGCTTTGGTAAAGAGCGGCCGCTGTGACTCCGCCTCGGCGAATCTTTCACTCCGGCATCACAACACGTGACGTTTAGCGACTGGTCAGAACCGTGTTCAGAACAGCGCCCGCGCCAGCGCCCGGCGCGCCCCCACGACCCGGGGATCGTCTGTGCCGACGACCTCGAAGAGCTCAAGGAGCCGCCGCCGTACGGCGTCCCGGTCCTCCCCGGCCGTCCGCTGCACGGCCTGGATCAACCGCCCGAAGGCGTCCTCGACATGACCGCCCACCAGATCCAGGTCGGCGGCCGCGATCTGTGCCTCGGCGTCGGCCGGCTTCTCGGCCGCCTCCTTGCGTACCCGCTGCGGGTCCATCCCCTGCACGCGCTTGAGCAACTCGGCCTGCGCGAGCCCCAGTTTGGCCTCGCTGTTGGCCGGGTCGTCGCTCAGTACGTTCTGGTACGCCTGGATCGCACCGCCCAGGTCGCCCGCGTCCAGCGCCTGGACGGCGGCTTCGAGGAGGGCGTCGTACGGACCGGCCGGCATCTCGGGCCCGGCCTCCGGGGCGGCGTCCGGCTGCGCGTCGGGGTCGACGGTCAGGCCGGTCAGTCCGAAGCGCTCCTCGGCGACCTGGATCAACTGGTCGAGGGTGCCCCGGATCTGCTCCTCACCGGCGGCGCCCTGGAAGAGCGGCAAGGCCTGCCCGGCGACGACCGCGAACACCGCCGGAATCCCCTGGATCCCGAACTGCTGCATCAGCATCTGGTTGGCGTCGACGTCGATCTTGGCCAGCAGGATGCGGCCGTTGTACTCGACGGCGAGCCGCTCCAGGACCGGGCTCAGTTGCTTGCAGGGCTGACACCACTCGGCCCAGAAGTCGAGGACGACGGGGACTTCGGCGGACCGCTGCAGGACATCGCGGTCGAAGCCGGCTTCGTCGACGTCGATGACAAGATCGGCCGGGGCGACGGCGCCGGTACCACCGTGCCGGGCCGCTTCGGCGCGCGTCTGCTCGGCCTTGGCCTTGGCCTCCTGGGCCGCCTTCACCGCGGCGAGGTCGACGACGCCGCTCATGGACATGTTCCGTGGCTGCATGCGTCTATCCTCCCCCGTTCCCGCGCGTGTGTGAAAAGCGGTGTGAAAGCCAGGTCGAACAAGCGTCTAGTACAGGCGCCGGGTCCCCACCCGCGCCGCGGTCGCCGCCCGTGCGGTCACACACGAGCTTTCGCTACGACCCGTAGCGTAATGCCTCGGGGGCGCCGCGCGACACCCCTCCCCGGTGATCTCCCTCACGGCCTCACACCAACCGCCGGTTATGGTCGTGGGATGCAGAGCCGCACCCCCGCCAGCCGCACCGGGCGCCCGCGCAGCGCCGAGGCGGACGCCGCGATCCTGGAAGCGACACGGCAGGCGCTGGTGGAACTGGGCTGGTCCAAGCTCACCTTGGGAGACGTGGCGACGCGGGCCGGGGTTGCAAAGACGACCCTGTACCGCCGCTGGGCCGGCAAGAACGAACTCGTCGTCGACGCGGTCGCGGAACTGTTCGACGAACTCGAGCTCCCCGACCGGGGCAGCCTCGCCGAAGACATCGAGGGCGTGGTGCTGCAGTTCGCGGCGATCCTTGACCGCCCGGAGGCGAAGAGCGGGCTGATGGCGGCGGTGGCCGAGTCGACCCGGGACGAGGCACTGCGGGAACGTATCCGCGCGTCCATCGTGGACCGCCAGAAGCGGCTGGTCCTGGAGGGCCGCGAGCGCGCCCAGCGGCGCGGCGAACTCCCCGAGCAGCCCGACCCGTGCGAGGCGGACCGCACGGCCGACCTGATCTTCGACCTGGTGGCGGGCTCGGTGGTGCACCGCGCCCTGGTGAGCGGCAAACCGGCGGACGAGGAATGGGTGCACGGCCTGACGCGGGTCCTGCTGCTGGGCCTGGCGGGCGCGGCGGACGACGCCAACCGTGGTGAGGAAAACCCTTCCACGGCTCGTTGAAGAAAACCCTTCCACGGCTCTTTTACGAAGGCCGGTTCCGACCGCCTGTGGGATCTCGGGCGGCGACATCCGCGTGGGGCGGTGCGCAAGTGAAATCGGGTGCGGAGGGGAAGGCCGCGGCCGAAGCCGACCGCCCGTGGGGCCGACCGCCTGTGGGATCTCGGGCGGCGGGGCCCGTGGCACCCCGCCGCCGCCAACCGGTGCTAGAACCCCGCCGGCTCCGTGTACACCCCCCACTCGTCCCGCAGCACCCCGCAGATCTCGCCCAGGGTCGCCTCGGCGCGTACGGCGTCGAGCATCGGCTCGATCATGTTGGTCCCGGAGCGGGCGGCGCCGAGCATCGCGTCCAGCGCGGCGCGCACCGCACCCTCGTCGCGCGCGGACCTCCGCTCGTCCAGCACCCGCACCTGCTCGCGCTCCACCTCGTGCGAGACCCGCAGGATCTCCAGGTCCCCGGTGACGGACCCGGTGTGGACGTTCACGCCGACGACCCGCTTGTCGCCCTTCTCCAGCGACCGCTGGTACTGGAAGGCGGACTCGGCGATCTCCCCGGTGAACCAGCCGTCCTCGATGCCCCGCAGGATCCCGGAGGTGACCGGCCCGATCGGGTGCCGCCCGTCCGGATGGGCGCGCAGCCCGCGCTCCTTGATCTGGTCGAAGATCTTCTCGGCGTCGGCCTCGATCCGGTCGGTCAGCTGCTCGACGTACCAGGAACCACCCAGCGGATCCGCCACGTTGGCGACCCCGGTCTCCTCCATGAGCACCTGCTGGGTGCGCAGCGCGATCTCGGCGGCCTGCTCGCTCGGCAGGGCGAGGGTCTCGTCGAGCGCGTTGGTGTGCAGTGAGTTGGTTCCGCCGAGCACGGCCGCGAGCGCCTCCACGGCCGTACGCACCACGTTGTTGTACGGCTGCTGGGCGGTCAGCGAGACGCCCGCGGTCTGCGTGTGGAAGCGCAGCCACTGCGACTTGTCGGATCGGGCGCCGTACACGTCCCGCAGCCACCGCGCCCAGATCCGGCGCGCCGCGCGGAACTTGGCGATCTCCTCGAAGAAGTCGACATGCGCGTCGAAGAAGAAGGAGAGCCCGGGCGCGAAGACGTCGACGTCGAGGCCACGGCTGAGCCCCAGCTCGACGTACCCGAAGCCGTCCGCGAGCGTGTACGCCAGCTCCTGCCCGGCCGTCGCCCCGGCCTCGCGGATGTGGTAGCCGGAGACGGACAGCGGCTTGTACGCGGGGATACCGGCCGCGCAGTACTCCATCAGGTCGCCGATGAGCCGCAGATGCGGTTCGGGCTGGAACAGCCACTCCTTCTGGGCGATGTACTCCTTGAAGATGTCGGTCTGGAGCGTGCCGTTGAGCACCCCGGGATCCACCCCCTGCCGCTCGGCGGCGACGAGGTACATGCAGAAGACCGGGACCGCCGGACCACTGATCGTCATCGACGTCGTGACGTCACCCAGCGGGATGTCCTTGAACAGGACCTCCATGTCGGCGGCGGAGTCGATGGCCACCCCGCAGTGCCCGACCTCTCCGAGCGAGCGCGGGTCGTCGGAGTCGCGGCCCATGAGGGTCGGCATGTCGAAGGCCACGGACAGACCCCCGCCGCCGTTGGCGAGGATCATCTTGTACCGCTCGTTGGTCTGCTCGGCGTTGCCGAACCCGGCGAACTGGCGGATGGTCCAAGTCCGCCCCCGGTAGCCGGTCGGATACAGCCCGCGCGTGAAGGGGTACTCCCCCGGCCAGCCGATCCGCTCGAATCCCTCGTAGGTGTCCCCAGGCCGGGGCCCGTACACCGGCTCCACGGGATCCCCGGAGAGCGTGGTGAAGTCCGCGTCCCGCTTGCGGGCCGAGTCGTAGCGGGCCTGCCAGCGTAGGCGGCCCTCCTTGATGGCGTCAGCGTCCATACCCTCGAATTTACTTGGACGTCCTAGTAAATGTCGATGGCAAACCGCCGCACGGGTGTCCGTACGGCGGTGAGGTCAGGCCTTGGCCGCGACCGGGGAGCCCTCGGTGACCTTGGCGTCGAGCTCGCGGGTGACCTTGCGCTCCACGAAGAACGCCGCGGTCGGGATGGTGCCGGCGAGCAGCACCCACAGCTGCTTGCCGACCGGCCACTTCGCCTTGGAGCCCAGGTCGAAGGCGAAGACCAGGTAGACGACATAGAGCCAGCCGTGCGCGATGGCGACGACCCGCGTGAAGTCGGACGCACCGTTGATGTCCAGCCCATACTTGGCGATCATGCTCAGGCACAGCAGCACCAGCAGCACACCGGTGACATAGGCCAGGACGCGGTAGCGGGTCAGCACGCTCTTTTTCATGAGGACGAGCGTAACGACCCGTTCCGGGAGATCTTGTCCCGGGTCACGCCTCGCCGAGGGGCGGCTCACAGATCGTCGAAGTCGTGCGCCGAGACCCGCAGCGGCCGCAGCATCGCGAAGATCTCCGCGCACTCCTCGGCGTCGTACGCCCCGAGCCCGAAGTCCATCGCCATCAGATCCCGGGTGGCCGCCTCGACGACCTCGCGGCCCTTCTCGGTGATCGTGGCAAGCGTGCCGCGCCCGTCGTTGGGGTTGGGCCGCTTGTCGACCAGACCGGACCTCACCAGCCGGTCGACGGTGTTCGTCACCGACGTCGGGTGCACCATCAGGCGCTCACCGATCTTCGACATCGGCAGCTCACCGGCCTTGGAGAAGGTGAGCAGCACCAGTGCCTCGTAGCGCGCGAACGTCAGCCCGTACGGCTTGACGACCGCGTCGACCTCGGCCAGCAGGATCTGCTGGGCCCGCATGATCGAGGTGATCGCGGCCATCGACGGGACGTTTCCCCAGCGCTGCTTCCAGAGGTCGTCGGCACGGGCGATGGGGTCGAAGGGAAGACTGAGAGGCTTCGGCACGCCACCGACCCTACCGGCCGGTCATATACCGGTCAGCCGTGTCTCGGCTTTCGGTCGCTTCGCCCACACCACCGCCCTCGAAGGACGCCCCTCGCTGAAAACGCGTTCGCCCGGGGCGGATGAGCAGGGAGCCGTCGGGCCCGGTCACCCTCGGCGTAAAGCACGTCCTCGATCATGACGGGAACGTTCCGGCCCGTCTTCGGGACCAGGCCCCGGCCCTGGTCGAGGGGCCGGGGTTCTGCTCGCTGTCGGCTGTCGGCTACCGGGCGAGGTGGCGCTCGACCGTCTCCACCTTGCTGGTGAGGCCGTCGGTGACACTGGGGCGGATGTCCGCCTTGAGGACCAGGGAGACGCGCGGGGCACGCTCCTCGACGACGGCGACGGCGCGCCTGACGACGTCCATGACCTCGTCCCACTCGCCCTCGATCGAGGTGAACATGGCGTCCGTACGGTTGGGCAGCCCCGATTCGCGGACCACCCGGACGGCGTCGGCGACGTAGTCCCCCACGTCCTCACCGACGCCCAGCGGCGTCACGGAGAAAGCGACGATCATGCCTTCACGACCCCTTCCTTTTCCGTGCGCGCGCGGGCCGCGATGACCGCGTCCTCGGCCTCCCGGCGCAGCTTGCGCTCGGCGAAGAAGCCGCCGGTCGGCAGGACGGAGAGGACGAAGTAGAGGGCGGCGGTCCCCAGGGGCCACTTGGCGCGGTTCCAGGCGTCGGCCCAGAAGATCACGTACAGGATGAACAGGACACCGTGGACCGCGCCCATCACGGGCACCGCGTTGAAGTCCGTGGTCCGCTTCAACACCGAGCAGAGGAGGAGGAGCAGGAAGGAGACGGCCTCCGGGGCGGAGACCAGGCGGAGGCGGCGGATGGCGGTGGCGGTCTTGATGTCCACGAGTCACCTTCGGTGGGAGAGACGTCCACTCTTTGTGAACGCGAGCACAAACGTCCACCCATTGTGGCAAAGATGCCTCGGGGGCCCGGCGCGGGGGTGAGGACGGGGCGCCGCCCAGGTCCAGGGTCGGCCTGACGGCCGGAAAGGCGGTCATACGCGTCCCCGGCGATCGACGGCAGCCCCCTAGGGGTCGGATCCGGGATGACGTCCACCCAGGGGACCTGTTGGTGGCGTCGGCCTGCGGCTACCTTCGCAGCGTGGCGATGTTCCGACTCCAAGGCAGCAAGGTGCTGGCCGTCGAGATGACCGGGGATGCCGTGAAGGCGAAGAACGGCTCCATGGTCGCGTACGACGGGCAGATGACGTTCAAGAAGCTGAGCGGCGGCGGTGAGGGGCTACGGGGGATGGTGACCCGGCGGCTCACCGGCGAGCAGATGACCGTGATGGAGGTGAAGGGGCACGGGACGTGCTGGTTCGCGGACCGGGCGTCCGAGATCAACCTGGTCGGCCTGCAGGGCGACAAGCTGTACGTCGAGTCGAGCAACCTGCTCGCGACCGACGCCGGCCTGCGCACCGGCACGACCTTCACCGGCCTGCGCGGCGCCTCCCAGGGCAACGGTCTGTTCACGACCACGGTCGAGGGACACGGCCAGGCGGCGATCATGTCGGACGGCCCGGCGGTGGTGCTCCGGGTGAGCGCGCAGTACCCGCTGGCCGTCGACCCGGGCGCCTACATCGCCCACCAGGGCAACCTCCGCCAGTCCTTCCAGTCCGGTGTGACGTTCCGCACGTTCCTCGGGGAGGGCGGCGGGGAGGCCTTCCAGATCCGGTTCGAGGGGGACGGATTGGTGTACGTACAGCCGAGCGAGCGGAACACGATCGCGGGGGATGTGTGACATGGCCCTGCGCGAGGTGAACTCCAAGATGGTCGAGGCGACCGTGGTGCCCGGGCAACGGCTGTACAGCCAGCGCGGAGCGATGCTCGCCTACAAGGGCGAGGTGTCCTTCACACCCAACATCCAGGGCGGCCAGGGCGGCCTGATGTCCATGATCGGCCGCCGGGTCGCGGGCGAGGCCACCCCGCTGATGACCGTCGAGGGCAGCGGCACGGTCTTCTTCGGGCACGGCGGCCATCACGTCCAGGTCATCACCCTCAACGGCGACACCCTCTACGTCGAGGCCGACCGGCTGCTCGCCTTCGAGGGCACGCTCCAGCAGGGCACGATGTTCATGGGCGCCCAGGGCGGTGTGATGGGCATGGTGCGCGGCCAGGTCACCGGCCAGGGCCTGTTCACGACCACTCTCACGGGCCATGGCGCGGTCGCCGTGATGGCCCACGGCGGGGTCTTCGAGATCCCGGTCACCCCGCAGCGCCCGGTTCACGTCGACCCACAGGCCTATGTCGCCCACCACGGCGACGTCCGCAACAAGCTGTCGACCGCGCTCGGCTGGCGGGACATGGTGGGCCGCGGCTCCGGCGAGGCGTTCCAACTGGAGCTCAGCGGAAACGGCACGGTGTACGTCCAGGCGTCGGAGGAGAAGCTGTGAGCGCATACGGTGCCGCCGGACCGGTCGTGTACGACCCCATGACCCTCCCCGTCGACGACAACGTCAACAAATACACCTTCTGCGTGGAGCTCAAGAGCGGCCAGTGGTTCCTGCAGAAGGGGAAGATGATCGCCTACTACGGCTCGATCGACTTCAACGGCGTCGGGCACGGCCGTTTGGACCGACTTGTCCGCACCTCCTTTCATTCGCCTCTGCACGCGAGCGACTGGGTCGTGGCGGAGGGCTCGGGCAAGATGCTCCTCGCCGACCGGGCCTTCGACGTCAATTCGTACGATCTGGACGACGGCAACCTGACCATTCGCTCCGGCAACTTGCTCGCTTTTCAGCCAAGTCTGGCCCTCAAACAGTCGATCGTGCCGGGTTTTCTGACCCTTATCGGAACCGGGAAGTTTGTGGCCGCATCTAACGGTCCGGTGGTGTTCATGGAACCCCCGGTCCGGGTGGACCCGCAGGCACTCGTGGGATGGGCCGACTGCCCCTCCCCGTGCCACCACTACGACCATGGCTACATGACAGGCGTCATGGGCGGTCTACGTGCGATGACAGGCCTTGGCGGGGCCTCCGGAGAGGAGCACCAGTTCGAGTTCGTAGGGGCCGGCACGGTCCTGCTCCAGTCCACCGAGACGCTGATGGCCGAGCAGGCCACGGGAGCGGTTCCACACGAGCCCGGGGTACCCGGAGGGAGTGGGCCTTTCACAGGTCATTCACAGCAACCCGGCGCACCGCGTCTTCCCGGACAGCTGGGGGACCTGCAGCGTCGCTTCGGGCTGTGAGCGGTAGTCTGCGGAGTGTGACATCGAACGCGTGCGCACAGTCACACCACCCTCACTAGTTCGCCTTTCAACATTTTAGGTAGACTTCATACATGGAGACCGAGACGGCCACGCGCTGGCTGACCGATGCGGAGCAGTGCGCCTGGCGCACCCACCTGGAGGTCAACAGGCTGTTGACGTACCAGCTCGAAAAGGATCTGCAGCCGTTCGGCCTGACAATGAACGACTACGAGATCCTCGTGAATCTGTCCGAGTCGGAGGACCACCGGATGCGGATGAGCGACCTCGCGTCCGCGACGCTCCAGTCCAAGAGCCGGCTCTCGCACCAGATCACCCGTATGGAGAACGCGAACCTGGTCCGCCGCGAGAACTGCGAGTCCGACCGCCGCGGGCTGTTCGCCGTCCTCACCGAGCACGGCCTGGAAACGATGAAGAAGGTGGCGCCACATCATGTCGCCTCCGTGCGACGGCACTTCATCGACCTGCTGTCGCCGGAGGCACTCACAGAGCTGGACAAGGGCCTGAAGCCGATCGCCGAGCACCTGCGGGGGCAGCGCGGGCGCCCATGACGGCGAACGGCACCTGACGGCGGCGGACGAGGGTTCAGATCCTCGTCCGCCGCCCGCCGGGGTGCCCCGTCAGGGGCTCGGGGCTGTGCCTGTAGGCGGCTAACGCCGCGTGTCGTGCCGCTGGGGCGGCCACGGGTGGGCGCAGCGGCACCCCGCCGGCGCCGGTGCGCCACCTCTCCCACACCGACTTCGGCACCGCACAGGCGAGGGCAACCGAACCCTCGTCCGACGGTGCCCGGCGTGATCAGGTCTCCGTCAGCCCCGTCACCAGTTCGTCCGCCGCCTGGTACGGGTCCAGCTCTCCCGCCACGATGCGTTCCGCGAGCGCGCCGATGTGGCGGTCTCCGTGCAGGTCGCCGATGCGTTCGCGCAGCGCCGTCACCGCGATGGTCTCGACCTCGCGGGCGGCGCGGGCCAGCCGGCGTTCCGCCAGGACGCCGCGCTCCTCCATCCACGCGCGGTGTTTCTCCAGGGCCTCGACCAGCTCGTCGATGCCCTCGGCGCGGGCTGCGACCGTCTTGACGATCGGGGGGCGCCAGTCACCGGGGCCCCGGGACTCGCCCAGGCCCAGCATGTGGTTCAGTTCGCGGGCTGTGGCGTCCGCGCCGTCCCGGTCGGCCTTGTTGACGACGTACACGTCGCCGATCTCCAGGATTCCGGCCTTCGCCGCCTGGATGCCGTCGCCCATCCCCGGAGCCAGCAGTACGACGGACGTGTCCGCCTGGGAGGCGATCTCGACCTCCGACTGGCCTACCCCGACCGTCTCGACGATGATCACATCGCAGCCTGCCGCGTCGAGGACACGGATGGCCTGCGGGGCGGCCCAGGCGAGCCCGCCGAGGTGGCCGCGCGTGGCCATGGAGCGGATGTAGACGCCGGGGTCCGATGCGTGGTCGGACATGCGCACACGGTCGCCCAGCAGGGCGCCCCCGGAGAACGGGGACGAGGGGTCGACGGCCAGGACGCCGACCCGTTTGCCCTGTTTGCGATAGGCACTCACGAGCGTCGAGGTCGATGTCGACTTACCGACTCCCGGGGAACCGGTCAGGCCTACGACATACGCGTTACCGGTCAGTGGCGCCAGCGCCGCCATGACCTCCCTGAGCTGCGGGGACGCCCCCTCCACCAGTGAGATAAGCCGGGCCACCGCACGCGGTCGGCCGTCCCTGGCCTGGGCCACCAGTGAGGAGACGTCCTGCATCACAGCTCCGTTCGCTTCCGTTCGCTCAGAGAAACGTACTCAGGCCTTCGGTACCCGGACGATCAGCGCGTCACCCTGGCCGCCGCCCCCGCACAGCGCGGCCGCGCCGACCCCGCCGCCGCGCCGCTTGAGCTCGAGCGCCAGGTGCAGGACGAGACGGGCGCCGGACATGCCGATCGGGTGGCCCAGGGCGATGGCACCGCCGTTGACGTTCACCCTTTCCGGGGACACCCCGAGGTCCTTCATTGACTGCACGGCGACCGCGGCGAATGCCTCGTTGATCTCGATGAGGTCCAGGTCGCCGACCTCCAGGCCCTCCTTCTTCAGGGCGTGCCGGATGGCGTTGGACGGCTGGGACTGGAGGGAGTTGTCCGGGCCCGCCACATTGCCGTGCGCGCCGATCTCGGCGAGCCATTCCAGACCCAGCTCCTGCGCCTTGGCCTTGCTCATCACGACCACGGCCGCCGCGCCGTCCGAGATCTGCGAGGCGGAACCGGCCGTGATCGTGCCCTCGCGGGTGAACGCGGGCCGCAGCTTCGCCAGCGACTCCACGGTGGTGTCGCCGCGGATGCCCTCGTCCTTGCTGAAGACGACCGGCTCGCCCTTGCGCTGCGGGATCTCGACCGGGGTGATCTCGGCCTCGAAGAGGCCGTTCTTCTGGGCGCCCGCGGCGCGCTGGTGCGACAGGGCGGCCACCGAGTCCTGCTCCTCGCGCCCGAGGCCGAGGCGGGTGTTGTGCTTCTCCGTCGACTCACCCATCGGGACGTTCTCCCACGGGTCGGTCAGGCCGTCGTACGCCATCGCGTCGAGCATCTCGATGGCGCCGTACTTGAAGCCCTCGCGGGACTTCGGGAGCAGGTGCGGGGCGTTGGTCATGGACTCCTGGCCCCCCGCGACCACGATGTCGAACTCGCCCGCGCGGATCAGCTGGTCGGCCAGGGCGATGGCGTCGAGGCCGGAGAGGCACACCTTGTTGACGGTGAGCGCCGGGACGCTCATCGGGATGCCGGCCTTCACGGCGGCCTGGCGGGCCGGGATCTGACCCGCGCCGGCCTGGAGCACCTGGCCCATGATCACGTACTGCACCTGGTCGCCCCCGATCCCCGCACGGTCGAGGGCGGCCTTGATCGCGAAGCCGCCGAGGTCGGCCCCGGAGAAGGACTTCAGCGAGCCCAGCAGTCGTCCCATGGGCGTCCGCGCGCCCGCGACGATCACTGAGGTGGTTCCAGCGGTTCCAGAAGTCATGAGCTGCGAATCCCCTTACCGGCTGCACTGCCGAGGAGTGAACGAGTCTGGGGGATCCCCCCAGATGAGGGTGTACTTCGAATGTACTGAGTGGCACTCCGTGCCGTCATCGGGCTGTCAGTGTGATCGCTGGCACGTTGCGTAACCATCGCGGTCGCGCTGCACTGAATCCATGCTGACGCGAATCGACCACATCGGGATCGCCTGCCACGACCTCGACGCGACTGTCGAGTTCTACCGGGCCACGTACGGCTTCGAGGTGTTCCACACCGAGGTCAACGAGGAACAGGGTGTACGGGAGGCCATGCTCAAGATCAACGAGACGTCCGACGGGGGCGCCTCCTACCTGCAGCTCCTGGAGCCGACCCGGGACGACTCGGCGGTCGGCAAGTGGCTCGCGAAGAACGGCGAGGGTGTGCACCACATCGCCTTCGGTACGGCGGATGTGGACGGTGACGCCGTGGACATCCGTTCCAAGGGCGTACGCGTTCTGTACGACGAGCCCCGGCGCGGGTCAATGGGATCGCGGATCACCTTCCTGCATCCAAAGGATTGCCACGGTGTACTGACAGAACTGGTCACTTCGGCGCCTGTTGAGTCACCTGAGCACTGACCCTCGTACATATGGGCCGGTAGGGTTGGGGCCGGTCGTCCCTTCGCACGTTCGCAGGGCCGGGACGGCCGCATGCCGGGGTCCGGGTTTCGGGGGACGAGCGTCGGGGCAGCAGCCCGTGCTCCGCCGTTGATCTGACACCATTCCCCGGGGGCGCCGTTCGGCGGATGGACGGAGCTCGTTCGGAGAAGGTTGCGACCAGGGGACGGATGGGACCGCGCAGTGCGGGGCTACGAGAGCCAGGAGCGAGAGCCGGCGGCTGACGTCGACCACCTCTCTCGGTTCGAGGCCGAGATGAAACGGCTGAAGACCGAGCGGGAAAAGGCGATCCAGCATGCCGAGGACCTCGGCTACCAGGTCGAGGTGCTGCGCGCCAAGCTGCACGAGGCGCGGCGCACCATCATGTCCCGGCCCGCGTTCGACGGCGGTGACATCGGCTATCACGCCGAGCAGTTGCTCCGTAATGCCCAGGTGCAGGCCGACCAGATCCGCCAGGAGGCGGAACGGGTGGCCGCGGAGGCCCGGGCGCAGACCCAGCGCATCCTCCAGGAGCACGCCGAGCAGGCCGCGCGGCTCCAGTCCGAGCTGCACCAGGAGGCGGTGACCCGCCGCCAGCAGCTGGACCAGGAGCTGGCCGAGCGCCGGCAGACCGTCGAGTCGCACGTCAACGAGAACGTGGCGTGGGCCGAGCAGCTGCGCGCCCGGACCGAGTCCCAGGCCCGGCGCCTGCTCGACGAGTCGCGGGCCGAGGCCGAGCAGGCCATGGCCGCCGCCCGCGCGGAGGCCGAACGGCTGGCGACCGAGGCCCGGCAGCGGCTGCAGGCCGACGCCGAGGCGGCCCGTGCGGAGGCCGAGCAGCTCCTGCTGCGCGCCCGCAGGGACGCCGAGCGGCTGCTGAACGCTGCCTCCACACAGGCCCAGGAGGCCACCGACCACGCGGAGCAGCTGCGCACCTCGACCGCGACCGAGTCGGACGCGGCCCGCCGGCAGGCCGGTGAGCTGAGCCGGGCCGCCGAGCAGCGGATGGCGGAGGCCGAGGAGGCGCTGCGCAAGGCGCAGTCCGAGGCCGAGAAGCTGGTCGCCGAGGCCGAGGCGAACGCCACGAGGGCCCTGTCGAGCGCCGAGGCCACCAACGAGCAGCGCACCCGTACCGCCAAGGAGCAGGTCGCCCGGCTGGTCAGCGAGGCCACGAAGGACGCCGAGGCCACCAAGGCGGACGCCGAGCAGGTGGTCGCGGACGCCAGGGCCGAGGCCGAGAAGATCATCGCGGAGGCCTCCGAGAAGGCCCGCACCCTCACCGCCGAGGAGAGCGCCTCCCAGCTGTCCAAGGCCGCCAAGACCGCCGAGGACGTCCTCAACAAGGCGGCCGAGGAGGCCAAGCGGACCACCAAGGCGGCCGCCGAGGAGGCCGAGCGGATCCGCACCGAGGCGGAGACCGAGGCGGACCGGCTGCGCGCCGAGGCGCATGACATCGCCGAGCAGCTCAAGGGCGCGGCGAAGGACGACACCAAGGAGTACCGCGCCAAGACGGTCGGGCTGCAGGAGGAGGCCCGCCGGTTGCGCGGCGAGGCCGAGCAGCTGCGTTCCGACGCGGTCGCCGAGGGCGAGTCGATCCGCGCGGAGGCCCGGCGCGAGGCCGTGCAGCAGATCGAGGAGGCGGCCAGGTCCGCCGAGGAGCTGCTCGCCAAGGCCAAGGCCGACGCGGACGAGCTGCGGCAGACCGCCACCACGGACAGCGAGAAGGTCCGCACCGAGGCCATCGAGCGCGCGGCCACGCTGCGCCGGCAGGCCGAGGAGACCCTGGAGCGCACCCGTCTGGAGGCCGACCGGCACCGCACCGAGGTGCTGGAGCAGTCCGAGGCCCTCAAGGCGGACGCCGAGCGGGCCGCGCGCGAGCTGCGCGAGGAGACCGAGCGGGGCGTGGAGGCCCGGCGTGCGGAGGCCGCCGAGGAGCTGACCCGGCTGCACACCGAGGCCGAGGAGCGGTTCGCGAACGCCGAGCAGTCGCTCACCGAGGCCCGTGAGGAGGCCGGCCGGATCCGCCGGGAGGCCGCCGAGGAGACCGACCGGCTGCGCGCCGAGGCCGCCGAACGCATCCGCACGCTGCAGCAGCAGGCCGAGACCGAGGCCCAGCGGCTGCGCGACGAGGCCGCGGCGGACTCCTCCGCGTCCCGCGCCGAGGGCGAGGCCATCGCCGTACGGCTGCGGTCCGAGGCCGCCGCCGAGGCGGAGCGGCTCAAGCAGGAGGCCCAGGACACCGCCGACCGGGTCCGCGCCGAGGCGCAGGCGGCGGCCGAACGGCTGTCCACCGAAGCGTCCGAGACGCTGGCCGCCGCCCAGGAGGAGGCCGCCCGGCGGCGCCGCGAGGCCGAGGAACTCCTCGGTTCCGCCCGCCAGGAGGCCGGCCAGGAGCGCGAGCGCGCCCGTGAGCAGAGCGAGGAACTGCTCGCCTCCGCGCGCAACCGCGTCGAGGAGGCGCAGGCCGAGGCGGTACGGCTGGTGGAGGAGGCGGACCGGCGCGCCACCGAGATGGTGTCGGGCGCCGAGCTCCACGCCCAGCAGGTACGGGACTCGGTCTCGGGGCTGCACGAGCAGGCGCAGGAGGAGATCGCCGGGCTGCGGTCGGCCGCCGAGCACGCGGCGGACCGGACCCGCCGGGAGGCCGAGGAGGAGTCGGACCGGGTCCGCGCGGACGCCTACGCCGAGCGGGAGCGGGCCAGCGAGGACGCGACCCGCGTCCGCCGCGAGGCCGCGGAGGCGTCCGAGGCGGCCAAGGCGCTGGCCGAGCGGACCGTGACCGACGCCGTGGCGGAGTCGGAGCGGCTGCGTTCGGAGGCGGCCGCGCACGCCCAGCGGGTGCGTACCGAGGCCTCCGACACGATCGCGCAGGCAGACCAGGACGCCTCGCATGCGCGTGCCGAGGCCCGTGAGGACGCCAACCGCATCCGCTCGGACGCGGCCACCCAGGCGGACACCCTCATCACGGAGGCACGCAAAGAGGCCGAGCGGCTGCAGAACGAGACCATCGCCGAGGCCGACCGCGTCCGTGCGGACGCCATCGCCAAGGCGGAGAAGCTCATCGCGGACGCCAGCGGGGACGCGGAGCGGCTGCGGGCCGAGGCCGCCGAGACGGTCGGCTCCGCCCAGCTGCACGCCGAGCGGACCCGCAGCGACGCGGAGCGGCTAAAGGCGGACGCCGAGGCGGAGGCCGAGCGCATGCTCAACGCCGCGCGCGAGGAGGCCGACCGCACCCTCGACGAGGCCCGCAAGGAAGCCAACAAGCGGCGTCAGGACGTGGCCGAGCAGGTCGACACCCTCATCAACGAGACGACCGCCGAGGCCGACAAGCTGCTCACCGAGGCGCAGCAGCAGGCCCACAAGACCACCGCGGACGCCGAGGCGCAGGCCGACACCATGGTCGGCGCGGCCCGCAACGAGGCCGACCGGCTGGTGTCCGAGGCCACGGTCGAGGGCAACTCGATGGTGGAGAAGTCCCGCACCGACGCGGACGAACTGCTCGTCGGCGCCCGCCGGGACGCCACCGCCATCAGGGAGCGGGCGGAGGAGCTGCGCGAGCGCATCACCACCGAGATCGAGGAGCTGCATGAGCGGGCCCGCCGGGAGGCCGCCGAGACGATGAAGTCCACCGGCGACCGCTGCGACGCGCTCATCAAGGCCGCCGAGGAGCAGCTCGCCAAGGCCCAGGCCAAGGCCAAGGAGCTGGTCTCGGAGGCCAACTCCGAAGCGGGCAAGGTGCGGATCGCCGCCGTCAAGAAGGCCGAGGGGCTGCTCAAGGAGGCCGAACAGAAGAAGGCGGCGCTCGTCCGGGAGGCGGAGGAGCTCAAGGCCGAGGCGGTCCGCGAGGCCCGGGCCACGGTCGACGCCGGCAAGCGCGAGCTGGAGATCCTGGAGCGCCGCCGCGAGAACATCAACGGCGAGATCTCCCGTGTCCAGGACGTCCTGGAAGCGTTGGAATCCTTCGAGACCCCGTCGTCCGGCAAGGACGGCGGAGTCAAGGCGGGCAGTACGGTGGGTGCACCTCGATCGGGTGGCAAGTCGTCAGAAGGCTAGAGAGCAGGGCCGGTTCTGTAGTGTTCTGGGGCTTTTGACCAAACCTTTGGCTGAGGCTTTGGCAAGCGATCTCACAGCCAGCCACCCAAAAGGGGTGTCATTCTCCGGATCAAACACGCATCCGCTCGATGACACACCGCTTCGGCCCCTAGGATTCCACCTATCACCTCACCGGTCTCACTCGACAGGAACCCCATGAGCGACACTTCCCCCTACGGCTTCGAGCTTGTGCGGCGTGGGTACGACCGCGCTCAGGTGGACGAACGGATCTCCAAGCTCGTCTCCGACCGTGACAGCGCTCTCGCCCGCATCACCGCTCTGGAAAAGCGCATCGAGGAACTCCACCTCGAGACGCAGAACGCCCAGGCTCAGGTCACCGACGCGGAGCCGTCGTACGCCGGTCTCGGCGCGCGTGTCGAGAAGATCCTCCGCCTCGCCGAGGAAGAGGCCAAGGATCTGCGCGAGGAGGCCCGCCGGGCGGCCGAGCAGCACCGTGAGCTCGCCGAGTCGGCGGCCCAGCAGGTGCGCAACGACGCAGAATCGTTCGCTGCGGAGCGCAAGTCCAAGGCCGAGGACGAGGGCGTCCGGATCGTCGAGAAGGCCAAGAGCGAGGCGTCGCAGCTGCGTTCCGAGGCTCAGAAGGACGCGCAGTCCAAGCGCGAGGAGGCGGACGCCCTCTTCGAGGAGACCCGCGCGAAGGCCGCGCAGGCCGCCGCCGACTTCGAGACGAACCTCGCCAAGCGGCGTGAGCAGTCCGAGCGCGACCTCGCCTCGCGGCAGCAGAAGGCCGAAAAGCGCCTCGCCGAGATCGAGCACCGCGCGGAGCAGCTCCGCCTGGAGGCCGAGAAGCTGCGCACCGACGCGGAGCGCCGCGCGCGTCAGACCGTCGAGACGGCTCAGCGCCAGGCCGAGGACATCGTCGCGGACGCGAACGCCAAGGCCGACCGGATCCGCTCGGAATCCGAGCGCGAGCTCGCCGCGCTGACCAACCGGCGCGACTCGATCAACGCTCAGCTGACCAACGTCCGCGAGATGCTGGCCACGCTGACGGGTGCGGCGGTGGCCGCCGCCGGCTCGCCGACGGAGGACGAGCCGATCTCCCGCGGGGTTCCGGCTCAGCAGTCCCGGTAAGACCGTGCGTCAGCGCGACTGACGTCGTCGTATGAGCGAAGGCCCGCATGTCCTTTGGGGTATGCGGGCCTTCGTCGGCGAGTACGGGGTGGGTGTGGTGGCTCGGCCGTCCGGATCACGGGCGGCACGAGCTGAGGCCCGCTCAGGTGGCAGCCCCCGTACGCCGGTCTTAGCGTGGCCGCATGATCGAGCTCGACGGGCTGACCAAGCGGTACGGCGAGAAGGTCGCGGTGGACGGGCTGAGTTTCGTCGTGCGGCCAGGGAGCGTCACGGGATTCCTCGGGCCCAACGGGGCCGGGAAGTCCACCACCATGCGGATGATCCTCGGGCTCGACCACCCCACGGCCGGCCAGGTGCGGATCGACGGCAAGCGGTACGAACAGCTCAAGGACCCGCTGACGTACATCGGGGCGCTGCTCGACGCCAAGGGCGTGCACGGTGGGCGCAGCGCCTTCAACCATCTGCTGTGCCTCGCCCAGAGCAACGGGATTCCCAGGCGGCGAGTCGACGAGGTGCTGGACACCGTCGGGCTAACGGCGGTGGCGCGGAAGAAGGCGAAGGGGTTCTCGCTGGGCATGGGGCAGCGGCTCGGGATCGCCGGTGCGCTGCTCGGGGATCCACGGATCCTGATGTTCGACGAGCCGGTGAACGGGCTCGATCCCGAGGGCATCCACTGGATCCGGAACCTGATGAAGTCGCTGGCCGCCCAGGGGCGGACCGTGTTCGTCTCCTCCCACCTCATGAGCGAGATGGCGCTGACCGCCGAGCACCTCATCGTCATCGGGCAGGGGCGGCTGCTGGCCGACACCTCCGTGGCGGACTTCATCCGGACGAACTCGCGGTCCTACGTCCGGATCCGCTCCCCCCAGCGCGAGCGGCTGCTCGATGTGCTGCACGGGGCCGGGATCACCGTCGTCGAGACGGGGACCGGGGCGCTGGAAGTGGAGGGCGGGAAGGCCGAGCCGATCGGGGAGCTGGCCGCGCAGCACGGGATCGTGCTGCACGAGCTGAGCGTCCAGCAGGCCTCGCTGGAGGAGGCGTTCATGCAGTTGACGGCGGAAGCCGTGGAATACCACGCGCATGCCGACCCGGCCCCGGTGCCGCAGGCCTGGGGTGCCGGCTGGGAAAAGGGGGCGTGATGGCCGTCGTCACTCAGGTCGTACGGTCCGAGTGGACCAAGATCCGGTCCGTCTCGTCGACGGTGTGGACACTGTCGCTGGCGGTGGTCGTCACCGTGGCGCTCGGGATGCTGCTCTCCGCGCTGGCGAACAGCCAGTTCGGCAACATGCCCGCGCGGGAGCGGCTCTCCTTCGACCCGACGAACATCAGCTTCGCCGGGATGACCCTCGGTCAGCTCGCGATGATCGTGTTCGGGGTGCTGGTGGTGTCGAACGAGTACAGCACCGGCATGATCCGCACCTCGCTCGCCGCGGTACCGCAGCGCGCCACCTTCCTCTTCAGCAAGATCGCGGTGGCCACCGGCCTCGCGCTGGCCGTCGGCATGGTGACCAGCTTCGCCGCGTTCTTCCTCGGGCAGGCCATGCTCGGCTCCCACCGGGCCCAGCTCGGCGACACCGGGGTGCTGCGCGCGGTCGTCGGCGGCGGGCTCTACATGGCGCTCATCGCGATGTTCTCCATGGGCGTGGCCGCGATGCTGCGCTCGCCGATGCTGTCGCTGGGCATCCTGATGCCGTTCTTCTTCCTGATCTCCAACATCCTCGGCAACGTCGACGCGACCAAGAAGATCGGCCGGTTCCTGCCGGACCAGGCGGGCAGCCACATCATGCAGGTGGTGCCGAGGGTCGGCGACGACGTCCCGTACGGGCCCTGGGGCGGCCTCGGGATCATGGGGCTGTGGGTGGTCGCCGCGCTGGTCGGCGGGTACCTCCTGCTGAAGAAGCGGGACGCCCAGTGAGCGGACCGGGACCGACCGGCTTTGCCAGCTCTTGATGGGAACCGTCAGCGCCCCGATATCCTCCTAACCCTTACGGGGGCGTCTGCCCTGCTGTCCTGATCCTTTCGATGGGTGCGGAGCATGATCGAGGCTGTCGGCCTGACCAAGCGCTACGGCGACAAGACCGCCGTCTACAACCTTTCCTTCCAGGTACGGCCCGGAGCCGTCACCGGCTTCCTCGGGCCCAACGGCTCGGGCAAGTCGACGACCATGCGGATGATCCTGGGTCTGGACAACCCGACCGCCGGCTCGGTGACGATCGGTGGCTACCCCTACCGCAGGCTGCCCAATGCCGCCCGCCAGGTCGGCGCGCTGCTCGACGCCAAGGCGGTGCACGGCGGCCGGTCCGCCCGCAACCACCTGCTCTCCCTGGCCCAGCTGTCCGCCATCCCGGCCCGCCGGGTCGACGAGGTGCTCGCAGTGGTAGGCCTCCAGGACGTGGCCGGCAAGCGCTCCAAGGGCTTCTCGCTCGGCATGGGCCAGCGCCTCGGCATCGCCGCCGCGCTGCTCGGCGACCCCCAGGTGCTGCTCTTCGACGAGCCGGTCAACGGCCTCGACCCCGAGGGCATCCTCTGGGTGCGCAACCTGATGAAGTCCCTCGCCGCCGAGGGCCGTACGGTCTTCGTCTCCTCGCATCTGATGAGCGAGATGGCGGTGACCGCCGACCACCTCATCGTCATCGGCCGGGGCCAGCTGCTCGCCGACATGAGCGTGACGGACTTCATCTCGGCCAATTCCGCCGACTTCGCGCGCGTGCGCACCCCGGACACCGAGCCGCAACTGCGCGAGAAGCTCAGCTCGGCGCTGACCGAGGCCGGCGGCCATGTCATGCCCGAGCAGGACGGGGCGCTCAGGGTGACCGGCCTGCCGCTGCCCCGGATCAGCGACCTCGCGCACGAGGCGGACGTACGGCTGTGGGAGCTCTCCCCGCACCAGGCCTCGCTCGAGGAGGCGTACATGCGGATGACCCAGGGCGCCGTCGACTACCGCTCCACCGCCGACCAGAAGGCCGGCCTCCAGCAGCCCCTGCCGCCCGGCGCGCAGCCGCCGATGCCGGTGCCCGGACAGGGCCAGCCGGGCTGGTACGCCCCTCCGCCGCCCCAGCAGGGCGGCCAGCCGTTCGCGGGGCCGTACGGCGCGCAGGGGGCGCAGGGCGCGCCCGCAGGCGCGTACGGCGCCCCACAGGCCCCTTACCCGGCTCCGCAGGCCGCTGCGAACCCCTACGCTCCGCCGGCCCCCGCGCCCGCTCCTGCGCCCGCCCCGGCCCCGGCCGCCGAATCGTCACAGCCGGCCCCCGCCGCTCCTGCCTCCGCCCCCGCCGACCTGACCAAGCCCGAGGACGCCCGATGAGCACCCAGCAGCCCCCGATGCCGCAGGCGGCCCCGGCCGCGCCCGACTGGCAGGCGGCGCCCGGCGGCCCGTACCCCGGTTACACCTCGCCGATCCCGGTGGTGCGCACGCACCTCGGGCATGCGATCGCCTCCGAGTGGACGAAGATCCGGTCGGTGCGTTCGACGATGTGGACGCTCGGCGTCTTCGTCCTGCTCGTCGTCGGTATCGGCCTCCTGACCGGCGCGGTGGTCGGCAACTCCTCCTCGTCCGGCGACCTGTCCGGCCAGAACGCGCTGTCGCTCGGCTTCTTCGGGCTGCTGCTCGGCAGCATGTGCATCATCACGCTGGGCGTGCTGACCACGGCCTCCGAGTACGGCACCGGAATGATCCGTACGACGATGGTGGCCTGCCCCTCCCGGGGTCGCGTGCTCGCGGCGAAGGCGATCGTCTTCTTCGCGGTCGCGTTCGTGATCACCCTCGCGGCCGGCGCCTTCGTGGCCATGACGCAGGTGTCGATGCTGGGCGACGTCGCCCGGACGCCGACCGGTGGGGAATGGCTGAAGGGCACCGTCGGCGTCAGCTTCTACATCGCGCTGCTCGGGCTGCTCTCGCTGATCATCGGCTCCATCATCCGGCACTCGGCGGGCGCCATCACGATCATGATCGGCGCGGTCCTCGCCCCGCTGGTGATCGCGCTGTTCATGTTCTCGGCGTCGCTGGAGAAGGTGCGCACCGCCCTGTTCGAGTACTCGATCCCCAACCAGCTCAGCGTCTTCTACGCCAACTCCCTCAGCGATTCCGGCCCCTCGGGCTGGGACCCGCTGTGGATCATCCTGGGCGTGACGGCCGTCGCGTTCGCCGGCGCCTACGCGCTGCTGGAGAAGCGGGACGTGTAGGTCGTAGGACCCTCAGAACCTCGGCGCGTTACGGGACCGCTGCACCCGCGTGGTGCGGCGGTCCTTCGCGTTCCAGCAGGCCTTGTGCCAGTGCCGGCGCTCGTCGACACCCGAGTGCTCCGGCCAGGCCACCACATGCGGGACACCCGAGGCGATCACCTGGTCGCAGCCCGGGCAGCGGTACGTCTTGCCGACCGCGCTGGCGCCGGCCACGTGCCGCACGCTCCACTCCTCGCCCTGCCAGCTCTCGCTGGACTGCCAGCCGCCGTAACGGTCCGCGCGATCGTCCTCGGCACTCCGGCCGGAGGGGAAGGCTCCATTCGGGCCCTTGGGTCGGTTGCGACGCGGGGACACGGGACACCTCTCGGGGCTGTACAGGAAGCACGGGCTGTGTCCAGCCTACGACGCGCGCACGGGGGTACGCGTAGGGCACCAACCCACACAAGTCCCCCTCCAGGGCGAGCCATTCTCCAGACAATCCGCAAATCCCTTCGTCAGGCCGTGTCCTCGGCACGTGTCAGACGGTTATGCCGGGTGGGGGAGCTCCGGGTAGGAGCAAGGAAAGCAGGAAATGCGATGCGTGTAGGAAGTTTTGTGCTGGCGGCCCAGTTCCCCGGCCAGGGCCAGGGCGAGGCCCTGCACCGGGCGGTGCGCACGGCGGAGGTGGCCGAAGAGGCCGGCCTGGACTCCGTCTGGCTGGCCGAGCACCACTTCGTGCCGTACGGCACGTGTCCGTCCGCGGTCACGCTGGCGGCTTTACTGCTGGGCCGAACCAGGCGTCTCAGGGTCGGTACGGCCGTGAGCGTACTGCCCACGGTCCACCCGGTGGCGCTCGGCGAACAGGCCGCGCTGCTGCATGTGACGAGCGGCGGCCGCTTCACGCTCGGCGTGGGCCGGGGCGGGCCCTGGGTGGATCTGGAGGTGTTCGGATCCGGCCTCGACGCCTATGAAAACGGCTTCCCGGAATCACTCGATCTGCTGATGCGCTGGCTGCGCGAACCAGCCGTGTCGGCCTCCGGTCCGCGCTTCTCCTTCCGCGAAGTCCCGGTCGTACCGCGCCCGTCGGAGGCGCTGACAGAGGCACCGGGCCCGGAGGTGGTCGTCGCGTGCACCTCTCCGGCGAGCGTCCGGCTGGCCGCCGAGCGGGGGCTGTCGATGCTGCTCGGGATGCATGTCGGGGACGAGGAGAAGGCGGAGATGGTCGCGCTGTGGCGGCAGCACGCGCAGGCGGCCGGGCGGCCCGCCGAGGAGGTCTTCGGAGCGGCCCATGTCTCGGCCGGCGTATGCCAGATCGCCGACCGGCGCACCGACGCCGTGGAGACCCTGACGAAGGCGATGCCCGGCTGGCTGAAGCAGGGCCTGGAAGCCCATATGACAGTGGATGGCCGGTTTCGCTCCATGCGCGATCCGCTCGCGTACACCGAACTGCTCTGCGGACTGCACCCGGTGGGTACCCCGCAGCTGTGTGCCGACCGGCTCGCCGCGACCTCCGAGCGGACCGGTATCTCCCGTTTCGCCCTGCTGACCGAGGGCTCGGGAGACCTGGCGGCCACGGAGGAGAACGTACGACGGCTGGGTGCCGAGGTACTGCCGTACCTCCGGTGACCTCACACGGCCGCGGGGAGCTTGCCGCCCCAGTGACTGATTGCACCTCCCGCGTGTGGAGCGGCAAGCAAGCGGCTCACTGCATCAGCAGTACCGGAGCCCCGCGTCAGCAGTCCCGGAGCTCCGGGGACTGGTTCAGCAGCTGACTGCGCACCGAGGTGAAGCGGGCCAGCGTCTCGTCGACCGAGACGTCCAGCGGGAACACCGCAACACGATGGCAGTTCTGAAAGGCCAGCCGCACACCGAAGTGCCGTTGCAGGGCACCGCGTATGGCGTCACTCGCAAGCGCACGCAGCAGCTGACCACGTGCCTGCTCGTCCGGCGGGGGCGTCTGGTTGTCGGCGAACTCTCCGCCGTCCACCTTCAGCTGGGCCACCAGGGAGCTGACCATCTCCCATGCGTAGGGCAGGGAGGTCCGGACGCAGTCGACGAATTCTGCTTCGTCGACCTCGCCTCGCTCGGCCTGTTCGAGTAGGGCCGGTGAGACGTCGAGCGACATGGGTTCTCCTCTCGCACCCCCGAACAGCAGGGGTTGCCGGACAGGTAGGGGAGTTCGCGATACCGAACACGCTGAGTACACACTTCGCGACCTCCCGTTTACTACGTTAGGCAACGGACGGAGGCCCCACCAGGAGATTGCGTATATGCGCCGATCCCTTTAGGCACACAATCGGCCAGGGTTGAACACGGGTGTCCAAGCGACCCGTCAGAACCGGTCACGGGGCCCGCTCGGAGGAGCGGCGGGCGAATCGCGGGGAGGGCGGGGCGTCGAGTAGCGTTGCCGACCATGCGTCTCGTCATCGCCCGGTGCTCCGTCGACTACGCCGGCCGGCTCACCGCCCACCTTCCCTCGGCCCCCCGTCTGATCCTGGTCAAGGCGGACGGCAGCGTCTCGATCCACGCGGACGACCGGGCCTACAAGCCCCTCAACTGGATGTCGCCGCCGTGCACCCTCAAGGAAGGGGCGGGCGACGAGGAAGGCGTCTGGACCGTCATCAACAAGGCGGGCGAGAAGCTCATCATCACGATGGAGGAGGTCCTGCACGACTCCTCGCACGAGCTGGGCGTGGACCCGGGCCTGATCAAGGACGGCGTGGAAGCGCACCTGCAGGAGCTGCTGGCCGACCGTATAGAGACGCTCGGCGAGGGCTACACCCTCATCCGCCGTGAGTACATGACGGCGATCGGGCCGGTGGACATCCTGTGCCGGGACGCCGACGGCAAGACCGTGGCGGTCGAGATCAAACGCCGAGGCGAGATCGACGGCGTGGAACAACTCACCCGCTACCTGGAGCTGCTGAACCGCGACCCCCATCTCGCCCCCGTCCGGGGCGTCTTCGCGGCCCAGGAGATCAAGCCCCAGGCCCGCGTCCTCGCCACCGACCGGGGCATCGGCTGCGCGATCCTGGACTACGACGCGCTGCGGGGCCTGGGGGACGACAAGCTGCGGTTGTTCTGAGGCCGGCCGCCGGTCACGATCCGCACAGGGGCCGCCCCGGCCAACGCACCCGCTTTCCGGAGCCGGCGCCTTCTCCTTGACGGAGTCGGCGCCTTCTCCGTTGTCCCGCCGCTCAGCTCTTCTTTGCCCCGCCGCTCACCCCTCCGGGGCCGGAGTGGCGGTGGCCGGTTCAGATCACCGTGCCGGTCGATGTTCCGGGGGTGATGCTCTCCGATGCGCTCGACGTCGTGACGCTCGGGGAGTTGGACGCCGGGCCGCTTGCCGAGTTGGTTGTGGTGGGAGGGGCGGACGGGGTCAGGGACTCCGTGGGGCTCGCCGGCGGGGTGGGCGTCGAGGGGTCCGAGGGCGGTGGTGTTTTCGACGGCTTCGAGGACGGCCTGGGCGACGACTTGGACGGGGTCGGTGTCGGCTTGCTCGACGTCCCCCCACCACCCGACGACCCCTTCGTCCCCGTCGGTGCGTCCGAAGGGGATACCTGGTCCGACGGCGGGGTCGGGTCGTCCGACGTGCCCAGCGTGCCGTCCGGGCCGGGGTCCGTAGGTGTGGGCGTCGCCTTGACCTTGTCCGCCGTGCCCGATGACTGCTTCGGGTCGGCGCCCAGGCTGCCGTCGCCCGTGCCGGCGCTCGCCGACGGGTTGACGCTCACATTGTTGGCCGGGTTGTCGGCATTGTCCTGGGAGGTCATGCCGAGCCCCACCACCGTGCCGAGGACCGCGGTGAGGAGCACGCCCGAACCCACCGCGACCAGGTTGCGGCGGGCCATGCGCACGAGACCGCCGCCGCCCTGGGCCGGGGTCGGACGCCCCGGGGCGCGGCGGGTGACCAGTGTGCCCGGGATCGGGGGGTGGACGGCCGGGAAGGGCGTCATGACGCCGCCCGCCGGGGATATGGACTCCTCGTGGCGGGCTTCGGGGATCTCGTCGCCCGCCATCGCGGCGAGGCTGGGAAAGACCTCGCCCGAACGGTCGGCGACCAGCGCCAGCGCACGGCGGCCGGCCGTCGTACCCCGCTTGTCGGAGAGCGCCCCGCGCAGGCCGATGGAGGCCTCCAGTTCAGCCCGGGCCCGGTCCAGCTGGTCGCCGCAGAGCGCGAGTATCCCCAACTCGTGGTGGAAATAGGCTTGTTCACCTACCTCACCGGCAAGGCGGGAGGCCTCCGCACCGGCCCGCAGCGCGCGTTCCCAGGCGCTCCATTGCAGCCCGGCCGCGAACGCGGGCGCGGCCGTACGGGCCAGTCGTACCGGCGTGGACTCCTCGCCCTCGGCCGGGGGCACGGTGGCGGGGACGAGGACCGCCAGGGCGGCGAGGACCGCGTCGGCCTCGGCGCACACCCGTTCGGGGGTGACGGAGGGGTGCCCGGCCCACCAGGAGTAGTGCTGGGCGGCGGTGAGGGCCTGGGCCTCGGTGTCGTCGGCGTATCCCGCGGCCTCCAGCTGCTGCTGGACGCCCGCGGTGAGGCGGTAGCGGGAGCCGACCGGGGAGACCAGTCCGCAGCCCGCCAGTTCGCCGAGGGCGGCGTCCGCGTGGGTGTCGCCGACGAGGGCGGGGAGATGGGCCTGGTGCGGGACCTCGCCGCCGAGGGCGACCGCGAAGCGCAGGGTGGCCCGGGCGGAGGCGCTGAGGCGCGAGGCGAGCAGCGGGGCGGGCGCGGCGGCCTCGCCGAGGGACGGGAGCGGGACCTCGTCGGCGGCCTCGGCGTCGAAGGGCACGTCGGCCGTCAGATCGGATGCGAAGACGCCGAACTCGTCGACGGCGCCCGCGCTGGCCCGCAACTGGTCGCGCTGGCGCAGCAGGGCGCCCGCCTGGACGAACCGCAGCGGCAGGCCCTCCGACTCGAACCAGAGGTCGCCCGCCCAGTTGGCCTCCTCCTCGGTGAGCACACGGCCGACCGCGCGCTCCAGGATGTCCACTCCCCCGGCCCGCTCCAGGCCGCTGAGGAAGAGCTCCTCGACGGCGGAGTCGGCGGAGGGCGCCGGCACGTCCGGGGTGGCGCCGATCAGGAAGGCGCACTCGGGGGTGGCGTCGATCAGCTCGTCGAGCCCGGAGCCGCCGAACTCGATGTCGTCGAGGACGACGATCGCGCCGATGTCACGGGCCAGTTCGAGGAGCTCGTCGTGCTCGGGGCGGTGCGCGGGCGCCTTGTAGACGGCGTAGAAGAGGTCGTGGAGCAGGTCCGCGGACGTGCGGTGGAAGCCGCTGAGGCGGACCACGCCGTCGGGGGCGAGGTCGGCGCAGTCGTCGGCGACCAGGTCGAGGAGTGCGGTGCGGCCGGAGCCCGAGGGGCCGGTGAGGCGGACGGAGCGGCCGCGGGCGAGGAGTCGTACCAGCCGCTCGCGGTCGTCCTGGCGCTCCAGGAGCGGCAGCTCGGGCTGGGCGGGACCGGGCGGTACCGGCGGCCGGGCGGCGCGCTCGAACTCGGCGCGTTCGGCGGCGGTGCGCTTCTCCGGTCCGGCGGGGCGCTCGGCCGGCGGGCAGGGTTCTATCTCGCTGCCGTCGACCGGGTTCACGGTCAGCAGGAAGTCGCCGGAGACCAGCCGCGCCGTACGGGCGAGCGGCGGCGCGCTCTGGCCGAAGTCGTTGGTGAGGGATTCCCTGGGCGGCCGTTGGCGCGGTGTGGTGCCGTCGCCGTCATGGCCGTACGCCTCGGGTCCCGGGTTGATCGGGTCCATAGGTTCCTAGCCCCCAAAAGCGTGGTGTGCCGTGAATTCGGGCCCCTCCCGGCCTGTTGCACACTGCACTGTCGCTTCTGGTCCGGGCCCGCGCTCGAAGGGTGGCAAGGCAGCGGGCGACCGAACCCTAAACCTTCGCACAGTATCTACGACAGCCCGGGGTACCGTGCCGTCCAAGTCATCACAGTCTCGAGAGGATTGCGCCTGACATGCGCTTGTGCGCCGTCCGTCCGGGTCACCCCCCGTCGCCCGGTTCACACCGTGTCCCACCTGTTCGCCGCCGCACACCCGGTCCGGGTGTCACACCCGCGGCAGTGAGTCCACCCCGATACCCCCCTCGATCGCCAGGATCCGGTGCAGCCTGGTGGCCACCAGCAGGCGCTGCATCTGTGGCGGTACGGCGCGCAGCACCAGGCGGCGGCCGCAGCGGCCGGCCCGCCGGTGCGCCCCCATGATGACCCCGAGTCCGGTGGCGTCCCAGGAGTCCAGCTCGGACAGGTCCAGCACCAGATCGCCGACTCCGTCGTCGACGGCCGAGTGCAGGACCGTACGGGCGTCCGCCGCGCTGCGGACGTCGAGGCGGCCCCCGACGACCAGCTCGGCGTGGTCGCCCCTGATGTGCATATGCGCTCCCCGAGAGTGCGTGTCTGTCCTACTCCGTGAAAGTGATGTCCGGTGATGCAACCTCTGACTGCGTTCGACGGTCAGAGGTTGCCATCTGTAAGCGAACCGATACCGAATTCACCCCCTGGAGTGAAACTCCTGGGGCTTGTGCGTTTTCGGAGGCGATTAGCGACCCTACGTACTGATTACGTACTGATGTTTCAGTACGTGTAGAAGCCCTGCCCGCTCTTGCGCCCGATGTCACCGGCGTCAACCATCCGGCGCATCAGCTCCGGCGGTGCGAACTTCTCGTCCTGCGACTCGGTGTAGATGTTGCTGGTGGCGTGCAGCAGGATGTCGACGCCGGTGAGGTCCGCCGTGGCCAGCGGGCCCATGGCGTGGCCGAAGCCCAGCTTGCAGGCCAGGTCGATGTCCTCGGCGGTGGCGACGCCCGACTCGTACAGCTTGGTGGCCTCGACGACGAGCGCCGAGATCAGCCGGGTCGTCACGAAGCCAGCGACGTCCCGGTTGACGACGATGCAGGTCTTGCCGACGGACTCGGCGAACTCCCGCGCGGTGGCGAGGGTTTCGTCGCTCGTCTTGTAGCCGCGGACCAGTTCCACGAGCTGCATCATGGGCACCGGCGAGAAGAAGTGGACGCCGACGACCCGCTCGGGGTGCTCGGTGGCCGCCGCGATCTTGGTGATCGGGATGGCGGAGGTGTTGGAGGCGAGCACGGCGTCCGGGCGCACGATCTTGTCGAGCGCGCGGAAGATCTCGTGCTTGACCTCCAGCTTCTCGAAGACCGCCTCGACGACGACATCGGCGTCGGCGACCGCGTCCAGGTCGGTGGTCGTGGTGATACGGGACAGGGCGGCGTCGGCGTCGTGCGCCTCCAGCTTCCCCTTGCTCACGAACCTGTCGTACGAGGCCTGGATGCCCCCGATGGCACGGTCCAGAGCCTCGTCGGTGACGTCACGCAGGACCACGTCCCAGCCGGCCTGCGCGGCGACCTGGGCGATGCCGGAACCCATCAAGCCGGCCCCGATGACGGCAAGCTTCCGTGCCACTCCGCTCCCCTTACACGCTGTTTAGGTATGCCTCTTGGGCGGGACCCTAGCGCTCGTGAGGGGCCGGGAAACCCGGTAAGTAATGCGTGTCACGGTCTCAGGGCGTGAGACAACCGTCACGTCTCGTCAGCCGGGCCCCGGGGCACCGTTCATTCCGCGGCATGTACCGCGTAGTTGAGCAGCTTCTCGCTCAACGGCTCCTCGATGCCGTGGAGAAGGGGCAGTACCTCTCGTGATACTTCGCACGGATCGCTCCGCCTTGACCACTTCGCACCCGATGACCGCCATGACCGTACTGTTCCCCACTTGGAAGCGCGCGGGCGCTCACCCACCGCCCCGGCTGCAGTTCCTCGATGCTCCGGCCGTCCGCAACCACGCGTGTGCCCACCGTCACGGTCGTGTACGAGCCTGCGTCGGCCTCGCGCATCGCGTCCACGTAATTAGGCTGGCCCTATGGTCAATCTGACGCGCATCTACACCAGGACCGGCGACCAGGGCACCACCGCCCTCGGGGACATGAGCCGGGTCGCCAAGACCGATCTGCGGATCTCGGCGTACGCGGACGCCAACGAGGCGAACGCAGTGATCGGGACGGCGATCGCGCTGGGCGGGCTGGACGAGGAGGTCGTCCAGGTGCTCACCCGGGTGCAGAACGACCTCTTCGACGTCGGCGCGGACCTGTCGACACCCGTGGTGGAGAACCCGGAGTTCCCGCCGCTGAGGGTCGAGCAGTTCTACGTCGACAAGCTGGAGGCGGACTGCGACCGCTTCAACGAGCGGCTGGAGAAGCTCCGTTCGTTCATCCTGCCCGGCGGCACCCCCGGCGCGGCCCTGCTCCACCAGGCCTGCACGGTGGTCCGGCGGGCCGAGCGGTCGACGTGGGCCGCGCTGGAGGTGCACGGCGGCCAAGGAGAAAACGGCAGCATGAACCCGCTGACCGCGACCTATCTCAACCGGCTGTCGGACCTACTGTTCATCCTTGCCCGGACGGCCAACAAGGACGTCGGGGACGTGCTGTGGGTCCCCGGTGGGGAGCGCTGAGCCCGGCCTCGCCGAGTCCGGCTTCGCTGGATCCAGCTTTCCGTCCGGCCGCTTCTTCGGCCGGACGACATACGTCAGCGCGATCACACCATGGAGGCCGACGGCCCTGAGCGCCACCCACTGGAAGGTCCGCAGCGACGAGGTGTCGCCGTCGCCGACGTACCAGATCGCGGCCTGGAGCAGGGCGCAGGCGACCACCGCCATCAGGACCGTACGCAGCCACAGGCTGCCCTCGTGGCGGGCGCGCGCCATGCCGAAGCGGGGCGGCTTCGGCGGGCGCGGGGCACCGGCCAGGCGGTGGGCCGCGTGGCCGTCCAGCCAGCGGATCGTGTAGTGGCCGTAGGCGACGGTGAAGCCGATGTAGAGCGCGGCCAGGCCGTGCTCCCAGCTGGGTTCGGCACCGTTGCGCAGGTCGATCGCGGTGACCACGAACAGGACGAGTTCGAGGACGGGCTCGCACAAGAGCAGTACGACGCTGGTCCGGCGCCGTTTCAGCAGGTAGCGGACGGCCAGACCGGCCGCGAGCAGCACCCAGAAGGCCACTTCGCAGACGATGATCAGGGCGACGATCACGGTTGGCTCCTCACCGGGGATTCGCCGGTGTCTCGGTCACCCCTCCAGGCTCCCGGCGGCGGGCGGCCGGCGCGTCGTCGGCGGTGACGAACCCCCCGTACATCGAAAGATGGAGTACGGGACCCTCCCCGCGGCGCAGGCGCACGCCGTGCGGGCCGTGTTGGATGGAGCCATGGCCCCGCGACTTCCCCGACCGCACCGCTTCGACGTGTACGTCGCGGTCGGCGGCCTGCTCGGCGGGCTGCTGCTGGCGGGGCTCGGGCTGGGCACCCGGTCGCGGGACTACCCGCTCAGCCTCTTCGACGGCCCCTGGCCGGTGCTGCTGCCGCTGTGTGTGACGGCCTGCTGCGAGCTGGCCCGCCGCACCGCGCCACGCGCCGCCCTGCTGACCGGCACGGTCGCCATCTGCGCGGACCAGGTCACCCAGGGCAATCTGGCCACGGTCCTGATGTTCACCGACCTGGTGTACGCGGCCGTTCTGTACGGGCCGCCCGCCTCGGCCCGCCGCATCCCCTGGATCACGGGGCTGCTCACGGTGGCCGGGACGCTGGTGCCGTTCGCCGTGTGGCAGGTACCGGAGGCGTTGCTGATCGGGGTGGTCACCGGGATCGTGTCGTTCGGCCCGGCGGCCACCGGCTGGATCGTGCGCGACCACCGGGACGCCGCCACGGCCGCCCGGCTGCGCGCCGAACAGACCGCGCTGCTGGCCGAGATGGACCGGGTCCAGGCGGTCGCCGCGGAGCGGGCGCGGACGGCGCGGGATCTGCACGACCTGGTCGCGGGCCATCTGTCGGCGATCGCCCTGCACTCCACGGCCGCCCTGTCGATCGACGAGCAGAGCACCTCGAAGGAGGCGCTGTCCGCCATCCGGGAGAACAGTGTGGCGGGTCTGGCCGAGATGCGGCGGCTCATCGGCATCCTGCGGGAGGCGGGCGGAGGCGACGGGGAGCCCGCCGCCGCCCCCACCCTGGACGGCCTGCCCGCGCTGGTCGACAGCGCCCGCGCGAACGGCCTGGACGTCGTGCTGGACGCAGGACCGGCGACCGGCCCGGACGTCATCCTGTACGCCTCGTCGGCGAAGGTCCCCGTGCCTGTGAAGGTTCCCGCGCCCGTGGAGCTCGCCGCCTACCGGATCGTCCAGGAGTCCCTCACCAACGCCCTCAAGCACGCCCGCCCGGGCCGGATCACGGTCGCCCTCGCCCGCCGCGACAGTGTCCTCGACGTCCGGGTGACCAGCCCGTACGGCGACCGGGAGGGGCCGCGGGTGCCCGGCTCCGGCGCCGGTCTGATCGGTATGCGGGAGCGGGCCGCGCTGCTCGGCGGCACTTTCGAGGCCGGGCCGGACGGAGCGCGGTGGGCCGTACACGCCACCCTCCCCCTGAACCCTGAGCCCCTGAGCGAAAGAGCGAGCGAATGATCCGTGTCCTGGTCGCCGAGGACCAGTTGGCCGTGCGGGCCGGACTCGTCCTCATCCTGCGCAGCGCGCCCGATGTCGAGGTGGTCGGGGAGGCGGCGGACGGGGAGCAGGCGGTGGCGCTGGCCCGGGAGCTACGGCCGGATCTGGTGCTGATGGATGTACAGATGCCGCGCCTGGACGGGGTGTCGGCGACCCGGGAGGTGGTCGCGGAGGGCCTCGCGGACGTCCTGGTGCTGACCACCTTCGACCTCGACGAATATGTGTTCGGGGCGTTGCGTGCCGGCGCCGCCGGGTTTCTGCTGAAGAACACGGACGCGCGGGATCTGCTGGCGGCGGTGCGGACGGTGACGCGGGGCGAGGGGATCGTCGCCCCTGCCGTGACCCGGCGGCTCATCGCGGAGTTCGCGGCCCGGCCGGTGCGCGGGCCGAGGGCCGATCCGGCGGTTCTCGAGCCGCTGACCCCGCGGGAGCGCGAGGTGCTGGGGTGTCTGGGTGAGGGGCTGTCCAACGCGGACATCGGGGCCCGGCTCGACATGGCCGAGGCCACGGTGAAGACCCACGTCAGCCGGTTGCTGGCGAAGCTGGGGCTGCGCAGCCGGGTGCAAGCGGCGGTGCTGGCAAAGGAGTTGGGGATCTAGGCCCGCTTTCAGAGAGTGGTCCAGACCTATTGACCGGTGGTCCAGACCTTTCTATTCTCGCGGCACTGTGGGTGCGAAGGCTCAGTCGTGCCCCCCAACTCCCCATAGGAGGCGCAGCATGCGCTTCAGACACAGAGCCGCGGCAGCGTTCGCGACCCTGCTGCTCCCCCTGGCCGGTCTCGTCGGCCTCGCGGCCCCCGCCCAGGCAGCGACGACCGCCACCGCTTCGTACACCAAGACCCAGGACTGGGGTACCGGCTTCGGCGGCCAGTGGACCGTCAAGAACACCGGTACCGCCACGATCAGTTCCTGGACCGTCCAGTGGGACTTCCCCTCCGGCACCTCGGTCACCTCGGCCTGGGACGCGGACGTCACCTCCTCCGGCACCCGCTGGACCGCCAAGAACAAGTCATACAACGGCTCCATCGCCCCCGGCGCCTCGGTCTCCTTCGGCTTCAACGGCGCGGGTTCCGGTTCCCCGAGCAACTGCCTGCTCAACGGCGCCAGTTGTGACGGCGGCACCACCGTCCCCGGCGACGCGGCGCCCTCCGCGCCCGGCACCCCGACCGCGTCCGGCATCACCGACACCTCGGTGAAGCTGAGCTGGTCCGCCGCCACCGACGACAAGGGCGTCAAGAACTACGACGTGCTCCGCGACGGCAAGGTCGTCTCCACGGTGACCACCACGTCGTACACCGACACGGGTCTCATGGCCGGCACCGACTACTCCTACACCGTCCAGGCCCGCGACACCGCCGACCAGACCGGCCCGGCCAGCGGAGCGGTCGCCGTGCACACCACCGGCGGTACGACCACTCCCCCGCCCACCGGCTCCAAGGTCAAGCTCGGCTACTTCACCGAGTGGGGCATCTACGGCCGTAACTACAACGTCAAGAACCTGGTGACGTCCGGCTCCGCCGCCAAGATCACGCACATCAACTACGCCTTCGGCAACGTGACGAACGGCCAGTGCGCGATCGGCGACTCCTACGCCGACTACGACAAGGCGTTCACCGCCGACCAGTCGGTGAGCGGTGTCGCCGACACCTGGGACCAGCCGCTGCGCGGCAACTTCAACCAGCTGCGCGAGCTGAAGGCCAAGTACCCGAACATCAAGGTGCTGTGGTCCTTCGGCGGCTGGACCTGGTCCGGCGGCTTCGCCCAGGCGGCGGCCAACCCGGCCGCGTTCGCCCAGTCCTGCTACAACCTGGTCGAGGACCCGCGCTGGGCCGATGTCTTCGACGGCATCGACATCGACTGGGAGTACCCGAACGCCTGCGGGCTGAGCTGTGACACCAGCGGGGCCGCGGCCTACAAGAACCTGATGGCCGCTCTTCGCGCCAAGTTCGGCTCGAACAACCTGGTCACCGCGGCCACCACCGCGGACGGCACCTCCGGCGGCAAGATCGACGCCGCCGACTACGCTGGCGCGGCCCAGTACGTCGACTGGTACAACGTGATGACGTACGACTTCTTCGGCGCCTTCAACGCCAACGGCCCGACCGCCCCGCACTCCCCGCTCACCACCTACACCGGCATCCCGACGCCTGGCTTCACCACGGCCGACGCGATCGCCAAGTTCAAGTCGAAGGGCGTCCCGGCGAGCAAGCTGCTCATCGGCATCGGCTTCTACGGCCGCGGCTGGACGGGCGTGACGCAGGACGCACCGGGCGGCACGGCCACCGGCCCGGCGCCGGGCACCTACGAGCAGGGCATCGAGGACTACAAGGTCCTCAAGACGTCCTGCCCGGCCACCGGCACCGTCGCGGGCACGGCGTACGCGCACTGCGGCAGCAACTGGTGGTCGTACGACACACCGGCGACGATCGCGGGCAAGATGAACTGGGCCAAGTCCCAGGGCCTCGGCGGCGCGTTCTTCTGGGAGTTCAGCGGTGACACCACCGACGGCGAACTGGTGAGTGCCATCAACTCGGGTATGTCGTAAAAGAGTCGCCAAGCAACATTGACGCTCCCCCCGGACTTCCGTCCGGGGGGGACCCCACCCAGCGAGTGAACGTGGCTACGCCACGTTCACTCGCTGTCCGGGCGGGGCTGCTTCCAGCCACGCGAGGAATCCGGTCAGCGCGTCGTCGCTCATGGCGAGTTCGAGGCGGGTGCCCCGATGGGTGCAGGCGAGGATCACGGCGTCGGAGAGCAGCGCCAGTTCCTCCTCGCCCTCGGGGAGGCGGCGGCCGGTCACCTCGATCCGGTCGCGTTCCAGGACCCGGCGGGGGCGGTAGGCGTAGGAGAAGACCCGATACCACTCGACGGTGTCGCCGTTGTAGCGGGCGACGCCGTAGCTCCAGCCTTTTCCGCTGGTGTCCGGTTTCTCGGGGACGTCCCAGCGCAGGGAACAGTCGAAGGTGCCGCCGGAGCGTTGGATCAGTCTGCGCCGCAGTCCGAACAGGAAGAGTCCCACCACCACGAGCGCGACCACGATTCCGCACACAGTCAGAGCGAGGACCATCGGCACCGACCTCCCCGTCTCCTAGGTAATGGAACGTAAAAAGACCCAGATCTGCCTCAGCCGCGGCTGGGACCGGATGGCTCCGGTCCCAGCCGCGGCTGAGTTACGTCAACGCATACGCGCAGTGTGTCAGCGCGCTGTCGCCGCCCGCAGACGGACGTCGGCGCGTCGCTCGGCGGTGGCATCGCCCTCCGCCTTCGCGCGCTCCAGTTCCCGCTCCGTGCGCTGGACGTCGATCTCGTCCGAGAGCTCGGCGATCTCGGCCAGCAGCGACAGCTTGTCGTCCGCGAACGAGATGAAACCGCCGTGCACCGCGGCGACGACCGTCCCACCTTCACTCGTACGGATGGTCACCGGGCCCGACTCCAGCACACCGAGCAGCGGCTGGTGGCCGGGCATGACGCCGATGTCGCCGGACGTGGTGCGCGCGACGACCAGGTTGGCCTCGCCGGACCAGACCTGGCGGTCCGCGGCGACCAGCTCGACGTGCAGCTCAGCAGCCAAGGGTGGCTCCTCGGGTCACCACCCGGCGGGGGTGCCGGGTGTTGGGGTCAATTCTAAGGGGCGTGAATGAGGGGGCGGGACGCGCCCGCCCCCTCGGACGAACTCAGGCCGAGTTCAGGAGACGCCGAGCTCCTTGGCGTTGGCCTTGAGGTCCTCAAGACCACCGCACATGAAGAACGCCTGCTCGGGGAAGTGGTCGTACTCACCGTCGCAGATCGCGTTGAACGCGGCGATCGACTCCTCGAGCGGCACGTCCGAGCCGTCCACGCCGGTGAACTGCTTGGCGACGTGGGTGTTCTGGGACAGGAAGCGCTCCACGCGACGGGCACGGTGGACGACGAGCTTGTCCTCCTCGCCGAGCTCGTCGATACCGAGGATCGCGATGATGTCCTGCAGGTCCTTGTACTTCTGCAGGATCGTCTTCACGCGCATGGCCGCGTTGTAGTGATCCGCGGCGATGTAGCGCGGGTCCAGGATCCGGGACGTGGAGTCCAGCGGGTCCACGGCCGGGTAGATGCCCTTCTCCGAGATCGGACGGGAGAGAACCGTCGTCGCGTCGAGGTGGGCGAAGGTGGTGGCCGGGGCCGGGTCGGTCAGGTCGTCCGCGGGGACGTAGATCGCCTGCATCGAGGTGATCGAGTGACCGCGGGTCGAGGTGATGCGCTCCTGGAGGAGACCCATCTCGTCGGCCAGGTTCGGCTGGTAGCCCACCGCGGAGGGCATCCGGCCGAGCAGGGTGGAGACCTCGGAACCGGCCTGCGTGAAGCGGAAGATGTTGTCGATGAAGAACAGCACGTCCTGCTTCTGGACGTCACGGAAGTACTCGGCCATGGTGAGGCCGGCCAGCGCGACGCGCAGACGGGTGCCCGGGGGCTCGTCCATCTGACCGAAGACCAGGGCGGTCTTGTCGATGACGCCCGACTCGGTCATCTCCTCGATGAGGTCGTTGCCCTCACGGGTGCGCTCACCGACACCGGCGAACACGGAGACACCGTCGTGGTTGTTGGCGACACGGTAGATCATCTCCTGGATGAGCACCGTCTTGCCGACGCCGGCACCGCCGAACAGACCGATCTTGCCGCCCTTGACGTACGGGGTCAGCAGGTCGATGACCTTGACGCCGGTCTCGAACATCTCGGTCTTCGACTCGAGCTCGTCGAAGTTCGGGGGCCTGCGGTGGATCGGCCAGCGCTCGCCGTCGTACTGCTCGTCGACGTTGAGCACCTCACCGAGGGTGTTGAACACCTTGCCCTTGGTGAAGTCGCCGACCGGCACCGAGATGGCGGAGCCGGTGTCGGTCACCGGGGCCTGGCGGACCAGACCGTCGGTGGGCTGCATGGAGATGGTGCGGACCAGGCCGTCACCCAGGTGCTGGGCGACCTCCAGGGTCAGGATCTTCTTCTCGCCGTCCTTGGCGGGGTCGGCGACCTCGACGTGGAGGGCGTTGTAGATCTCCGGCATCGCGTCGACGGGGAACTCCACGTCGACGACCGGGCCGATGACCCGGGCGACGCGGCCCGTGGCCGTCGCGGTCTCAACAGTGGTGGTCATTAGCGGTCACTCCCCGCGGTCGCGTCGGCGAGGGCGCTCGCGCCACCGACGATCTCGCTGATTTCCTGGGTGATTTCGGCCTGGCGGGCCGCGTTGGCAAGACGGGAGAGCGTGTTGATCAGCTCGCCCGCGTTGTCGGTCGCCGACTTCATCGCGCGCCGCGTGGCGGCGTGCTTCGAAGCGGCCGACTGGAGAAGCGCGTTGTAGATACGGCTCTCCACATAGCGCGGCAGCAGGGCGTCGAGGACGTCCTCCGCCGAGGGCTCGAAGTCGTACAGCGGAAGGATCTCGCCCTGGGGCTTCTCCTCCGCGACCTCTTCGAGGCGCAGCGGCAGCAGCCGCGCGTCGAGCGCGGTCTGCGTCATCATCGACACGAACTCGGTGAAGACGATGTGGAGTTCATCCACACCGCCGTCCTCGGTCGGCGTCTCGATGGCCTCGATCAGTGGCGCCGCCACCGTCTTGGCGTCCGCGTACGACGGCTCGTCGGTGAAGCCCGTCCACGACTCCGAGATCTTGCGCTCACGGAAGTTGTAGTGGGCGACACCGCGCCGGCCGACGATGTACGTGTCGACCTGCTTGCCCTCGCGGTCCAGGCGCTCGGTCAGCTGCTCCGCCGCCTTGATGGCGTTGGAGTTGAAGGCACCGGCCAGACCGCGGTCGCTCGTGAGGAGCAGGATCGCGGCACGGGTCGGGTTCTCCGCCTCCGTGGTGAGCGGGTGCTTGGTGTTCGACCCCGTACCGACCGCCGTGACCGCGCGCGTCAGCTCGGTCGCGTACGGCGTGGAGGCCGCCACCTTGCGCTGCGCCTTGACGACGCGCGAGGCGGCGATCATCTCCATCGCCTTGGTGATCTTCTTGGTCGCGCTGACGGATCGGATGCGACGCTTGTAGACCCGGAGCTGGGCTCCCATGAGTCAGGTCCCTTCCTTACGTCACTTGGCGGCAGCGGCAGGAGTGTCCTCGCCGAGCAGCCTGCCGTCCGAGGTCTCGAACTGCTTCTTGAACTCGGCGATGGCGTCCGCGATGGCCGTGAGGGTGTCGTCGGACATCTTGCCGCCCTCGCGGATGGAGGTCATGAGGCCCGGCTCCTTGCGGTGCAGGTACTCCAGGAGCTCCTTCTCGAAGCGGCGGATGTCGGCGACCGGAACGTCGTCCATCTTGCCGGTGGTACCGGCCCAGATGGAGATGACCTGGTCCTCGGTGGGCATCGGCTGGTACTGGTCCTGCTTGAGCAGCTCGACCATGCGCTGACCGCGCTCCAACTGCGCCTTCGACGCGGCGTCCAGGTCGGACCCGAAGGCGGCGAACGCCTCCAGCTCACGGAACTGGGCGAGGTCCACGCGAAGACGGCCGGAGACCTGCTTCATCGCCTTGTGCTGCGCGGAACCACCGACTCGGGAGACGGAGATACCGACGTTCAGCGCGGGGCGCTGACCGGCGTTGAACAGGTCCGACTCCAGGAAGCACTGGCCGTCGGTGATGGAGATGACGTTGGTCGGGATGAACGCCGAGACATCGTTGGCCTTGGTCTCCACGATCGGCAGACCGGTCATCGAACCGGCGCCCATGTCGTCGGAGAGCTTGGCGCAGCGCTCCAGCAGACGGGAGTGCAGGTAGAAGACGTCACCCGGGTAGGCCTCGCGGCCCGGCGGGCGGCGCAGCAGCAGCGACACGGCGCGGTAGGCGTCGGCCTGCTTCGACAGGTCGTCGAAGATGATCAGGACGTGCTTGCCGGCGTACATCCAGTGCTGGCCGATGGCCGAACCGGTGTACGGCGCCAGGTACTTGAAGCCGGCCGGGTCGGACGCCGGGGCGGCGACGATGGTGGTGTACTCCAGCGCGCCGGCGTCCTCGAGCGCACCACGCACGGAGGCGATGGTGGAGCCCTTCTGGCCGATGGCGACGTAGACGCAGCGGACCTGCTTCTTCGGGTCGCCCGAGCGCCAGTTGTCACGCTGGTTGATGATCGTGTCGATGGCCAGGGCGGTCTTGCCGGTCTGGCGGTCACCGATGATCAGCTGACGCTGACCGCGGCCGACCGGGGTCATGGCGTCGACGGCCTTGTAGCCGGTCTCCATCGGCTCGTGCACCGACTTGCGCTGCATGACCGTGGGGGCCTGCAGTTCGAGGGCGCGGCGGCCTTCGGTCTCGATCTCGCCGAGGCCGTCGATCGGGTTGCCGAGCGGGTCGACGACGCGGCCGAGGTAGCCCTCGCCGACCGCGACGGAGAGGACCTCACCGGTGCGGTGCACCGGCTGACCCTCCTCGATGCCGCTGAACTCACCGAGGACGACGCAGCCGATCTCGCGCTCTTCCAGGTTGAGCGCGAGGCCGAGGGTGCCGTCCTCGAACTTCAGCAGTTCGTTGGCCATGGCCGAGGGCAGGCCCTCGACCTTCGCGATGCCGTCGCCGGCAAGGGTGACCGTACCGACCTCCTCGCGCGAGGCCGCGTCCGGCTTGTACGACTGGACGAACTTCTCCAGCGCGTCCCGGATCTCCTCCGGCCGGATCGTGAGCTCCGCCATCTGGGTTCCCTGCTCTCCTTGTTGGGCCCGAAGTTTCACTTGGGGGGTCTGGGGGCGACCCCCAGGATTCTTCATGTACGGCCCAACCCGGGCCGTCGTGAGTACGTACTGCTTTTGAGTTCGCGCTAGCTCGCCATACGGCGGGCCGCGTCCTCCAGCCGGTCCGCGATCGAACCGTTGATGACCTCGTCACCGACCCGCACCCGGATCCCGCCGATGACCGCGGGGTCGACGTCGAGGTTGAGGTGCATCTGGCGGCCGTAGAGCTTCGCGAGGGCGGCGCCCAGGCGCTGCCTCTGCGAGTCGCTGAGCGGTACCGCCGAGGTGACGACGGCGATGACGCGGTTGCGGCGCTCCGCGGCGAGCTTGGTGAGGGCGTCGAGGCCCGCTTCCAGGCTACGTCCCCGCGGCGCGGTCACAAGGCGCGTGACCAGACGCTCGGTGACCGGGTTGGCGCGGCCGCCGAGCAGCCGGTGCAGCAGTTCGGTCTTCGCGGCGGCGGTGGCCTTGCGGTCGGTGAGCGCGGCGCGCAGCTCGGTGTTCGAGGAGACGATCCGGCCGAACCGGAACAGCTCGTCCTCGACCTCGTCCAGCGTGTCCGCCTTCTCCGCGGCCGTGAGGTCGGCGATGTTCGCCAGCTCCTCCAGCGCGTCCACCAGGTCGCGGGGCTGCGACCAGCGGGAGCGGACCATGCCGGAGAGCAGGTCGACGGTGGCCTCGCCGACCTTGCCGCCGATCAGGCGCCGGACCAGCTCGGCCTTGGCCTCGCCGGACTGCGCCGGGTCGGTGAGGACCCGGCGCAGGGCTCCCTCGCGGTCGAGCAGCGCGGTGACGGCCGCCAGCTCGTCCGCGAGCTGCGTCGCGTCCACGGACGTCGAGTCCGTCAGCGCGTCGAGACGCTCGCGTGCGGCTGCCAGTGCCTGGCGGCTCGCTCCGTGCGCGGTCATCGAGCCGCCTCTGCCTTCTCCTCAAGCTCGTCGAGGAACCGGTCGATCACGCGGCTCTGCCGGGCGTAGTCCTCAAGGGACTCGCCGACGAGCTTGCCGGCCAGTTCGGTGGCGAGCTTGCCGACCTCCTGGCGCAGCGCCAGCGCGGCGGCCTTGCGGTCGGCCTCGATCTGGGCGTGACCGGCGGCGATGATCTCCTCACGCTGCCGCTGGCCCTCCGCGCGCATCTCGGCGATGAGCGCGGCGCCCTGCTCCTGAGCCTCCTGGCGCAGTCGCGCGGCCTCGTGCCGAGCCTCGGCCAGCTGCGCCTTGTACTGCTCAAGGACGCTCTGGGCCTCGGTCTGCGCGGCCTCGGCCTTCTCGATACCGCCCTCGATCGCCTCGCGGCGCTGCTCCAGAACCTTGTTGATGTTCGGAAGGAGCTTCTTGGCGAGGAAGCCGAAGACGATGACGAAGGCGAGCAGGCCGATGACGAGCTCGGGGATCGGCGGGATGAGGGGGTTTTCCCCGCTCTCGGCCGCCGTGATGAGCAGCTGGCTCATGTCAGTGCCTTTCGTCTAGGGGGCTATCGCTGATCGGGGGATCAGGTGCCGTAGACGAACGGCATGACCAGGCCGATGAGGGCGAGCGCCTCACAGAAGGCGAAGCCGAGGATCTGGTTGGCGCGGATCAGACCGGCGGCCTCGGGCTGACGGGCCAGGGCCTGGGTGCCGTTACCGAAGATGATGCCGACGCCGACGCCGGGACCGATGGCCGCGAGGCCGTAGCCGATGGAGCCGAGGGAGCCGTGGACGCCGGCGGCAGCAAGGGTCTGCAGAGCGGACATGCCGATTCTTCCTTCTTCTTTACGGACCGGTGGGGGTTGGCCACCGGACGATCAGGGGGTGGGTGGGGCGGCGCTCAGTGGTGCTCGGCGAGGGCGCCCTGGATGTAGGTGCACGTCAGGAGGACGAAGACGTACGCCTGCAGTGCCTGGATGAAGAGCTCGAAGGCCGTCATCACGATGGTCATGATGAAGCTGACGCCGGCGTAGGCGATGCCGATGCCGTTCAACAGGTACCAGCTGGCGATCGTGAAGAGCAGCAGCAGGGTGTGCCCGGCGAACATGTTGGCGAAGAGCCGGACCGCGTGGGTGAAGGGCCGCACCAGCAGGTTCGAGAAGAACTCGATGAGCATGGCGAGCGGCAGCACCGCGCCGAGCGACTTGTCGTAGCCGGTGACGTTCTTGAAGAAGCCGACGAAGCCGTGCCGCTTGAACGTCAGCGAGACCCACAGGACGTAGACGATCAGCGCCAGGACGAGCGGGTACGAGATGATCGCCGTCACCGGGAACTGGGCGACCGGAATGATCGACCAGAGGTTCATCATCCAGATGAAGAAGAACAGCGAGACGACCAGCGGGACGTACTTCTCGCCCTCCTTCTTGCCGATGGTCTCGTAGACGACGCCCCGGCGGATGAAGTCGTATCCGGTCTCGGCGACCATCTGCAGCTTTCCGGGGACGACCTTCGGCTTGCGGAAGGCGGCCCAGAAGAAGCCGACGACGATGATCGAGCCGAGCAGCGCCAGCAGCATCGGCTTGTTGAAGTACAGGTTGCTGTTGGCGTCACCCCACAGGGGCTTGAACATGAACGAGTGCAGGCCGGGAGCCGGGAAGCCACAGCCGGTGAAGATGTGGCAGTCGGTCTCGAAGGCGAGCACCTGCGTCGGGTCAGCACTCACCGCGGGCTCCTTCAGCGTGGCGCATAGGTACGGCAACCTCGTTGTGTCGGCGCGGCGCGTGGCCGCAATTCGGCACGGGACTGGTGTTACGGATGTGGGGGCGGCCGGGGGGCATCTCGCCTCGCGATTGAGCAGGCGTCAGCTCAGATGCCCGCGCCCGCGATGCCGCAGTTGGCACCGGACGATAGCAGCATCTCTCGTGCGCCTTTATCCCGGGCCTACCTCTCACGACGGCTGCCCGGTCTTCTCGGGCTCCACGTAGAGGATCTTGGCTTTCATCTGGGCGCGTGCCTGTGCGGCGATCCATGTCACGGTGCAGACCACGATCGCGACGGCGAAGGCCCGGGGGTTGAACAGCGACGTGTTTTTGAAGGCGGCGACGAAGACGAACAGCAACAGCAACTGCGCCGTGTAGAGCATCAGCCCCATGGCCTGGAACAGGTGGGGAAGCGATTTGGCGGTGCGCTGCAGAACGTAGAGACCGACCCCCATGAAGAGGATCACGACCGCCGTCGCGACGACGGCCCCGATCGCCCCCTTGCCGCCCGCGACGACCCCGCTGACGACGGCGGCGAGTACGCCGACGACAGCCGTGGGTACGGCGGCCTGGGCCAGGATCCGGGCGTCATTGGACGGCATGGCGGCAACTCCGCTTTCGCAGGGGGCAGGGTGTCGTCATGGACGAGCGTAGTCCCGGCCGGAGGGTCGAAGACCTCACGCCAATGGACCATCGCACTTGGGTCCTTCGGCTCTGTCCGGGGTTCTCGTGAACCGTATCACAAACTATTTGATGAGGTCTTTACCTGGTAGGTGTGCTCGCTGTCACACACGAGAGTGAACCTGCCCGTCTGAGCGAAAACTGAGCCGTTGTGTCTGGTATTAGGGGGCTTTGCTCCCCCACGATTTGGCAATGCTCTAGTCAGATTCTTACCTTGCGAGTCAGCGCGACGTTTCGGAAGTGTGACGGTCCAGGACCCGTGAACCGGGGCCGACGGCGGTCGCGCCATTGACCCGGCCCACGCCGGCCGTCACCGGAGCGCGGTGTCCGTCGCACGGTTCCTCCGCCTTCTCCAGCACCACGGGGGTGACCGCCTGGGGAGTCGCGGCCGTCGCCGCGGCCTCCGGGACGGGCTCACGGCGCCGGTAGCGCGGCGGTACGAACCGCTCGGCCCACACCGGCACGCGCGGAGTGAACCGCGGCAGCAGAAGCAGCCCCAGGCCGATCGCGCTGAAGAAGACCACGCCCAGCACGATCCACATGGACGCGGAGTTCACCGAGTACGCCAGCGCCCCGAAGCCGATCAGCGCCGACCAGAAGTACATGATCAGCACGGCCCTGCTGTGCGAGTGGCCGATCTCAAGGAGCCGGTGGTGCAGGTGCCCGCGGTCCGCGGCGAACGGCGACTGGCCGCGCCAGGTGCGCCGCACGATCGCCAGCACCAGGTCGGCGGCCGGCACCGCGATGATGGTCAGCGGCAGCAGCAGCGGGATGTAGACCGGAACCATCTGGTGCACGGCGTTGCGCTCGGACCCGGCGAACAGGTTCATCACGTCCGGGTCGACCTGGCCCGTGACCGAGATCGCACCGGCGGCCAGCACCAGGCCGATCAGCATCGAGCCGGAGTCGCCCATGAAGATCCGCGCAGGGTGGATGTTGTGCGGCAGGAAGCCCAGGCACATGCCCATCAGGATCGCCGAGAACAGGGTGGCCGGGGCGGCTGCCTCGATGCCGTACGAGTACCAGATCCGGTAGGCGTACATGAAGAACGCCGCGGCCGCGATGCACACCATGCCGGAGGCCAGGCCGTCCAGGCCGTCGACGAAGTTGACCGCGTTGATGGTGATGACCACGAGGGCCACCGTCAGCAGGGTGCCCTGCCAGGGGGTCAGGGCCACCGTGCCGACGCCCGGGATGGGCAGCCACAGGATCGTCAGACCCTGCATGACCATGACGCCCGCCGCGATCATCTGACCGCCCAGCTTGATCAGGGCGTCGATCTCGAACTTGTCGTCCAGGACGCCGATCAGCCAGATCAGCGCCGCCCCGGAGAGCAGCGCCCGCGGCTCGTTCGACTTCGCGAAGACCTGGTTGAGGTTGGTCAGGTGGTCGGCGACCAGCAGACCCGCGCACAGGCCGAAGAACATCGCGATCCCGCCGAGCCGCGGAGTGGGCTCCCGGTGCACGTCACGGGCCCGGATCTGCGGCATGGCCCCGGCCACGATCGCGAACTTCCGCACCGGCCCTGTCAGCAGATACGTCACCGCGGCCGTGATGCAGAGCGTCAGCAGGTATTCACGCACAGGCTTCCCCACAGGTCTCGCTGAACCATCACAGCCCCACACCCTAGCGATGGACGCATATGTATGGGGACTTCCGGGTAGCGTCGATGGTTGCACGCGGAGCTGTGAGCCGGGCGTACAACGGCTGTACGACGCTGCGCCTACCCTGCCTCAACCGGGATACGGCGGAAATCTACCGGTGAGCTCGCGCACATCCTCACGCACCCTCCCCACGTCCGTCGCCCCGCGCAGCACACCCGCCAGCAGAGCCGCGATCCGGGGCATCTCCGCCTCTCCCATACCCTGGGTGGTCACGGCGGCGGTGCCCAGGCGCAGGCCGCGCGCATCGCCGTGCGGCAGGGCGCAGCTGTCCAGGACGATCCCGGCCGCGACGAGCCGGCCCCGGGCGGTACGCCCGTCGACACCGAGCGGGGCGGGGTCGGCGGTGATCAGATGGGTGTCCGTGCCACCCGTCGTGACCACCAGCCCCTCGTCCGCCAGCCCGGCCGCGAGAACCCTCGCATTGGCGACCACCTGATGGGCGTACGTGGTGAACGCCGCAGTTGCCGCCTCCCCGAACGCGACCGCCTTGGCGGCGATGGTGTGCATCTGCGCGCCGCCCTGTGTGAAAGGGAACACAGCCCGGTCCAGACGCTCGGCCAGCTCGGGAGAACCGCACAGGATCATCCCGCCGCGCGGCCCGCGCAGCACCTTGTGCGTGGTCGCGCACACGACATCGGCGTACGGCACCGGGTTCGGCGCCGCTCCCCCGGCGACGAGCCCGATGGGATGGGCCGCGTCGGCGATCAGATACGCGCCCACCTCGTCGGCGACCTCACGGAAGAAGGCGTAGTCGATGTGGCGTGGATAGGCGATGGATCCGCACACGATCGCCTTGGGCCGGTGGGACCGGGCCAGCGCCCGCACCTGGTCGTAGTCGATGAGCCCGCTCTCGGCATCCACCCCGTACCCGACGAAGTCGAACCAGCGGCCGGAGAAGTTGGCCGGCGAGCCGTGCGTGAGATGACCGCCGTAGGGCAGCCCGAGGGCGAGCACGGTGTCACCGGGGCGCAGCAGGGCGGCATAGGCGGCCAGTACGGCGGACGAGCCGGAATGGGACTGCACGTTGGCGTGCGCGGCGCCGAAGAGGGCCTTGGCGCGGTCGACGGCGAGCCGCTCGGCGACGTCCACGATCTCGCAGCCGCCGTGGTGCCGGGCGCCCGGATACCCCTCGGCGTACTTGTTGGCGAGCGGCGAGCCGAGGGCGGCCAGCACGGCCGGGGAGGTGAAGTTCTCGGCGGCGATCAGCTGCAACGACGTCGACTGCCGCGCCAGCTCCCCCAGCAGGATCTCCAGCAGCTCCGGATCCTGGCGCCGCAGCGGATCGGCCTCGACGAGGGTAGGGCTGACCGACATGACGCACTCCGGGCGGTCGACGGTGACGTGAATCCAATGTAGGCCGGGGGCATAGGGGACGCGCGATGTGTACGGCGCCTCGGGCTACATCCGCGCCGGCACACCCGTCAGCGCCGTCACCACCGGGTCCAGTGCCTCGTGTATCTCGTCGCCGATGGAGCGGAAGAACGGCAGCGGGGCGCCGTACGGGTCGTAGACCTCGTCCGCCTCCGCCGTGGGTGCCAGCAGCCACCCGCGCAGCGCGGCCGCCGCGCGGACCAGCGCGCGGGCGCGGACGACCACGCCCTCCTCCAGCGCGGGCAGTGTCGCCGGGTCGATCGCGCGGACCAGGCGGGTGAACTCCTTCAGTGTGAAGGTGCGCAGGCCCGCCGAGTGGCCCATGGAGATGACCTGGGCGCGGTGGTCACGGGTGGCGGTGAGCACGAGGTCGGCCCTGATGACGTGCTCGTCGAGCAGCTCACGCCCGACGAATCCGGTCGGGTCCGCGCCGAAGTCGGCGAGGACCGCCTCCGCGTTGGCCTCCATGGGAGCGCCCTCGTGGCCCCAGGTGCCCGCGCTCTCCACGATCAGCCCGCCGCCGAGAAAGGTGCCGAGCCGGTCCGTCACGAGATGGCGGGTCAGCCGCTCGGTGATCGGCGAGCGGCACACGTTGCCGGTGCTGACGTGGAGGATGCGGAAGCTGTCGCGCGGGAGCCCGACGAACGTGGTCGTGATCTCCGCTGCGCGCTCCCCGTTGCCTATGCCACGCCCCGCGTCAGGGGCTGTCAATTCGCCACCTCGAGGTCGGGTACGACCTTCCGCAGCTCTTCGGCCGAGATGGCGCCCGCGCGCAGCAGCAGCGGAACCTCACGGGAGACGTCGACGATCGACGAGGGGACGTTGCCCGGGGTCGGACCGCCGTCGAGGTACACGGAGACGGAGTCGCCGAGCATCTCCTGCGCGGCGTCACAGGTCTCCGGGGACGGGTGGCCGGTGAGGTTGGCGGAGGAGACGGCCATCGGGCCGACCTCGGTGAGCAGTTCGAGGGCGACCGGGTGCAGTGGCATGCGCACGGCGACCGTGCCCCGGGTGTCCCCGAGGTCCCACTGCAGGGACGGCTGGTGCTTGGCGACCAGCGTGAGGGCGCCGGGCCAGAACGCGTCGACCAGTTCCCAGGCCAGCTCGGAGAAGTCGGTGACAAGACCGTGCAGCGTGTTCGGGGAGCCGATCAGCACCGGGGTGGGCATGTTGCGGCCCCGGCCCTTGGCCTCCAGCAGGTCGGAGACCGCCTCCGCGGTGAACGCGTCGGCGCCGATGCCGTACACCGTGTCCGTGGGCAGCACCACCAGTTCGCCCCGGCGGACGGCGGACGCGGCCTCGCGCAGACCCGTCGCGCGGTCGGTCGCGTCGTTGGTGTCGTATCGCCGTGCCATGTCTAGCGGGCCTCCTCGTACACGAAGTACACGTACTTCCGGGACATCCGGGGATCGGTCTGCGGGGTGCTCACGGCAGCGCCTTGCGGGCGGTCGCGAAGCGGGGGCGGTTGTTGAGGTCCGGGTGGTCGGCGGCGTCGGCCCAGCCCCGCTCCTCGGTGAAGATCCACGGCACCTGGCCGCCCTGGGTGTCGGCGTGCTCGATGACGACGACACCGCCGGGGCGCAGGAGCCGGTGCGCGGTCCGTTCGATGCCCCGGATGAGGTCGAGGCCGTCCTCGCCGGAGAACAGGGCGAGCTCCGGGTCGTAGTCACGCGCCTCCGGGGCGACGTACTCCCACTCGGTGAGCGGGATGTACGGCGGGTTGGAGATGACGAGGTCGACATGGCCGTCGAGGTCGTGGAAGGCGTCCAGGGCGTCTCCCTGGCGCAGGTCGACCCTGGAGCCCGCCATGTTCTTGCGGGTCCACCGGAGCGCCTCCTCGGACAGCTCCACGGCGTGCACGCGCGAGCGCGGGACCTCCTGGGCGAGGGCGAGCGCGATGGCGCCGGAGCCGGTGCACAGGTCGACGATGCAGGGCTCGACCACGTCCATGGCGCGTACGGCGTCTATGGCCCAGCCGACGACGGACTCGGTCTCCGGGCGCGGTACGAAGACGCCCGGACCCACCTGGAGTTCGAGGTAGCGGAAGTAGGCGCGCCCGGTGATGTGCTGGAGCGGCTCGCGCTGCTCCCGCCGGGCGATGACCTCCCAGTAGCGGGCGTCGAAGTCGGAGTCCGCGACGGAGTGCAGCGCGCCCCGCTTCACGCCGTGCACGAACGCGGCGAGTTCCTCCGCGTCGTTGCGCGGCGAGGGCACGCCGGCGTCGGCCAGCCGCTGGGTGGCCTGGGCCACCTCGGCGAGCAGCAGGTTCACGCTGGTCCTCCGTGTCGTACTCAGTCGTGCATGACTTACGCGGCCGCGAGCTTGGCGGCCGAGTCCGCGTCGACGCAGGCCTGGATCACCGCGTCGAGGTCACCGTCCAGGACCTGGTCCAGGTTGTACGCCTTGAAGCCGACGCGGTGGTCCGAAAGGCGATTCTCCGGGAAGTTGTACGTACGGATCTTCTCGGAGCGGTCGACGGTGCGGACCTGGCTGCGGCGGGCGTCGGCGGCCTCCCTCTCCGCCTCCTCCTGCGCCGCGGCGAGCAGCCTGGACCGCAGGATACGCAAGGCCTGCTCCTTGTTCTGCAGTTGACTCTTCTCGTTCTGGCAGGAGGCGACGACTCCGGTGGGGAGGTGCGTGATGCGCACGGCGGAGTCGGTGGTGTTGACGGACTGTCCGCCGGGGCCGGAGGACCGGTAGACGTCGATCCGGAGGTCGTTCGGATTGATCTCGACATCGACCTCCTCGGCCTCGGGCGTGACGAGGACGCCGGCGGCGGAGGTGTGGATACGGCCCTGCGACTCGGTCGCCGGGACGCGCTGCACGCGGTGCACACCGCCCTCGTACTTCAGCCGCGCCCAGACGCCCTGCCCGGGCTCGGTCGCGCCGTTGCCGCCCTTGGTCTTCACGGCGACCTGGACGTCCTTGTAGCCGCCGAGCTCGGACTCGGTGGAGTCGATGATCTCGGTCTTCCAGCCGACGCGCTCGGCGTACCGCAGATACATGCGCAGCAGGTCACCGGCGAACAGCGCGGACTCGTCGCCGCCCGCACCCGCCTTGATCTCCAGGATGACGTCCTTGTCGTCGGACGGGTCCCTGGGTACGAGCAGCAGCCGCAGCTTCTCGGTCAGCTCGTCGCGCTGCTTGTCCAGTTCCTTGACCTCGGCGGCGAAGTCGGGGTCGTCGGCAGCCAGTTCACGCGCGGTCTCCATGTCGTCGCCGGTCTGCTTCCAGGAGCGGAACGTGGCGACGATCGGGGTGAGCTCGGCGTAGCGCTTGTTCAGCTTGCGCGCGTTGGCCTGGTCGGCGTGGACCGACGGGTCGGCGAGCTTCTTCTCCAGGTCGGCGTGCTCGACGACGAGTTCCTCGACGGCCTCGAACATTTTTGGCTCCTGATACTGCGTACGGAAGGGAAGGCGGGCGACCAAAAACGCCGGTCCCGGGCGTGCCCCCGTGGGGACACGGCCGTGGACCGGCGAAATGGGGCTCGCTACTTCTTGGAGCCGGCGGCAGCCTTGCCGAAGCGGGCCTCGAAGCGGGCCACACGGCCACCGGTGTCGAGGATCTTCTGCTTGCCCGTGTAGAACGGGTGGCACTCGGAGCAGACCTCGGCCCGGATGGTGCCGGACTCGATGGTGCTACGGGTGGTGAACGACGCGCCACAGGTGCAGCTGACCTGCGTCTCGACGTACTGGGGGTGGATCTCGCGCTTCAAGGTGTCTCCTAGATTTCGGGAGGGCACCGGGTCGCTGCCGCGGGCTGCGGGAACGTGAACCGGGGCCGACGTACCAGTCTGCCAGGGCTGGCCGCGTAGCCAAAACCGGGGGCACGGGTGATCTATTCCCCGCGGCCTTACGACGACGTCACGACCCCCTTGGCCTGCCCTGTCGCCGTGCCCTTGGTCGCTGACGCGGGGATCGGCCTGTCGTTCTTCAAAGCCGTCCAGACCTGCTTCGCCTTTGCCTCGGCCACGATCACGCGGTTCGGGTTCGACGGGTCGTACGCGACCGGCATCGTGACCATGTGCATGTTCTTGGAGCCGATGGACTTCAGGCCGTTCGCGAAGTCGACCAGGGAGTTCACCGAGCCCAGGTCGGAGTCGGTGGTGACCGTCTTCGTCGCGGTGTCGGCCAGGTTGTACAGCTTCTTGGGGCTGGTGAAGACGCCGACCTGCTTGACCTGGTTGATCAGGGCCTTGACGAAGGCCTGCTGGAGCTGGATGCGGCCCAGGTCGGAGCCGTCGCCGACGCCGTGCCGGGTGCGGACCAGGCCCAGGGCCTGCTCGCCGTCGAGCGTGTGTGTGCCGGCCTTGAGGTCGAGGTGGCTCTGCGGGTCGTCGATGTTCTTGGTCGTGGTGACCTTGACCCCGCCGAGTTCGTCGATGAGATTTTGGAAGCCGGAGAAGTCGACCTCCAGATAGTGGTCCATGCGGACACCGGTGATCGACTCGACGGTCTTGACCGCGCAGGTCGCGCCGCCCGTGGAGTACGCCGAGTTGAACATCACGTCGGTCGCCGCGCCGTGCGTGGCACCGTTCGCGTCCGTGCAGGACGGGCGGTTGATCAGGGTGTCCCGGGGGATGGAGACCACGCCGGCGCTCTTGTGGCCCTTGTAGACGTGGACGATCATCGCCGTGTCGGAGCGGGCGCTGCCGTCGTCGGCGCCACCGCCGAGCTTCTTGTTGGAACCGGAGCGGGTGTCCGAGCCGAGGACCAGGATGTTCTCGGAGCCGTTGTCGACCTTGGTGGGCCGGTCGCTGCCGAGTGCCTGGTTGATGTCGACGGTCCTGAGGTTGCCGTTGAGCTTGAAGTACACGTAGCCGAGGCCGGTGCCGCCGAGGACGAGGATGCCGGCCGCCGTCCAGGCCGTGACGAGGAGCGCCCTGTGTCCCCTGCCGGGGGCCTTGCGGCGGCGGCCCTTACCCCGGCGGCCCGGGAAGTTCGGGTCGGCCTCGGGTATACCGGGCTCGGGCGTGCTCTCGGCGGACATGGGCTCCTCGTTCTCGTACGACTGCTCGGTTACCCCCTGCTTTCAGGGTCAGGCCCGGCGCACCCGGATCATCGGCACGTACCGGACCATCGTCGCTCCGCCTGGTCAGACGGCGAAACTCGGGAAAGGGTTGCACAACGCAGTGTGCCCACCGCGTAGGACGATGGGCACACTGCGTTACCGGGCAAGTGGGGGCGAACCCCGCTCACCAGGTATTTCAGCCGAAGATGTCGTACTGCTGGAAACCGGTGCCGAGCGACTTCCTTGTGGCGAAGATCTCGCTGGTCGCCTTCCCGGTGCCCGGGTAGAGGTACAGCGTGCCGCCCGTCGTACGGGCCAGCAGGTCGGCCTTGCCGTCGCCGGTCATGTCGCCGACCGCGGCGAGGGTGTTGAAGCCGGTCCAGCCGGCACGGACCTTCACTCGGGCTGAGAAGAGGCCGGTGCCGGACTTGCCGGTGCCCTTGTACAGGTACAGGTCGCCGCCGCTGCTCTTGCGGGCCAGCAGGTCGGCCTTGCCGTCGCCGTTGAAGTCGCCGACGCCGCGCAGCTGGTTGTACTGGCTCCAGCCGGTGCCGACCTTGACGCGGGCGGCGAAGGTGCCGTCGCCCTTGCCCGGGTACAGCCACAGCGTGCCACCGGAGTCCTCGGAGAGCACGTCGGGCAGGTAGTCGCCGGTGAGGTCACCGGGGATGACGGTGGCCTTGCGGGTCTTCCAGCCGGAGAAGATCTTCTTCGTGGCCCAGGAGCCGCTGGTCTGGGCGCTGTTCAGCACGAAGTGGTCCCAGTAGACGTCACCGGTGGAGGCCACCCGGTAGACCAGGTCCTGGAAGCCGTCCCGGTCGAGGTCGGCCTGCAGGATGACGTTGACGCCGGTCCAGTCGCCCCAGGAGGCACGGGAGGCGAGCGAGGTGCCCTTGGAGTCCAGCTCGTAGCCGACCCTGGTCGACGACTTGCGGGCGAACAGGTCGGCCTTGCCGTCGGTGTAGCTCAGGTTGGTGTCGGCGATCTGCGCGTAGGCGGCACCGACGTAGGTGCTGACCTTCGTGAAGACGCTGTAGGCGCCCTTCTCCACGCAGTCCTGGACGCCCCAGGAGACGACGCCGACGATCCGGCCGCCGACGACCAGCGGGCCGCCGGAGTCGCCGTTGCAGGCGGAGGTGGTGCCGGTGTCGGAGCCGGTGGCGGGCTTGCCGGCGCAGACCATGTGGCCCTTGACGATCAGGCTGCCGTAGGCGTTCGTGCAGGTGGTGTCGGACTGGACGGGCAGCGTGGCCGTCTTCAGCGTCTCGGAGAGGTCGTTCGACGTCGAGCTGGTGCGGCCCCAGCCGTACAGCTTGGCGCTGGTGCCGGCCTTGTACGAGGCCGTGTCGGTGCTGGTCGTCAGCTTGATCGGCGTGGCCTTGACCGGGGCGGCCAGGGTGAGCACGGCGATGTCGTTGTTGGGGACGCCCTGGGTCGACACGCTGTACGACGGGTGGTTCCACTGGCGCAGAACGCCGGTGGCGGTGCCGCCGTGCAGGTTGGCGCTGCCGTCGCTGTTGGTGGTGGGCAGCGAGGCGGTGCCGGTGATGACCGCGGAGTCGGTGGTGCTCCACTTGAAGCCCTTGACGCAGTGCGCGGCAGTGAGGATCTTCGTGGGCGAGATGACCGAGCCACCGCAGAAGAAGCTCTCGTCGTCGCTCGCGCTGGTGGTGCCCTTGTCGTCGTAGTACCAGAGCTGGGCCATCCACGGCGCCGAGGAGATGGTGGTCGTACTGCCACCAATGATCTTCGGCGACACGGCCGGACCGCTCGCGGCGGCGGCCGGCTTCTTCGTGGTCGTCGTCCCGTTGTCGGCGGCGATCGCACGGGCGATCCGCTTGTTCAGGACGGCCTGCGACGGCGCGCTGACAGCCGGCTTGACCGTGGGCACCGGCTGGGTGGCCGCGCTGGCGGAGGTCGAGATAAGTGCGGCCGTGACGGCGGCGGCGATTCCCGCCGCGGCCACGGGCAGGGCGAAACGTATCCGGCGTCTGTGGCGACCGCTCCCGGACGTGGGTGTACCCACCTAAGTCCCCCCTCAGGATTAGGAGTTCGTAATTCGGTCAACTGACCGAAGGGCGAGATCGTACACCGCGGAGAGAAACGGAAAAGGACGGTCCCCCGCAATCGCGGGGGACCGTCCTTGCCCAAGGACAACGGCCGAACGGTCAGTCGCCGTTACCGGGCGTCGGCGTCGTCTTCTGAATCTGCATCAGGAACTCGGCGTTCGACTTCGTCTGCTTCATCTTGTCGAGGAGCAGCTCGACCGCCTGCTGCTGGTCGAGGGCGTGCAGCACCCGGCGCAGCTTCCAGACGATGGCGAGCTCGTCGGGGGCGAGCAGGATCTCTTCCTTACGGGTGCCGGACGCGTCGACGTCCACCGCGGGGAAGATGCGCTTGTCGGCGAGCTTGCGGTCGAGCTTGAGCTCCGCGTTGCCGGTGCCCTTGAACTCCTCGAAGATCACCTCGTCCATGCGGGACCCGGTGTCCACCAGGGCGGTGGCGAGGATGGTGAGCGAGCCGCCGTCCTCGATGTTGCGGGCCGCACCGAAGAAGCGCTTCGGCGGGTACAGGGCGGTCGAGTCGACACCACCGGACAGGATGCGGCCGGAGGCCGGCGCGGCGAGGTTGTACGCACGGCCAAGACGCGTGATCGAGTCGAGCAGCACGACCACGTCGTGGCCCAGCTCGACGAGACGCTTGGCGCGCTCGATGGCCAGCTCGGCGACCGTGGTGTGGTCCTCGGCCGGACGGTCGAAGGTCGAGGAGATGACCTCGCCCTTGACCGACCGCTGCATGTCGGTGACCTCTTCCGGACGCTCGTCGACGAGGACGACCATCAGGTGGCACTCGGGGTTGTTGTGGGTGATCGCGTTGGCGACCGCCTGCATGATCATGGTCTTGCCGGTCTTCGGCGGGGCCACGATCAGACCGCGCTGGCCCTTACCGATCGGCGACACAAGGTCGATGATGCGGGTGGTCAGCACGCCCGGGTCCGTCTCCAGGCGGAGGCGGTCCTGCGGGTAGAGCGGGGTCAGCTTGTTGAACTCCGGGCGGCCACGGCCGTGTTCGGGCGCCATGCCGTTGACGGAGTCGAGGCGGACCAGCGCGTTGAACTTCTCGCGCCGCTCGCCTTCCTTGGGCTGGCGGACCGCGCCGGTGACGTGGTCACCCTTGCGCAGGCCGTTCTTGCGGACCTGGGCGAGGGAGACGTACACGTCGTTCGGGCCCGGCAGGTAGCCGGAGGTCCGGATGAACGCGTAGTTGTCGAGGATGTCCAGGATGCCCGCGACGGGGATCAGGACGTCGTCCTCGGCCAGCTGCGGCTCGGCGCCCATCTCGTCACGGCCACGACGGCCCCGGCGGTCCCGGTAGCGGCCACGACGGCCACGACGGCCGCCCTCGAAGTCGTCGTCGTCCTGCGGGCCGGCGTTGCGGTCCTGACGGCCGCCGCCCTGCTGCTGCGGCTGCTGCTGACGGTCCCGGTCCGGGCGGTCCCGGTCCTGGCGGTCCTGGCGGTCCTGACGACCGCCCTGGCCGCCGCCCTGCTGCTCGTCGCCCTTGTTACGCCGGTCACGGTCCCGGCCGCGCTCACGGCGGTCACGGCGGCCGCGGCCCTCGCCGTCGGCGTCGCCCTGCGGCTGCGTCTGCGGCTGCGCGGCGGGCGTCTCGGCCTTCGGCTCGCTCTTCGCCTCGGCGACGACGGTGTCGGCGCCGCTCGCGGTGGGGCTGCCGGCCTCGGCGGTGGCCCGGCGACGGCGGCGCTCGGCCGACGTGTCGTCGCTGGCGGGCTGGCCGGGGATCTCGATCTGCTGCTGGGCCACGGCCTTCTCGGCGGGGGCCTCGGCGGCCTGCTCCGCCTTCTTCTCGGCGGCCTCGTCGCCCGTACGGGCCTTGGAGGTGGCCCGGCGCTTCGGCTTGGTCTCGGTGGCGGTCTCGGCCTTGGGGGCGGCTCCGCCGCCGGCCTGTGCCTCCTTGATGACCTCGATCAGCTGGCTCTTGCGCATGCGCGCCGTGCCCCTGATACCGAGGCCGGATGCGACCTGCTGAAGCTCGGCCAGCACCATGCCCTCGAGGCCGGTACCGCGGCGCCGCCGGGAGCCGGCACCGGTGGCAGGCGCGGAGGCGTCCGTGGCGGGCGCGGCAGCGGTCTCCTCGACACGTGCGCCCATCAGATCGGTGGTGTCGCTCACGAAGGGTCCTTCCCTGGAGCGGACGTCGGCCTGTCTGGCTCGGCGACCGGTTGTGCTGTCCGGCTGCGGTCCTTGCTGTGTGGACCGTGCCGGGGCGGTGGTCCGCCAAAGCGGCGGAGAGAATTTCTGATGACGGCGCTTCCTCAGCCGTGGCACCCGGTGTCACGTGGCGTGGTAGCACCAATTCCGGAGCGTGCCCAGCGGCCCGCTCAGTGCCCGCGTACGACGTACTGCCCAGGTACGACATACGAAACGCTGAGTGGCTTGGGAGACTCCCGGAAGAATGTCTGTCCCGGACGGGGACACGAAGCACCTCGCCATGGTGGGGTCGGGTGCAGACTTGAGATTAACACTACCGGATCCAACAAACATTCCCCCTCTCCAAATCCGGCAACCGAGTGTCAGGGCGCAAGCGGCAGCACACTCGCCCCCTGGACGTCGAGGTTCAGCCGGTTGGCGGACCACTCCGAGCCGGCCAGGGCTTCTACCTTGTCGGCGCTGGCGGCATCGACCAGCGCCATGACGGTGGGTCCGGCACCGGAGATCACGGCCGGGATCCCGTCGGCGCGCAGCCGCTCCACCAGCGCGGTGCTCTCCGGCATGGCCGGGGCGCGGTACTCCTGGTGCAGACGGTCCTCGGTGGCGGGCAGCAGCAGCTCGGGACGCCTGGTGAGGGCCTCGACGAGCAGGGCGGCACGGCCCGCGTTGGCAGCGGCGTCGACGTGCGGCACGGTGCGCGGGAGCAGTCCGCGCGCGGTCTCCGTGAGGACCGGCTTCCCGGGCACGAAAACCACCGGAACGATGGAATCGGCGGGCTCCATCCTGATGGCCCGGGCGGCGCCGGACTCCATCCAGGAGAGCGTGAAGCCGCCCAGCAGACAGGCCGCGACATTGTCGGGGTGGCCCTCGATCTCGGTGGCCAGTTCGAGGAGCGCGGCATCGTCGAGCCTGGCCTCGCCGCCTATGGTCACCGCGCGCGCGGCGACGATGCCGGCGCAGATGGCGGCGGAGGAGGAGCCCAGGCCACGGCCGTGCGGGATGCGGTTGGCGCACACGATCTCCAGGCCGCGGGGCTGTCCGCCCAGCAGGTCGAAGGCGGTGCGCAGGGAGCGTACGAGGAGATGGCTCTCGTCACGCGGCAGCGTCTCGCTGCCCTCACCCGCGATGTCGATGTGCAGCCCGGAGTCGGCCACCCGGACTACGACGTCGTCGTAGAGCCCCAGCGCGAGGCCCAGGGCGTCGAAGCCCGGGCCGAGGTTGGCGCTGGTGGCGGGGGTGCGCACCCGGACGGCGGCGGCGCGGAACGCTGGACCGGCCATCGCTCGATGACTCTCCTTGAGCTGCGTGATGGTCGAATGACACTCGATAGGTACGTGAGAGAACCTCGGGCCGCGGAGGCGGCACGGCACCGCGCCATATGCGGAGGCATATGCAGCGGGCGGGTTCGGTACAGCCTATCGAAGGAAGGTTCTGTGGCGACATAGGGCGCACAGGAGGCGCACGATGCGTGTCGTAAGCCCCCTGTGCTCCCTCCTCAGGGAGTTCCCTGCCGAGGACTCCCCAGGGAGTTCGCTGCCGAGGACGCCACGATGTGTTCACCGGTTGCCCGGCGAGGGTTGGCCGGGCGTTGCCCGGGCCCCGTTCGCACGGTCCTCGAGCGACGCTCCAGCGGTCCTCTAGGCGAGCCCGAGCCGCTCGGCCGCGGCGGCCGCGTCGACGGGCACGGTGACCGGCTGCGGAGCGCCGGCGACGGCCCAGTCGGGGTCCTTCAGACCGTTGCCGGTGACCGTGCAGACGATCCGCTGACCGGGGTCGACCTTGCCCTGCTCGGCGGCCTTGAGCAGACCGGCCACGGAGGCGGCGGAGGCGGGCTCCACGAAGACGCCCTCCTGCGCGGCCAACAGTCGGTAGGCGCGCAGGATCTCACGGTCCGTCACCTCGTCGATGAGGCCCCCGGACTCGTCCCGGGCCGACAGCGCGAACTGCCAGGAGGCGGGGTTGCCGATCCGGATCGCGGTGGCGATGGTCGAGGGGTCCTTGACGATCTCGCCGCGCACGATCGGCGCGCTGCCGGAGGCCTGGAATCCCCACATCCGGGGCGTCCTGGTGGAGATGCCGTCACCGGCGTACTCCCTGTACCCCTTCCAGTACGCGGTGATGTTGCCCGCGTTGCCGACCGGCAGGACGTGGATGTCGGGCGCGTCGCCGAGCATGTCCACGATCTCGAAGGCGGCGGTCTTCTGCCCCTCGATACGCACCGGGTTGACCGAATTGACCAGCGCCACGGGGTAGTTGTCGCTCAGCGAGCGGGCGAGGGTGAGGCAGTCGTCGAAGTTGCCGTTGACCTGGAGGATCTTGGCGCCGTGCACCAGCGCCTGGCCCATCTTGCCGAGCGCGATCTTGCCCTGCGGGACGAGGACGGCACAGACCATCCCGGCCCGTACGGCATAGGCGGCCGCGCTCGCGGAGGTGTTGCCGGTGGAGGCACAGATGACGGCCTGCGCGCCCTCCTCCTTCGCCCGCGTGATGGCCATGGTCATACCGCGGTCCTTGAAGGACCCGGTGGGGTTGGCGCCCTCCACCTTCAGGTGGACCTCGCAGCCCGTGCGCTCGGAGAGCACCTGCGCGGGCACGAGGGGCGTGCCGCCCTCGCGGAGCGTCACGACCGGTGTGGTGTCGGACACCGGCAACCGGTCCCGGTATTCCTCGATGATTCCGCGCCACTGGTGGGTCATTGCTGGTTACTCTCCTTCAACCCGCATGATGCTGGCGACACCCCGCACGGTGTCGAGCTTGCGCAGCGCCTCGACGGTCCCGGAGAGGGAGGCGTCGGACGCGCGGTGGGTGACGACGACGAGCGATGCCTCGCCGTCCTTACCCTGCTGGCGAACCGTATCGATGGAAACCCCGTGCTCGGCGAACACGGTGGCAACCTGGGCGAGAACACCCGGTTTGTCGGCGACGTCAAGGCTGATGTGATAGCGCGTGACGACGTCACCCATGGGCGACACGGGCAGGGCGGCGTACGCCGACTCGCCGGGCCCCGTTGCCCCGCTGAGCCGGTTGCGGCAGACGGCGACCAGGTCGCCGAGTACCGCGGAGGCCGTGGGCGCACCGCCGGCGCCGGGCCCGTAGAACATCAGCTGGCCGGCCGCGTCCGACTCCACGAACACGGCGTTGTACGCGCCGCGCACGGAGGCGAGGGGGTGGGTCAGCGGAATCATGGCGGGATGCACGCGGGCCGTCACCGATCCCCCGTGCGCGGCCCGCTCGCAGATGGCCAGCAGCTTGATGGTGCAGCCCATGTTCTTGGCGGAGGCGAAGTCGGCGGCGGTGACCTCCGTCATGCCCTCGCGGTAGACGTCGTCGAGACGCACGCGCGAGTGGAAGGCGATCGCGGCGAGGATGGCGGCCTTGGCTGCTGCGTCGAACCCCTCCACGTCGGCGGTCGGGTCGGCTTCCGCGTACCCGAGGGCCGTGGCCTCGTCGAGGGCCTCCTGATAGCCGGCCCCCGTGGAGTCCATCTTGTCGAGGATGAAGTTGGTGGTCCCGTTGACGATCCCCAGCACCCGGTTGACCTTGTCGCCGGCGAGGGACTCGCGCAGCGGCCGGATCAGCGGGATGGCGCCGGCGACGGCGGCCTCGTAGTAGAGGTCCTTGCCGTTCTGCTCGGCGACCGCGTGCAGAGCCGCGCCGTCCTGGGCGAGCAGCGCCTTGTTGGCGGAGACGACGGACGCGCCGTGTTCGAAGGCGGCGGTGATGAGGGTGCGGGCGGGCTCGATCCCCCCGATGACCTCCACCACGACATCAATGTCACCGCGTTTCACGAGGGCGGTGGCGTCGGTGGTGACCAGACTCGGGTCGATGCCCTCACGCACCTTGGAGGGCCGTCGTACGGCGACACCGGCCAGCTCGATCGGGGCACCGATGCGCTGCGCGAGGTCGTCGGCGTGCGTCGTCATGATGCGCGCAACCTCTGAGCCGACAACCCCACAGCCCAGCAGCGCCACCTTCAGCGGACGCGTACGCATCATCCGACCTCGTTTCCTCATACCGTCTACGGTTGGACCAGTCTCACTCACCGGACGGCAGTTTCTACCCTTCGTCCGGATCGTGAGACGTCTATTTCATTTTGTGGGGGTGGCAGACAGGAGATCTTCCGTCTGTGTCCCCCGGTGTCAGCCGACGTCGAGACGGAGCAGGTCCTCCTCCGTCTCCCGGCGGACGATGACCCGGGACTCGCCGTCGCGCACCGCGACGACGGGAGGCCGGAGCACGTGGTTGTAGTTGCTCGCCATGGACCGGCAGTAGGCGCCGGTGGCGGGTACGGCGATCAGGTCACCGGGCGCCAGGTCGCCCGGCAGGAAGGCGTCCTTCACCACGATGTCCCCGCTCTCGCAGTGCTTGCCGACGACACGGGTGAGCATCGGCTCGGCGTCGCTCGTCCGCGACACGAGAGCGACGCTGTACTCGGCGTCGTACAGCGCGGTCCGGATGTTGTCGGACATGCCGCCGTCGACGGAGACATAGGTGCGCAGCCCGTCGAGGGGCTTGGTGGTGCCGACCTCGTAGAGAGTGAAGGCGGTCGGCCCGACGATGGCCCGCCCCGGCTCGACGGAGATACGCGGAGTCCGCAGCCTGGCGGCCTCGCACTCGCGCGTGACGATCTCGGTGAGCGCCTTGGCGATCTCATGGGGTTCGCGGGGGTCGTCGTCGGTGGTGTAGGCGATACCGAGCCCACCCCCCAGATCGATCTCGGGCAGCTCGACCCCGTGCTCGTCACGGATGTCCTTCAGCAGGCCCACGACCCGGTGCGCGGCGACCTCGAAGCCCGACATGTCGAAGATCTGCGACCCGATGTGCGAGTGGATGCCGATGACCTCCAGCCCGTCCAGCTGCAGCGCCCGCCGTACGGCCTCGGCGGCCTGCCCCCCGGCGAGCGGGATCCCGAACTTCTGGTCCTCGTGCGCGGTGGCGATGAACTCGTGCGTATGTGCCTCGACCCCGACGGTGATACGAATCTGCACACGCTGCCGCCTGCCGAGGGACGAGGCGGTGTGGGCGACCCGCACGATCTCCTGGAACGAGTCGAGCACGATCCGCCCCACACCGGCCTCGACCGCCCGCCGGATCTCTTCCGCGGACTTGTTGTTGCCGTGGAAGGCGATGCGGTCGGCGGGCATGCCGGCGGACAGGGCGGTGGCGAGTTCGCCGCCGGAGCAGACGTCGAGGTTGAGGCCTTCCTCGTGCAGCCAGCGCACGACGGCCCGCGACAGGAAGGCCTTCCCGGCGTAGAACACGTCGGCGTCCGGGCCGAAGGCGGTGCGCCAGGCCCGCGCCCGGGTCCGGAAGTCGGCCTCGTCGAGGACGTAGGCCGGGGTGCCGTGCTGCTCGGCGAGGGTCTTCACGTCGACACCACCGACCGTGACGACCCCCTCGGCGTCACGGTCGACGGTCTGGGCCCACACCTTGGGGTCGAGGGCGTTGAGGTCGGTGGGCGGGGCGGCGTAGTGGCCCTCGGGCAGGACATCGGCGTGCCGGGGCCCGGCGGGGTGCGCGGAACGGCTCATTTCTCTTTGGGCTCTCTCACAGGTGATCGGGTGCGTCGATGCCGAGCAGGGACAGGCCGCCGGCCAGCACCGTCCCGGTGGCTTCGGCGAGGGCTAGCCGGGCACGGTGGGCGGCCGAGGGTTTCTCCTCGCCGCGGGGCAGCACGGTCGGCAGGAACGGCAGGACGGCATCGGCGACGGTGACGAGATGCCGGGCGAGCCGGTCGGGAGCGCGGTGGGTGGCCGCCGCGGTGAGGATGCGGGGGTAGTCCGCGAGGGCGGTGACGAGGGCGCCCGGGGCATCCGGGACATCACCGGGTTCGGCACCGAAACCGAGCCGTCCGGCACCACGCCCTACGGCTCGCGCCCGGGCGTGGGCGTACCGCACCCGGAAGAGCGGGTTGCTCTCGCGCTGCACCAAGTGGTCGGCGGTGATCCGGGGCCGGTCGTGGGCGGCGGGATAGAGCAGGGCCCACTGGGCGGCGTCGGGCCCGAGCGGGGCCGGGTCCTCGGGCGCCGGAACGGGCCGGACACTGACGGGCTCACCGTGACCGACCTCACCGCGCCCGCCCTGGGCCGCGACGATCCGTACGACGGCGTCGGCGACGACCTCGGCCCGGACGTCGTACGGCACCCGCAGCGCGACCACCTGCCCGGCGAGAGCATCGCCGTGACCGTAGCCGGGCCCGAGCGCGCGGATCTCCGCGACCAGGGCCGCCGTGGGCGACGAGGCGGGGCTGAGGCTGATGTTGAGGAACCCCGGTCCGGTGACGACGACGTCACCGACACCGGCGGCGTTCGCGAGGTGGGGCCGCAGGATCTCGGCGACACGCATCGGCGGCTGCCCGGCCGGGCGGGCGAGCTGAAGCGCGATGTTGGTGGCGTAGTCCCCACACCCACCGGGCCCAGGCGGCGTGACCACGGCCCGCTCAGGCACGCTCACGCTCAGCTCCCCCTCGTCGACAGCGCGACGCACCGCGCGCAGCACGGTACGGGAGAGCTCGACGGGGGTCACGGGACAAGCGTAGGGGAGGAGGGGGGTGGGTAGGCGAGGCGTTTTGGGAGCGGGGCGGGATGTGGACGGGGGGTGGGGGGTCGATGTGGGGTGGGGGGTGCGGGTCGGCGACGGGTTACGCGTTCGGTGTGGGTGGGGGGTGCGGGTCGGCGACGGGATTAGGGGTTCGGTGTCGGTGGGGGGTGCGGGTCGGCGACGGGTTACGCGTTCGGTGTCGGTGGGAGGTGCGGGTCGGCGACGGGTTACGCGTTCGGTGTGGGTGGGGGGTGCGGGTCGGCGACGGGTTACGCGTTCGGTGTGGGTGGGGGGTGCGGGCTGCGGGTGGCCAGCCACGGGTTACGCGTTTGACGTGCGGCCTGCGAGGTCAGCGGTTTACAGGGTTTCCGGACTCACGGGCAGACGAGTTACGCGGTTGCCGGACTCGTGGGCTCACGGGCAGACCGGTTGCGGGGTTTGCGGACTCACGAGCAGACGGGGTTGCCCTCGGCCCGCTCCCCGGAGAACTCGACCTCGCCGCCCTCTCCCCCGCGCTGCCGGTCCTCGGGCCCTCGGCGCCGCTCCATCAACTCCGTTACGAGCCGCACGAGTTCGGCGGGCTCGAAGGGCTTGGCGAGGAAGGCGTCGACGCCGACATCGAGGCCGGTCTCGACCTCGTACTGGGTACAGGCGCTGACGATGGCGAGGGGAAGGTCGCGGGTGCGGGGATCGGCACGGAGCCGAGCGGCCGTCCGCAGACCGTCGAGCCGGGGCATCACGACATCGAGAGTGATCACATCGGGCCGCACCTGGTGAACGACATCCAGACACTCGGCACCATCGGCCGCGGTCACGACCTCGAGACCCTCAAGTTCGAGATTGACCCTGATCAGCTGCCGGATGACCTTGTTGTCGTCCACAACAAGAACCCGGCCCGACGCCCCTGGCACAACTCGAGAGTAGGTCCGGACCGGCCACCGCGTCCGGGTTTTCCCGACTTCCGCCCCTGCGGGGGTGCGACCCCCAGGAAACCCGTTCATGAACACCCTGGGCGAGCTGGTAGTGTTCTACCCGTCGCCGCGAGCGAACAGCTCAACGCCAGACGCCCCCGTAGCTCAGGGGATAGAGCAACGGCCTCCGGAGCCGTGTGCGCAGGTTCGAATCCTGCCGGGGGCACCTTGAGATAGGTGCCCAAAGACCCCGCCATCAGCGCGTTAGCTGAGTGCGGGGTCTTCTTGCATGTGCAGGCGGATGCCGCCGGAAGCAGCCGTTTGCCAGTGATCACGTAATGACGACGTAATGATCTTGCCGGGCGTTCTGGCAGGTCAACGGCTGCTTGCGGCGCTTTACACGCAGATTCTGATGGCAGATCGTTGGCCCATAGAAACGGGTGGTCTGTCTGGAGGGCTGCTCGGTACGGTGACCCGGTGTGCTTCTACGCCATGACCTACTACAAGCTGCACTACGCGTGCGTCTCGTGCCGCGTCAGCTTCAAGCAGCACGCCTATCCGCGGCGGGAGCACCCGTGCCCGAACTGTGCTCGGCCCCTCATTTGCGCTGGTCATGACTTTGCTCCGCCGCCCAGGCGTGATGTCCGCGGGTGGTCTGTGGTGGCTGCCGTGTTGGGTGAAGGGCTGCGTTACGAAGGGCGATCGGTCTGCGGATGTGGCAAGGAGCCGAAGTACCGTCCGCGGACGCGTGCCGAACTGCGAGTACGTCGGAGCGTTGCCGCAAGGGACAGGCTGCCGCTGTCCGAGACGTTGGCCCGACCGGACCCTCTGGCCTCGATGGCTGACTGACCTTGCATCTCAGCGTGTCAGGCGGCGATGGCTGATGAGGACCGCTGCAACCCGTGGCCGCACCGGACGTCAGCGAGGAGACTCTGCAGTTGCTCCTGCAGTGTCAGCGGTCACGTAATTCCCCACGATCTGCATGATCAGCGTCAGGTAATTCCCCACCCCCGCGGTCACGACTCCCCACCCTGGCGATGACCATCGGCTTGAGTCCTGTGCTGAGAACGGACCGCTGACGTTCGCCAGACATCGCCTGTCCCGCGCACCGTTCCCAGGGAGGCCGAACGCTGAACTCAGCGCCCGGGCCGGCTGAGTGAAGACAGGCCCCACAACTCGGCGATGCGGCCGTCTCGCACCCGGAAGATCTCCATCATCGAAGGGAGAGCCTGTTCCTCCGCGCCTGCCGGGGTGCCGTGCAGGCTTGTACGGACTGCGGCCTTGTCCGCATCCACGAGCATGTCCTCAACGATGACCTGGATATCCGGGAACATGGCGTGGAGCCCGCTCCACGCCTTTACAACGCTGTCGACGCCAACGGTGCCCAGCGGATGGCTCACGAAGTCGGCCGCGAAGATGGTCTCTGCCGCGGCGAGGTCACGCGCGTTGAATGCCTCATACATGCGCTCTGCGAGTGCTCGCACGTCGTCTGTCATCTCACGCTTCCTGTCCAGGGCATGGGCGAGGATCAGCTTATGAGATGAGCAGACCTGCGTCGGATGCCGGCTCCGGCGAAGACAGCGAAGAACATCGTCGCGCCCGACTCGAACTCGAACAGGCGTCCTCACCCTGATCAAGATCATCCCGTACGAGCGATCAGAAACCCATGAGCTCGCCAGCCCTGCGCTCCCCAGCCGAACACCGCAGCCCGGACGAGGGTGGGGAATTACGTGACGTTCGGGGTGGGGAATTAGCTGACCGTCGACACCTGCAGCAACGAGGAGAGACCGAGCACGTCGACTACAAGTCGGTCTGCAACCTGAATGACCTGGCGTAGCGCTGCGACCCTTGTCCGACACGGCGAAAGCCCCGGAGATCGCTCCGGGGCTTTCGCGTGAGCGGCGCGTGGGCCGTCTCACGGTTCTGTGTCGTCGTCCTCCCCCAGACCCTTCAGGATCCGGTCGTTCATCTCCTGCTCCTGGCCGTCGATGCACTTCGCGTAGATCTTGAGCAGCACGTCGACCGAGTGGCCAGCACGAGCCGCCACCTCCGGCGCAGGAACTCCAGAGTTGAGCCACTGGGAGACGCCCGCGTGCCGGAGGTCGTACGGGCGGGCCGCCAGGACGGAGGCGACCTGTTCGGGCGGGAGCCCCATGGTCCGGGCTTGCTTCCACGCACGCGAGTACGACGACGCGGCTACGACGTTGCCCCGCTCGCTCGCAAACAGCCGGCCGTCCTCCGCCGTGCCGAATTCCTTGATGTGGTCCTGAAGCAGCCTCACGAGCGGTGGCGGAATCGGCACGATGCGCACCTCACCATCCGCCCGCTGCTTCAGGCCGCGCCGGTCGTGCGCTTCGCCGGAGTCGGTCCATGCCTTCCCGGCGGTGGGTCGGGTCTCCGCCAGGTCGATCCGGCCCCAGCCCTTCTCCGGAAGTGTGCAGTCCGAGAGGCGCAGACCGAGTGCCTCACCGGGGCGCATGGCCGCGTAGTACAGGCAGCCGAAGAACGCCCGTAACCGCCGGCCGCTCGCCCGCTCGTAGCCACCGACGTACGTGACCGCCGCCAGCAACTCCCGGGCCTGCCGAGGATTGACCACCACTCGCCGGTCAACCTCCTGCACGGCTCGCTTCCCCCGCTTGCGCCGCACGCGGCTCAGCGGGTTCGAGGTCAGCGCCTCCAACTCCACCCCGTATTCGAGGACGTTGAAGGCCACCGCACGCCGCCGACGGTACGTCTGCGTCGCCGCGGGCTTGCCGTCGAGCTTCCGCGTGAGCGCGTCGACCAGGTCGTGGGCGCGGGTGATCTCCTGGAGTTCTGCCACTGGCAGCGACGCCTTCTCGATCCATTTCACCGCCGCCACGATCTCCTCAGGCCGTTCGCGCTCCCTCCGGGGCGGAGGTAGGACGTAGGAGCGAAGTGCCCGCCGCAGATCGGCCGGGGTAGGACGCCCGCGCACTGACTTGACCAGCGCGGGCATGACCGTTGCCAGGGCATCGGTCATGCTGTCCCGCTGCTTCGCCGACGCATCGGGCCACCGGGCATCGATGTACTTCAGCGCAGCTCCAGCAAGGAGAGGGCGACCTTGCCCCCGCGCAGGGAGTCGGGCAGGCCGCTTACTGTGTCGAACGGCTCGCCCTTGTCCGCCGCCCGCAGCAGCTTCGCGCGGAAGCGGTCGGCCAGCGCCTTCGTCTTGTGCGACTCGTGGAACGGTTCGCCGTCCACGGACCAGCGGACGAGGTACGTCGGTTTCTTCGCGGAGCGGTTGATGCTCAGCTTCCAGATAACGACCTTGTACGACTTCACGACGCCGCCCCCTCCGCCCGCTCCTCCAACCAGTCGTTCAGCACGTCCCGCCGAACCCGGAGCTCCCCGTTGGGCAGCCGGATGCAGGCCGGCGCGATGCGCAGTTCCCGCCAGCGGTAGAAGGTGCGCCGGGAGATGCCGCCCAGTTCGTCGAGCACCTGCCGCACAGTGAGCAGTTCGGCAGTCCTACTGCGGTTCTCACGCGCCATGCCGACCACCGCCCTCCCGCACGGAGGCGGCCAGGAGAGCCGCTTCCGGCGAGTAACCGCGGCCCGCATAGCGCCACTGACCGATCGTGACGGTAGGGACGTCTGCCAGGCCGAGCGACGTCCGCTGCTGCTCCGCGCGGTGGTCGGCACGGGCCTGCCGGAGGGCGGTCAGCGTGGTCGAGTAGCGGCGTGACTTGGTGGAGAAGTGGCCGCCGTACCCCAGCATGTGAGCCCAGCGACGCAGCCCAAGCGGCTCGAACTCAGGCAAGCCCCCGAGCCACCAGCACGTGCCGATCATGCGCAGCACGTGCGCCCGGACGGGCAGCATGACCATGTCCCGCGCGTGGTAGATCCGGCCGTCCACCGCGCCGGCGGACTCCGCTCCCTTCGTGGCGTACTTGGCGATGTAGCCGGCCACGGCCGCCGTGGATGCCGGCCGCTCCCCGGCATTCCGTCCGTACGAGGTGACCGGCCGTACGTCGACCTGCGTGCCGAAGCGGAGCTCCCGCGGACCGACGACGTTCGCCCCCGGAGCGGCCAGCCGCACCCGACCGGCCACTTCCCGCACGGCGTCCGTCAGGAGCGGCACGGTCGCCCAGTTGGGCGGCGAGGAGCCGGGCCCGTCCGGTCCGTCGAGGCGGATCACGCCATGGAAGTGGACCAGGCCGCGCCGCTGGTACTCGGCGACCTTCGCGTATGAAAGTCGGGCGACTTCCCCGAACTCCGTACGCGACAGCCCAGCCCTGCGTGCGACCTCCCGCCGCAGCTCCAACCCGAACCGGTGCCAGAGCCGACCGGCGAACGCGTGCCAGAGAACCGCGCCCGCGTAGTCATAGCAGCGCGGGCAGAGTGGTTCGCCGAGGCGGGGATCGTCCACGCCGTGGCGCGCACGGCATCCGGCCGGCCGCCCATGGGGGCAGCACTCCCCCGGCCGGCGGGGACGACAGGCCCGTACGCGCCCATCGCGCTCACGGCGAGTGTGGACCGGGCCGAAGCTGGGAGCGGTGAGCGTGGCGAACACGCGCGGATACCCACTCACCGCCTCCGTGACGTTCTTGCCCCCGACGAGTCCGGCCCGGACGAGTTGGTACGTGTCCGCCCGGTACAGCGCCGAGCAGGCCGGGCAGACCGTCGCCCGCCGGTTGCCGCATGCGGTGAGCAGGCGACCGCCGTAGACGTCCGACCCGTACGAGAGCAGGGCCGCGCCCGTTGTCGTATCGAAGACGGTCGCCGTGCCGACCAGGTGAATCGGGTTGGTACAGCCGCCGAGGCGGACGATGTTCCGGCGCCAGGCCGCGAACTCCGGTTCCGAGGCCCTGGCGACCAGAGCCGCAGCGCTGCCCGGTACGAGGGTGGTGGTCATCGGCGACCACCCCCGCCGCCGAACGCGTGCCCCATCACGGCCGAAATACCCTCCGGCCGGCTCTTGGCACTGAAGCGGAGCGTCGGGTCCGTGAGCCAGAGCGCCGCAGCGTGCGCGGGACACAGACGGTACTCGGTGTCGTCGAGCCCGACGAGGACGGCCTGTTCCCGTCCGGCGCAGGTCGAGACCTCCGAGTCGTGCTGCCTGAGTTCGCAGTCGGGCAGCAGGGATTTGCGCGAATGATGCGCGGTGGACAAAGTGTGAGTGCTCCTTTCACTGCTCATGTGGCGGATGGAGTGGGTTCCTGACGGGGTCGGGTTTGGCGACTTCGCGCCCCGTCGGGAGCCCTTCGTACGGGCGATCACTGCCGCTCCTCGGGCGGAATCGCGACGACGACGTACGCGATCGGTCCGAATTCGCGGCGAGCGCCGTAGTAGCCCTGGCCGAGGTCCTCCGTCGGCACGCCGAGCGGAGCGGCGAGGGACTCCACGCCCTCTCGGCGAGCGGCGGAGTCGGATGCGTCGACCAGGACGGCGACGGATGCATGGCGCGGTACGACGACCGCGGGGTTGGCTGTCAGGAAGTCGACCAGCTCCCGCAGACCGGCCAGAAACGCGGCACGGTCACCGGAGCGGATGACGTACGTGGACACGGGTTGTCCCCTTCTCGGATCAACGGGTCGTTTCAGAAGCGGAGTTGGCCGAGGAAGCCGTTCATGGCGTCTGAACGAACGGCGCGGCCACGGTCTTGGCGAGCAGGAAGCCGAAGGCTCCGCAGAGCAGCGTGTCCGCCCACCTCAGATAGCGGATGCGCAGGAGGAACCAGATCAGCAGGCCCAGCAGCAGAACGGCGGACATGGACACCAGCACGGCAGGCCCCTTTCACGGCGCTTCGACGTGCAGTTCGGACAGGACGGGAGTCAGGTGCGCGTACTCGGCGGCGACGGCTTCCGCCTCGGCTTCCGTGATCAGGTGTGACCGGGCTCGTTCCCAGCCGTCGCCGGAGGCGAGGACGGCCGTACCGGCCTGTTCCGGGGTGATGGCTTGTGCCGCCTTGAGCGCGTCGGGGTTGAGGTCGCCGAGCGCCATTTCGGCCGTACCGGGGTCGGCGACGCGGTGGCAGACCCGGCCGCCGAGTTGCGCCCGCAGGGCGGTGACTCCGGGCCCCAGGTCGGAACCGACACGTTGGCCGGCGACAACCAGGAACACCCCGAGCGCCGCGCCGAGCTGGGCCAGCCGGATGAGTGCGGTTCCGGCCGCCTGTGCCTCGTCCTTCTCGTTCCGGCTCGCGACGAGGAACAGTTCCGCCAGCTCATCGACGATCACGACGACGGGGACCGGACGTTCCTTGTCCGGCAGACCCCAGATGTTGCGGACGCGAGCCGCCCGGCAGACGGTCATCCGGTCGAGGGTCATGTCCACGAGCGCGGTCAGCAGCCGGACCGCCTGTTCACGGTTGGTCGCGAGGGCCGACAAGCGCGGTTCGTAGAGGGACAGTTCCATGCCGCCCTTGCAGTCGATACCGACGAGAGCGACGTGTTGCGGAGCCAGACCGGCCACGAGCGCATTGATCAACGTGGACTTGCCGGATCGGGTGGCCCCCACGATCAACCAGTGCGGCACGCGCCGCAGGTCGACCACCCACGCGGACCCGGTCTCCACCACCCCCACGGCCACCCGAAGCAGATGACCAGGCCCCCGCTGCTTCGGAACCCGAGGATCGGCCAACGGATCGGCCGCCGAAGCGACGACCCGTACGACCCCCGGCTTCCAGGAGGTCACCCGCACCCCGTGAACCTGCCAGTCCTCCGACATAGCAGGCGCGGCCTTGACGAAGTCCTCGGGCACCTGGCCCGGTAACAGCCGTACCAGCGTGACGAAGCCGCCGGAGGTCGGCCGTATGAGGCCGTGCCGGGGTACGCGCGGCTGAGGCGGAGGCGCCCCGTTGCCGACGAGCCCGGACACGACGGTCAACGCCGGTCGCCGGCTCACGGCGAGACCGCACCCGGCCATCAGAGGCCGCCAGGTCCGCATGACCCGGAAGGCGGCAGCCGGGAAGCCGAGTAACAGCCACCAGGCGACGGGGTAGCGGCGGCGCAGGGCCGGGCCCGCCAGAAGCAGGCCCGACACCAGCACTGCGGCCACCACCAGAACCCAACTCGGCCCGGCGGAACCGGCCGAGGTGGTGGCGGCGAAGTTCATCACTGCCCGGCCCCCTTACCCGCCGAAGCGGGAGCGCTCAGGGGCCGGATCTCCGCCGCGCGGAAGGCGATGCCGTGCCGTCCCTCGTTCTCCCACGGCGTGGCGACCAAGTCGCGTACGGCGACCGGCATGCCGAGCTGCACACCGGCCGGCTCCCCGGCCACGCTCACGGTCACGACGTCCGCCGATGCCCCGGCCATCAGGCAGAGGCCGACTTGGTACATGGTCTTGCCGGTCTCGCGGTCGACCCGCAGCTGACCGGTCTCTCGGTTGGCGACCCGCGGAGCCGGGGGTACGGCGCAGATGATCCCCGTGAACTTCGCGGTGTCGATCGGAAGGCTTGCCACTGTTCGTTTCTCCTCATCTCAGGCACCCGAAGGCCTACCCTTCGGGTTGCTAGACCACCCGTAGTACGGGTGACGCAGACAAGAGTGCCGACCCGTAGTACGGGTTGTCAACCGCCCTAGCGATGGGAGAAGCTGTCCACGATCGTGGGCAAGCCGTCTACGACGACGCACAGCCGCAGAGGCCACGGCCACGGAGGGCCCACATGCCGCCGAAGGACACGCAGCCGAAGTACCGGCAGATCGCCGACTACCTGCGCGATGGCATCTTGGACGGCACCTTCCCAGCCGGCCAACCGCTCCCGTCCGAGGAAGCGTTGGCGAAACAGTTCGGCGTGACGCGTCCCACAGTCCGTCAGGGCCTGGCCGAGCTGAGGGCATCCGGTCTCGTCGAGGCCATCATGGGCCGCGGCACCTTCGCCCGCTCCCCGCACAGCCGCCCCGGCCTCACGCGCCCACGCGGTGTGCGCCGAGCTTCGGACGGCCGCTACATCGAGGCCGACGGCATCCGCTGGACCGACGCCGAACCACCGGTCGCGACCCGCACCGACGCCCCGTTGGCCCTGGCGGACCTACTCCGCATCCCGCCGGGCGAGCCGATGTACACGTACGACGCCCTACAGACGGCGGACAACGGCCACCTCCGCCAACTCCACCGCACGTACGTGCCGTTCTCGATTCTCATCGACACCAAGTACGAGGAAGAGGCACCGCCGCCGGCACCGGAGCTCTACTCCGCGCTCGCCGACCTGGGCCACGAACTCCACTTCACGGAGTACGTACGTACGCGGATGCCCCTACCAGACCAGGCCCAAGCCCTCCGACTGACGGATGGAGTCCCCCTCCTGCACGTCCTCCGTGTGACGCTCACGGAGGCGGAGAAGCCCTTGGCCCTGGAGGAAATTCACCTGCCGGGTGACGAGTTGGAGCTGTCGTTCAGGCTGTAGTCAGACCTCGGGTGGCTCAGACTTTCTTCACGTGATCAAGGCCCGCGCACGGCGCGGGCGCGCGCCGCCTCTGCGGCGCGGCCTGCCTCCTGTCTCCGCCCCGGCTGGCCGCGCCCGGCGGCGCGCTACGTGCTGCGGGTAGAGCGAGGGAGTCACCCGCAGGTCAAGGACATGCCTCCGGCGGGGGCGCTCAGGGTCCAGGATGGCGGGGCGCCGTCCGCGAGTGCCAGCCGTGAATGGCTGGTGCGGGAGCTTCCATCCCGTCTGCCGTCGACCCAGGCAGAGCCGAGCGGACGCGGCCCAGGGCGTCAAGGTCGTTCGTACAGTGGCGCGCTCCACCTTGACGCCCTGAACCACGCCCGCTCCACGGTGTGTGGGTCGACGGCAGACGGGATGGAAGCTGGGGTGAGTGGTGGGGAGGGCGACAGGAACAGTCCGGCCGCGATCACTCGTTCCGAGCCCTTCCGCCGACCGAACTGTGACCGGATACGGCCACCGGATCACAGTTGATCAAAATGCGGTGCTTCTTCTTGTCTCGTCATTGGAGACTGTTCCGAACTGCCACCACGTTGGGAAAACATGACCGTCACCAAGCTTCTGAGACCCGCCCTCGCCGCGACACTCCTGGCATCAGTCACGGCCTGCGGCGCATCGTCCGTGCCGGACGTCGCGGTGAGCACCACGCCCGCCTCGGGGTCCGCCGAGACGCGTCCTTCAGCAGCCCGTGAGCCGGTCGCCGCCGTCATGCCCGATGTAACCGGCGGTAATGCCGGGGGGGCGTACGAGCAGATGAGCTCCGAACTCGACATGACCTTCAAGGACGCGAGCGGACAGGGCCGTCCGGTGGACGATCCCGATGTGTGGAAGATCTGCAGCTCCCAGCCGCGCCCGTACCAGCAGATCACCGATTACCCGGTGGTCTTCTACGTGGTGAAAACTTCGGAGAGCTGCAAGGACACGATGCCGAAGTGATCTGTCCGAGGGCTCCAGCGTCCCGCCACGGTCTTCCATGCCGAGCATCACGGGACTGGAGGACGGGACCGCTACTGCACGGTGAATGACCCCGCGCCACTGCGGATGGCGTCGAGATCAGCCTTGTCGGTCACCAGGTGGCTCTAGGTTCGTCGGGCTACGGCCGATGAGGTGCCCATTGTGTCCTGGCTACAGCCAGCAACGGTCCGTATCGGTTCCGAGGGAGAACGCGGCGTGTCACAGACGCCCTGTGAAGGCGCCGGAGGGGCGAATATCGGCGGCTCCGGTGCATCCGGAGCCGCCCTGCCGACAGGGGGAAGAGACATGACGACGCAGGCTGTGAGAGCCCAGCGGGACAGACGGCCCGGTTCCGGGCGGGCGTGGGAGCGCGGCGCCCAGTTGCGTGTCCTGGCGTTCACGGTGACCGCACTCGTTGCCGGGGCCATGGGGGTGGCCGGCACCTTGCTCTATCAGAGGATCACTGCTCCGGACACGTCCGCCGTCGACGCACAGGCCGCCGAGATTGCCGAGGGCCTACGTGGAGACCTGAACGCGGGCTTTTACTCGGGGGGCCAGACCTACGGGGGGCAGTTCACCGAGGGCACGCTCGTCGCCCAGGTCCAGGCACACGGCGGAGCGCTGCTGAGTGCCGGCACGGAGCAGAGTCAGGCCGCCAGCAACGTCCACACGGCAGAGGTGATGTTGGGGCTGGTACCACCGGGCACGGGGACTGTCGCCGCGGATGCCTATCCGGTCCGCTGCTACCGCTACACATTCGGCGTCGGCACATACAGCGTGAAACAGTCCAACATGACGTGCCCGGCTTCACGGACCGACGGCAAGCCTGGCAGCCTCGCGGCGCAGATGGGCGTGCTGCTCACGCGGCAGCCCACCGGCGCATTCGCGTACCGGCAGATGACGACCGCAGGGTATGCGCATACCCCACAGGGCGCCGTGGATTTCTTGAAGGACAAGCGCCTGGTTGCCGCCGGGGACGCTGTAAGCGCCGTCTCCGGCAAGGCTGACGGCGGCGACGTATATGTTCTCGCTCTGCGTATCAACGGTGCCTGCCACTACCTGCGTATGGACTCCTCGTCCACCGCGTCACGCTTGATACCACTGTGGGCCGCCCCGGCCGACGAACAAGAGGCTTGTGGCGTGATGCAGGCCGTGGCCGCCGCTGGCCTTTACGGGATTGACCCAGCGAAGGAGGGGTGACTACCACCCGGCCGAAAGCCCGGGCACACGTCGGAGCGCTGCGACCATCTCTTCACTCGCGGCACTCGGCCGGGTACACCGCGATCAGACCTCAAAATGCACTCCTGCCCACGCTCGTCGTCCTAACGCCGCCGACACCGAACACCTGGCACTACCAGCTGATGCGCAAGCACGACACGAGCAGCACAGAGGCAGAGTTGGACCTCATAGGCCAGGCCGTGGGCCCACTGGGAAATGGAGCGACGGTACAGCAGCGAAGTACAGCAACCAACCTGACCGCAGCCAGCCTTCACCGACCACAGGAACACGGATGGTCAGCCGAACAGCCCTCAACGACCGCACCGCCCGTAGTTCGCATCGAGAGGCGTCGATTCGGCAGGCGGGTTGCCTCGGCCATTGAGACTCCGCCGACCTTGGTATCAAAACTGCGGGCGTCTCACTCGGCGACATACCCTAGTTCACGCGCATAGTTTTGCAGCTTTTGAAGAATGTACGCTGCAATATCCCCGCGCTTCCCGTTAGCCAGGAACTCACCCTTGCGCCACGTGTATTCCACACAGACGCAGTCATCTCCCACAGTGAAGGAGTTATCCGGGATCAACGGAACGAACCCGAGACTGGTTTCAGCTGCAAAAGCAGACGCCTCGACCTTATCCTCATCAAGGAAAGATTTAATCCCTTCAAGAACAGCCTTATTGAGCTCCTTGTCCTTTCCAGCCGTGAATCCGCGCTCACCGAGGAGCTGAAACGCCGGGAGGGAAACCGCCGACGGAGTCCCACGCGTTTCGTACGTTGGCGTGACCGTGCCGTTGAGGTACTTGCCAAAGTCGCTGCGCCTGAGCGCCTTGGAAATCGAAGTAGCCCCGTGGTCGCGCACACCAAGGGTCTCAAGATCGCGCTGAACGTCGGCAGGGCCGAATCGACGGAGGACCGGAATGCTAACCGCTGGCGGCATACCGAATACCCTGGCATCCAACTGCACGATCATCTGCGTCAGGAGGCCGCGATGCTCTCGCCACCAACGACCCACGACGCTCGCCTTAGTGGCATCTAGGAGTGCGTTACTGTCAAGAAGGCCGAACTTGCTGCTATTCGTGAGATGCATGAGAACGCCCGCGTTCTCACTTGAAGACACGATCACGACAGCCAGACGGATAGGCTTCCTCGTCGCTCGCAGAAGCCTGAGTCGCTGCTGTGTGAAATCATCAGAGATTTGGCGCAGGTACTCACCGATGCTGCGGAACTCGGCGGGATCATAATCCTTGGGGTCAACGCCCATCAATTCGAGAGAATCAACATCGTTTGACAGCTGCAAAGTATGATTCGCGATCGACGTCCAGGTGTCACGCACCGGCCCTTCAACATGCGCCGGCAGCGGAATGGACGAGCGTCCGGCAATTGCCTCGTAGTCCCGCGACATAGCCGCCGCAACAGACTCCGTGGTCTCCGGCCAGAGAATGAGCGCCCTCTTACCCACGGTTGGCTCGCGCAGGAACCTTTTGATCGCTGCCAATTCTGTCGACGAAGCAGGATCACTCTCGCGATGGTCAACGTTGATCGGGATGATCTTATCCTCGTTTGCCGCAGAATTACGCCTAACTTCCTGAGCCGTTTCCTTGAGAGCTTCAAAGGTCACCTCACCCAGGTGTGCAGCAGTCGGAGTGAAGTTTCCAGGGAAGAAAGATCGGAGACTGTTTGCCAGGGTGGTTTTCCCCGTTCCCGAGATGGCGTACAGGGGAACGAAAAGCCCTTCTCCTCGGGCATGAATACTCTGTGCCGCGGTTTCGAACATGTCAGAAGTCGTTCGAGGCGGAGCGACTACAAGCCTTGCCACCTCTGCACCCACGTACTCGATCAACGACTCATAGCGGGCCGGGAAAACCAGCTGCCGAAGGATGTGTTCGCTGGACTTCTGTTCAGAGGTAGAGCTCAACGCGTTTTCCCCGCCCCGAAGTTACGTGTCTGGCAAGAAGAGAATAGTACCTCCGAGTGGTTGTGCGACAACCCTGCGCGACCCGACGCATCGGAGGCCATCACCAGTTCAACTGAAGAGCGCCCGCCCGGGCTGTCCTCCGGCCGTGGAAGGGCGCTCAGCGATGACCAACGTCGACAACTGCCGACAGCTCGACAGCAGGTCAGGACGCTGATCGCTCAGGCGGCCGCAGGTCACGGCGCCCGATGATCAGTTGTGGCTGCACAGAGCGCCGTCCGGCCCAGACAGGGGGAGAGGAGGGCTGGCGACGCTCCCTCTGTCCGCCGACTACCCCTCGGAATGGGTCCTTCCCGACCAGGACTAGGAGCAGCTAGTAGTACTCCCGGATGTATCCCAGTGCCTTCCCGAAGACATCCTGGTCGCGGATCTGGAACTTGATGTAGAGCGCCTTACGGAGCGCCTGCTGGACGAGGCGATCGCCTTCGTTGGTGCCCTGCCAGCCGTCAAAGCGGACGGTACGGACGACGGAGTCGACCTCGTCGACGACCTTCTCGGCAATGATCGGGGTCTCCTCACTCTTGAGTGACTCGAAGAGGTCGGTCAGGGCGGCCTTGCCGCGCTCCTCGCGGGGCACCTCGGCGGCGGCCTTCTCCGCTGCGACTGTGTCTCGCGCCAGCGCGAAGAGTTCCTTGAGGAACTCCAGCGATGCCTGCTGGGAGTGGGCGTACTTCTCCCGCAGAGCATTCAACCGCTGGGCGAGCTCGATGAAGGCCGGGTTGCCGACGTGCTTGGCGATGCGGGCGGTGATCCACTTCTCGACCTCGAAGGGGTCGATGTCCTTGCGTTTGCCGGTCATCAGGTCCTCGATGACCTGCGCGTCGAGGACGATGGTCTCCAGGTCGGTGCGGGGGACCTCGACGGTGACGTGCTCGTTTATGAGCTCGAGGGTCTTGGCGCCCAGCGTGTGCCAGACCAGCCGGCCGGTGACGTCGGTGGGCTGCACGGACTGGTAGACGTCGGTCAGCCAGCGGTAGTCCGACTCGTACTCGGACAGGATCGGGTCCGGGGAGAGGGTCTCCCACAGCTGGGCAACGACACTGTACGCAGCTCCAAAGGCGTCGCGGGACTCGTCGGAGTCGATCGCGGTCTGCGCCTGGATCAGGCCTTCAAAGCCGCCGACGGTGCGGTCGGCTCCCGGAAAGAACGCCAGAGCAGCCTCGATCGCGGGGCCGAGCTGCTCGCGGAGTACAGCGATGTTGGAGATGACCTGCTGGACGGATTTGTCATCGAACTCGAAGGCCTTGGCGACGTCGTCGAAGATGCCGAGGTAGTCCACTATCAGGCCGTGGGTCTTCGCGGGCGGGTAGACCCGATTGGTGCGGCAGATTGCCTGGAGCAGGGTGTGCTCGCGCAGGGGCTTGTCGATGTATTGGGCGTAGAGGATCGGGGCGTCGAAGCCGGTGAGTAGCTTCGCGGTCACAATGATGATCTTCAATGGGTCCGCCGGGTCGTTGAAGCGGGCGGTGATCCGCTCCAGCTCCTCCCGACCGGGCGTCCACTGCTTCCACGCCGGCTTGTCGCTGCGGCTGGTGGACATCACGACCGTGGACACGTCCGGGCCGAGCAGGCGGTCGAGCTCTTCCTTGTACGCCACGCAGGTGGCCTTGTCGTAGACCACGACCTGCGCTTTGAAGCCCTGCGGCTCGACCTTGGTGGTGAAGTGCTCGGCGATGTCGGCGGCGATCTTGCGGACCCGGTCAGGGGCCTTAATCAGTGCCTCCAGGGAGGCGGCGTTCTTCGACAGGGTGGTGCGTTCCTCCTCGGTGAGCCCGTGACGGGCGGCGAGCTCGTCGAAGGCCGTGGTGATCGCCTCCTCGTCCAGGTGGATTTCCGAGAGGCGTGGCTCGAAGTGCAGCGGCAGGGTGGCGCCGTCGCGGATGGAGTCGGAGAAGGAGTAGCGCGAGAGATACCCGTGCTCGTCGGCCTCGGAGCCGAACCACATGAACGTGTTGCGGTCGCGCTTGTTGATCGGCGTCCCGGTCAGCCCGAACAGGAACGCGTTGGGCAGCGCCTCGCGCATCTTGCGGCCATAGTCGCCCTCCTGGGAGCGGTGGGCCTCGTCGACCATCACGATGATGTTGGCGCGCGCGTCCAGTACACCGGGTGCTTCGCCGAACTTGTGGATCGTGGTGATGATGATCTTCCGCGCCCCCGCCGCCAGGAGCTCCTGTAGCTCCCTGCGGGACTCGGTGGAGACCAGGTTCGGTACGTCGGAGGCGTTGAACGTCGCGGTGATCTGGGTGTCCAGGTCGATCCGGTCGACCACGATGATGACCGTCGGCGAGGTCAGCCCCGCCATCGCGCGCAGCTTCTGCGCAGTGAACACCATCAGCAGCGACTTCCCCGACCCCTGGAAGTGCCAAATCAGCCCCTGCTTGATCCGCCCGTGCAGCACCCGCTCCACGATCAGGTTGGTCGCCTGGAACTGCTGGAACCGCGCGATCACCTTAATCTTGTGGTGCTTCTTATCGGTCGCGAACAGCGTGAAGAACCGCAGGAAGTTCAAGATCGCATCCGGATCCAGAACGCCCTCGACCGCCTCCTTGACCGCCGCCAGGCCCACCTTCACCGGCGTGTGGTCGTCACTGGACTCATCCGCCCGCCACGGCCCCCAGAGTTCCACCGGCATCCCGACCGACCCGTAGCGGAAGTCCTTTCCCTCGGTGGCGAAGTTGAGCACGTTCGGCACGAAGAACGCCGGCACGTTGACTTCGTAGTCCTCCTTGACCTGCGCGGCCGCGTCGATCCAGGAGTACGCCGACCGCACCGGCGACTTCGCCTCCCCCACGACCAACGGGAAGCCGTTGCACCAGATCACCAGGTCGAAGCGCCGCTCCAGCCGCCCGACCCGGTAGGTCACCTCGGTGGAGACGATCCAGTTGTTCGCACCGCGCTCGCCGGGGTGGTCGAAGTCGATCAGTTTGACGGTCACATGCTCACCGTCAGGCCCGAACGGCATCGACTTCTGCCCCATGAGCCAGGCCGCGAACTCCTCGTTCGCCACCACCGGATTCGGCGTGTAGCGCGCGGGGATCAGGATCGCGCGCAGCTGGTAGATCACCTCTTCGGCCAGCCGCGGATCCGCCTCGATGGTCGGGTTGAGGCGGATTAACGCCTCCCGCACCTGCGGCTCCAGCAGGACCTCGTCGGTGCGCCGCGGCAGATGGCTTCCCGGCACGAACGCCACATCGACCGACTCCACCAGATCTCGGACGAAGTCGCGCACCGTGTTCGCCTCGTTGAAGGTCACTCGGCACCTCCGAAGATCTCAGCGGTGAGCCCACTGCGAAGGCTGGCGAGTCGAGATGCCTCAACATTGGCACTCACGATTGCGGTACGTCTTGCCCGGATCACCGCGTGCAGAGTTGTGCGATCCGCAGGCCATGGAACCTTGACCTTCACGAGATCGCTCTTGTTGAGCTTACGCACGATTGTCGTGGTCTCCCGAGCCTTCAGCGCTGCACGGCCAAGTGGATGAGCCAGGACGGCTTGCAGAAGTTCAGCGTCGTCGGCCGGTAGACCGATGACGGACGTGATCTGCTGGTTTGAGATGCCCGGATCGATAACGACCGCAGACTTGCCAAGATCGCCACCGATACACGCGACAGCAACTGCATTCTTTGGCAGCATCCGGCCCGCTTTCGCGCCAGCGAGACTCACTCGCTGCCTAGCGGACGCGATGAACTCACCATCGATCTCGGATGGCGTGTAGAAAGGAACATCCGCACTATTCCAGTAGTCGGCGTTCGCCTTCGAAGGCGTTGAACCCGTAACACACTTGCCGATGTCTCCGACGGGAACCTTGCGTTCAGCCTCCCAAGCATGGCGAAACGCCACGGCCGCCGCATCCCAAGCGCGGGCAGCTCGCTCCCGGATGCTCAACCTGTACCTCTCCAGCGCCCAGAGGAGGTCGGCGAGGCGCTGCTGTTCGTCGAGGGGTGGGAGGTCGAACTCCATGGCCGCGAGTGGCCGCCAGTTCAGGAACTTATTGACGGAGCCCGAGAAGTTAGCCGTAAAGTAGTCAGCCGCGGTCTGGGAAGCCAGCAACCACGGCAGGAATCGCTGGTCAAGAACATCAGAATCGAGTGTACGAAGCACGAAAAGCTTCTCGCCGGTGACTCCACTCCGATCTACGACGCCGACCTTCTCAATGCCTCGCGAGTGCAGCAGCACGTCGCCAGGCTGAAACATGCGCTTGAACGTCGGCGGAAAGTCGTCATCAGTGGTCGAGCCGTACCGGACGATCGAAATGTCGCCGGGGTCAATGTGCGGGCCAGCAACGAAGGGCAACGCGCCATCACGCTCGGGGACGAAGTAGTTATTGTGATTCTTCGCCACGTCGTTAAAAGTGACGCGCTTCCAGGTAGACTTGTCGAGGTTAAGACTCACTGGGCGACCTTCTGCCGGACAAGGGCCAATACGTCGTCGATCGCGGCGTCCGCGGCAGCCTGGGACGCTCGCCAGTTGCCGAGGACGACGTCGATCGACTCGACGGTCGTCTCCCTCGCAGATGGTGCTACCGCGACGTACAGCGGGATGGCCAGGCTGTGCCCCTTCTCGGCGATCTGGTCAAGGGTGGCGACGGCGGCGAGGCCAGTGGTGTCGGTGAAGGATCGGTAGGCATCGAGAATCTTGGCCTGGTGGGTCTCGCGGAGAAAGGATTGGGACTGCTCGCGGGCGACCTCAGCGACGGCGTTGATGAAAAGCACCTTGCCGCGGCGTTCAGCAAGCTTGGTGGCGCGCAGGATGATAACAACGGCCTCCATCGGCGAGTTGTAAAAGAGTCCGGCGCCGAGACCGAGTACGACCTCAAGCAGATCGGATTTGACCAAGGCCTCGCGCAGGGCAGCCTCCTCATGGCGGAAGAGGACGCCGTGGGGGAAGAGGATCGCAGCGCGGCCGGTCTTCGGGTCAAGGGACTTGGCGATGTGCTGGAAGAAGGCGTAGTCGGCGCGGCCCTGGGGCGGGACGCCCCACATGTTGCGGCCATAGGGGTCCTTGGTGAAGGCGGCGCGGTTCCAGGTCTTGATGGAGTAGGGCGGGTTCGCCAGGACGACGTCGAAGGTCCGCAGCCGGCCGTGGGCGTCGAGGAAGGCGGGCTTGGCGAGGGTGTCGCCGTGGGCTATGTGGCCGTCGGCGATGCCGTGGAGGAAGAGGTTCATCTTCGCGATCGCCGAGGTGCCGTAGTTGAGCTCCTGGCCGTACAGGCGCAGGTTGCGCCACTCTTTGCCCTGGCGCTTAAGCTCGACGACGGTGGAGATGAGCATGCCGCCGGTGCCGCAGGTGGGGTCGTAGACCGACTCCCCCAGCTGAGGTTCCAGCATCTTGGTCATCAGGTGCACGAGGGTGCGGTTGGTGTAGAACTCCTGGGCGGTGTGGCCGGAGTCGTCGGCGAACTTCTTGATCAGGTACTCATAGCCCTGCCCGAGCTCATCCTCGGGCAGGTTCGCCACCGACAGCGTCTTGGTCGAGAAGTGCTCGATCAGGTCCGAGAGCGTCGAATCGGGTAGCAGGTCCTTGTTGGTCCACTCGCCGTCGCCGAAGACGCCGGTGAGGGTGTCGGGGTTAGCGGACTCGATGGCCCGCATGGCGGCCTTAAGCGCGGAGCCGACGTTGCTGGTGATCTTGCGCAGGTCGGCCCAGTGGGCGCCGTCGGGGATGGCGAAGCGGTGGTTCTCCGGGAGGTCGGCGAACTCCTCGTCGCCGTACACCTCCAGGGCGGCGGCGTGCTCTTCGTCGTAGACGTCGGAGAGGCGCTTGAGGAAGACCAGCGGGAAAATGTACTGCTTGTAGTCGCCAGCGTCGATCAGCCCCCTCAGCAGCACCGCGGCACCCCACAGGTAGGACTCCAGTTCCCGCTGGGTGATCCGCTTCGAGCTCGGCGTGGTCATGCGCCCAGCCCCCACTTCGCCAGCTCGACCTCCAGCGCTGCGCGGGTCTCGCGGGCCTTCACGTGTGCGGTTTCCAGGTCGGCCAAGGCCTGCTCCAGGGTGATCTGTTCGCCGACCTCGGCCGGCTCGACGTAGAGCGGGATGTTCAGGCTCCAGCCGTTGGCCTTGATGTCATCCAAGGTGGCGACCGCGGCCAGGCCGAGCTGGTCGGCGTACTGCTGATATGCCTTCAGGAGAGTCTCGGCGTGGTCGGGCTCAAGGGTGTTCTGGCTGCGGCCGCGCTTAAAGAGCATCTCTCCGTTGACGAAGAGCACCCTGTCCTGCTGCTCGACGGGGCGCTGGCGACGCAGGATCAGCACGCAAGCGGCCAGGCCGGTGCCGTAGAACAGGTTGGGTGCCAGGCCGATGACGGCCTCCACGAAGCCGCCTTTGAGGATGTGCTCACGGATGCGGCCTTCAGCGCCTTGGCGGAACAGGGCGCCCCCTGGGAGAACGACTGCGACCCTTCCTCCGGCGGGTGCAGCGGAGGTGAGCATGTGCTGGACCCAGGCCCAGTCGGCATACCCCTTCGGCGGCACCCCACCCAACTCATTACGACCCCACGGATCGGAGGCCCAATGCTTGTGGCCCCAGTTCTCCAAGGAGAAGGGCGGGTTGGCGATCACACAGTCGAACCTGGCCAGCCGACCGTGGTCGAAGTAGGCCGGGTCGCGCAGCGTGTCGCCACGCTCGATGTGAAAGTCCTCCATGCCGTGCAGCAGCAGGTTCATCCGGGCTATCGCGGAGGTGGTGAGTACCTTCTCCTGGCCGTACAGCTTGCCGAGCACGGTCTTCGGGTCACCGCCGCGGGTCTTGATGTGCTGGATGACCTCGATCAGCATGCCGCCGGTGCCGCAGGCCGGGTCGTAGACCGTCTCGCCCTCCTGGGGGTCGAGGATGTTGACCAGCAGCGCGACCACCTCGCGCGGGGTGTAGTACTCACCGGCCTTCTTGTTGGACTGGTCGGCGAACCGCTTGATCAGGTACTCGTACGCCTGCCCCAGCACGTCGGGGGCGGCCTGGGAGATCGAAAGGGTCTTGGTCGAGAAGTGTTCGATCAGGTCAATCAGCTTGCGGTCCGGGAGCTTGTCCTTGTTGGTCCAGGTCGCGCCACCGAAGATGCCGTACAGCGTGCCCTGGTTGGCCTGCTCAATCCCGCGAAAGGCGGCCTTGAGCGCCTCACCGACGTTCTCGGTGCGCTCGCGCACGTCTGCCCAGTGGCAGCCTTCAGGGATGGCGAACCGGTGGTTCTCCTCAAACGTCGCATACGTGTGGTCGCCGCCGGACTCTTCCAGCGCGCGGGCGTACTCCTCGTCGTACACGTCGCTGATCCGCTTGAAGAACATCAACGGGAAGATGTACGCCTTGAAGTCCGCCTGATCGATACTGCCCCGCAGTAGGTCAGCTGCCTTCGCCAGGTACGACTCCAACTCCCCAAGCGTCAACGGCACCGGAAGCTCCTGCTCCCTGGCACCGCCGCATTGCTGCACACCGGGTAGTGCTCCGCACCGGACCACCTTGTCCGGTTGTGCGGCGAAGTGATTGTCCGCCGACAGACCTTCAAGGACATCATCACGAGCCACGCACGCGCTACGCAGCGACACCAAACGTGTCACGAACATCCCACCCCAGAAACTAACGCTCACTCAGGCCCTAGGTCTCCCAGCCTAGTTCCGTCTGATACGCCAGACGGCTCATCAGTTAAGTGAAGATGCGGCACGCATGTAAAGATCTTGAGGATCATCTGTATCCAAACCGTTGCCCTGTTGGCCGTTGCGCGATGCCAGCGTCGCGCCGGTCATCACCCGATGCGGGACAAGGGGGCAGGAATGAAGTCGTTGCACCTCGTCTGACTGGGCCGCGCGTCGCTGGGCCCGGGAGCGCTCCACTGAGGTATCAGGACGAACAAGCTGCGATCACACTTCAACCGGATAGTGGTCAGCAGCCCACCTTGTAGCGCGGCGGGCGAACCAGGGCCGGACCATCGTGGACTACCTGTGGGCCAGTAACCCCGCCGTGCACGGTCATGGAGGAGCTCTGACCTACGCTCCAGAATGAGGCGCAAGCGCCCTCCGGAGACGTGCCCGGCAGATCCGAATCTGCCGGGCACCAGATGAGAGTGGCTGCGCTGGCAAGGGCGGCGTCAGAGTGCCGTAACGTCACTCACTGACAAGGCAGTGACGTGATCTAGGGCATCGCCAGCGTGGTAGCCACAGGCGGCGACGTGTTCCAGACCCTCCTGTCCCCACCCGGCGATAACCCAGCGAGCGGCCCGCGTGCATGGCACTCCATCACTCTGACGGCGCTCGGAACATGCGATCTTGGGCGTGAAATATCCAACCGGGCTCCCCGCCACAACGGGAGCTCGTACGCCTACGAAGGCATCGAAGATGGGATGCCCTGAATGGAGCTCTACTCCCTGGAGTGCCTGCTGTCCAGCCGCTTCCTCAGTACCGAGGATCTCGGCAGCGAAGCGCCCAATGCCGTCGGAGCAAAACAACGCATAAGTACGCCGCTCTGTGTTGGGGTACGCGCTGAACGGTAGTGTCAGGGCCACGTCCCAGTCGTAGCGATTCAGCTCGAACGCCATCGAATCCGTCATTCCGGGCGCCCAACCGTGGCAGGGCCTGCCGTGAGGGTCAACCGTCGGATCTAGGGGTGTTAGCGAAGGCACTATCAGGCGAAGCACGTTCTTCCCCCAGGGCAGACTCGACGGGCAGGACCGCAGGCGCGAGCGTTGCCCCGGTGAACACCTAGCGGATGGAGTTGCGCACACCTATCGCTCGCGCTCACCGAGACACAATGGCCGGGCAACGGGGTGGCCCTGGTGGAGTGATTCCCCCCGGGGCCAGAGCTTACTTGCCGCGCCGTCCATCCGCCGCCGTCGAGCAGCGGGCAAGTTCGGCCCGCACCACAACCGCACCAGTTCCAGCGGGGAACAGCGGGGAATCACGGTGAAAGCAGCCAAGCCCGACACGGCCGCAGCCCAGCCGTTCACCGAGGTCAACGCCCTAACAGGTCCCGAAGTGCCGCAGCTTCCCAAGCTGATGTCCTCACGTGAGGACGAGCCCTGCCTCCTCTGCCCATCCACCGAACATACTGGTCTGCCGCTTCGTCCGGGCTGCGGCGCTGGGGCGCCGGTCCCGGCCGAGCGGCAGACTGACGGCGAAGAGGCATAGCGCGTAGCAAGTGGCCCCGCACGTCATCCGCCGGGGGAAACGGCGACGTACGGGGCGAGCCGACCGGTCACAGGAGCACGCTCTGACCGCAACCAACCGGAGATTCCGAGTCGAAGTGATCAGGCAGCGGACGAACTTCGGCGGGCAGTCATTGCGCCCTCCGCCGTCGTATCAGCGTGGGTGGCCGTCTCCGCCGTGAGGCCCGACACGATCAGTTCGGCCAGCATCAGCGCCGCCTCGGGACGGATGCTGCCGAGGCGTACCAGGCCGTCGCCCGAGACGTTCACGTCGGCCGTGAGGCCGGAGAAGTCCGACTCCAGGCCCAGGGCTGTCAGTTGCTCAGCCAAGGTGCCGGCGCTGCGTCGAGCCTGGGCCCAGCCGCGGACGTAGGGGACGCCGGGCATCAGGTTCTCCGCACGCTTGGCGACTACGCCCCATCGGTCGGTCATGGTTCAGCCCTTTTCTTCACGAAATTCGGTCGTTTCGTCGCCACTCTCCTCAAGACGCTGCAAGCCCGAAGCCAGCGCCAACCGCAGCAGTTCCGCCAGTCGCTCCGCGGTGGCCGGCGACACGCGCCCGAGTTCGACCAAGCCGTGGCCGAAGGCATTCAATTCCGCACGTAGATAAGGGAAGTCCTTCTCCAGGCCCGCCCGGATCAAAGCGTCCCTCAGAGCGGAGGTCGCGTTACGCGCGGCGTACCAGCCGTCGCTGTCCAACGGTGACCAGGTAGCAGCGTCGTGCCGGTCGGTGGCGTCATCCCGGCGCATCGAGGGAAGCCCCGTCAATCGCGGAGAGGCCGAAGGTGTCCGCGGACCGGTAGCGCTCGCCGTACCGGTCCACCCGGGCAAGCAACTCGGCGGAGGCAACGAGCATGGTCGCCAGGGCTACTGGACGGAGCGGGTTGGCCATCGGCCGCCGGGCCGGGGCGCGTAGCCACTCGTAACGGTCACCGCGCAGGGGAATGGGGCCAGGGACGACGACTGCCGATCCGCGGCTCAGGTAGCGGTAAGCGGGTGCAGTGCCCTCTTCCTGGGCGAGGTAGTGGAGGAAGGTCTCCTGGCTCCGCGAGCCCAGGAAGAAGCCCACACGTTGTGCCTTGTGATCGAGGACGGTGGGGCCGAACGGCAGCCCCCGGCGGAGCAGCTGGTCGAAGGCCTCGATGCCGATCCGCTGGTCCACCGTCACCACGTCGAAGTAGCGGCCGGTGGGCAGCATGTACGGTGCACGGGGGTCGTCGGCCCACGTAGCGCGGCACCCCACCGGATCGTCAGCTGCCGCGGAGAGCCATTCAATGCCTCTCCTGGTCATCCTCTGCACGTCATCTCACCTCCGTCAGACTCAGTTGCGGCCGCGATGCCGCCCTGTGTCCAGACTCAGGGTCACCACCCAGGCCAGGACAGATGACGAGAGGTGACGGGGGATGACGCGCTACCCGCGCACGCGTCATCCCCCGTCACGTTGCAACCGCTCGCGATCTCCCATTACTGGCAGCGCTCAGCGATGAGCAGCGCGTACATTCGGTCGTAAGGACAGGGAGTCACGCGTCCCAAAAGTCGCACTCGTGGGCCACTGGGGAGGGAACGGTCACGTCTTCGATGGAGCCGACCAGCGTTCGCTTACGGCAAGCCCGTGTGGGTCGCGGCTGGAGTCAGCCGCGGCTGGTGCGCGAACTGCGCCAGGTCGCAACACGCCGTGGCCACCAACTCCCGTCGGATGCGAGCGTGAAACGCCGTATCGCCAGCTGGGAGAACGGGCACAGCGCACCGGACGACTTCTACGGTCCGCTGCTGTGCGAGGCGTACGACCTCAGTGCCGCCCAACTCGGGCTGAACCACGAAGGGGAGCGGGACACAGGGCTCTTGGACGCCGGCTATCCGGCAAGCCCCGAGGACGCCGTCGAAGCCGTCGGTCAGCTGTGGCGAGCAGATCTCAACCGGTATGAGCCCCTGCTCCAGGCCGAGCCCTCCGAACCAGCCTGGAACGAAGCTTCGCTCCGGTGGTTGGTGGCGCCCGAGCCAGCCGTTCCCCGGCAACGTCAGGACGGAATGCGTGTCGGTCTCGGAGACGTAGCCGCCATCAAGACCACCGCCGACATGTTCGCCGAGTTAGACGACCGGTTCGGCGGCGACCACGCCCGGCACGCGGCTATCCAGTACCTCAGTGCCGAAGTGACGCCGCTCCTACGCGGGCAGTACAACGAGCAGGTTGGCCGGGCCCTGTTCTCCACCGTGGCGGAAGCGACGCTCCTCGCTGGTTGGATGTCTTACGACGCCTGTCGGCACGGCTTGGCACAGAGGTACTTTCTCCAGGCTCTCCGGTTGGCCCAGGACGCCAATGACCGCCGGCTCGCCGGAAGCATTCTGTCGGCCATGAGCCATCAGGCGACGTTTCTCGGCCGATATACGCAGGCGGCGACACTCGCCCGTGCTGCTCTCATGGGTATCTCTCCCGTGGCCACGCCCACGCTTCGCGCCCAGTTTCACGCCATGGAGGCACGCGCGCTTGCTCGGACCGGAGATGTTCGGGCGTGCGAAGCCGCCTTGAGTGCCGCCACGAAGGCACTGGAGAGCCGGAACAACGACGACGAGCCCGAGTGGATCAGCTATTTCGACGAGGCCGAGCTTGCTGCCGAGGCCGCCCACTGCTTCCGTGACGTCAACAGCGCCTGGCAGGCCGTCGCCCACGCGGAGAACGCTATGAGCGGCAGCCACGTCCGGAGCGACTTCTTCGCGACCATGGTTCTCGCCGACGCCCACCTACGCGCCGGGGACATCGAAGAGGCTTGTCGCGTAGCACTCGACGCGCTTGACCTGGGCGAACAGCTCAAATCGGCACGATGCGTCAGCTACCTTGCCGAGTTCCGGCAGAACCTCGCAGTGGCCGGCGGGAGTGCGGACGTGCGGACGTTTACCGAGCAGGTCAGAGAGCACAGGCTGTGGATCGCCTCAGGCGATCATGTCGTTGTCTGAACACAGATCGCCGCGCCCTCAGAACGGGCCCCACTCGTCTCGCCCCTCCCCCGTGCGGAGGGACCGCACCCGACGAGCGAACTCCGCGGCGGCCGAGTCACTGGTCGTGACCTGGTGACCGAGCCAGGCGACCATCATCAGTTCGCGCAGGTCCGCCAGGGTCTCGTACCCCGGCCAGTTCATCACGTCGAAGCCGTACCGGTGCACGAACTCCGCGTACTCCGCTTTGGTGTGCCAGCCGAACCGGTCGTAGAACATCGCCGTCTGGATCAGATCCCACTCACGCGGGGCGAGCGCGAAGCCGTCCAGGTCGATGAGCACCGCGTGCCCGTCCCGATGACGGAGGATGTTTCCGATGCTGGCATCACCGTGGATCATGCCAAAGGGAAGGACGAAGTCCAGCCGGTCGTAGTCCTTGCCGAGGCTCGCTGCTCGCTCCTCCAGAAACGTCCGGTCCTCCCCGGAGATGCCGTCCAGGCCTTCCAGCGACGCAGCCAGCTTGGCCAGCGGGTCGAAGTACGGGAGGCGTAGGGATTCGGGTTCCTCGAGCCAGTGCAAGCGTCGTAGGAGATCGGCCAGTTCGGCGACCGTCGCGTATTCCTCGTTCTCCTGGACGCTCTCCCAGAAGGTCACCACCAGGCCGCCGATGACGAGCGGTTGCGCGACCGACGCCGGCACGCGCATGGCAGGGAAGTCCTGCGTCTCCAGCCAGCGGGCCACCCCCACGGCCCGGTCCATCGCTTCGAGCACCGCCGGGTCACGCGCGATGCGGACGATGATCGGTAACGACGTCAGGCGGTAGACCGCGTTCGATCCGAGGCGTATCAGCTCGGCACCGCGGGCGTCGACTCCGGCCGTCGCGCATGCCTCCTGGAGGACGGGCGCCAGGCCGTCCGCCGTGAACTCCGTGCCGCCGCCGTCCGGTCCCCCGTTGCTGCCCGAGATCATGCCTCGACCATACGGGCCGGACCGACCGCCCGACAGGCCGCCCACGTAATAGGGGCGTAATGATCTTGCTCAGCCTCTGCCCGGACGAAGTCTCCGCCGCAGGTCAGGGCGCCAATGCCCTCACTGCCTCACCTGGGCTCCGGAGCCGTGTGCGCAGGTTCGAATCCTGCCGGGGGCACCCAACATGAGGTGCCCAAAGACCCCGTCACCAGCGGAAACGCTGAGGCCGGGGTCTTCGCGTATGTGCAGGCGTGTGTCGCCCGGAGCGGGCGTATGCCAGGGTCTGTGGACGAGGCGTGGACGGGATCTTGAGGCGTCTGCCCAGGTCAGCCCCGACACACGGCGAGGCCCCGGGACAAGTCCAGGGGCCTGAGGGTCGGTTCATCGGCGGTGCCCCGCAGTAGCCGATCTCGGTCGGCTGACTGTGGCGGTAGAGCACAGTGCAGTGGCCGCGCCTTGAGGGCAAAAAAACAGTCCCCAGTAGTACTGCTCGTGTCCTGAAGCTTCAGTCGTCACTGTTGCCTCGGTATCGCGCCGGCTTGCTGGGGGCCTGAACCACATCCTGTCCAAGTCACTAGCCGGCTAGACGTCCTCATCGACTTTGCAACTCTTTCGGTGTTATGGCCTACTAATCACGATGCACGCCAGATGTCATAAGTCAATAGCCTTTCGGTAAGTTTTGAAGGAAACCTCTCGCGATCACGTTCGTGCGGCATCCGGCTCGTCCGCGGGTCGACGGGGAGCCGATCGCGGCCGAGCGATTACCCAGGTCAGCCCATCTAAATGACGAAGGGGCCTACGCATGCGCATCGCCGCGTCAGGCCAGGTTGCTCTCCCAGGAGCTGCCTTGGGCGCGGTCACAGCCCGGCGTGCCAGTCCCGCTCAGATCGCCTGGGTCGAATACGCTGCGAAGACGTCCGACCTGGCGGCCTCGACAACGCGGATGCGCGGGAATGCCGCCCGGTAGCGGCTCTTCACGTAGGCCGGGACGGCGCAGCTGCCGGACGGAAGGGGTGTGGCATGAGATCCCCGAGCGTGCACCTACGGGAGATCACCGACGACGACCGGGATGCCGTCCGTGCCCTCCGCGTCCGACGTGACCAGAAGCAATTTGTCGCCTCCGTGTCCCACTCCCTCAAGGAGGCGGCGAAGAAACCGGAGGTCAATCCCTGGTACCGCGCCGTGTACCGCGGCGATGAGCCAGTCGGCTTCGTGATGCTGTCGTGGAAACCGCCGGCCGGTCCTTACAAAGGGCGACACTTCCTCTGGCGCCTCCTCGTCGACAAGCGGTACCAGGGGCGAGGGATCGGCCGAGAGGCGCTCACGCAGGTCGCCACCCTGGTGCGCGCGGACGGCGCCACCGAGCTGCTGACCAGCTACGAGCCCGGTGACGGCGAGCCGTGGCCCTTCTACCAGAAGTTCGGGTTCGAGCCCACCGGGGAGATCGACGACGGCGAGATCGTTCTGCGACTCACCTTCCCCGCTCGGTGAGCTGTTTACGGAATCACGGACAGTTTTGACCTGAGGTGGTCACACGACGAGAGGCTGGTGGGCACCTGGAAGTCGATGCCCGCCAGCTGCACGTCCGCCCCAAGTGACCGTTACCCCGCATCTGGCCGTTCCTCCGGAGACTCTGGCGGTTCCGGGTCCACCTGCAACTGCCGCTCCACGTGCCGCCCGTTCTCCCCTCGCAGCATCGTCAACCACGGCCAAAGGTCCGGTAACCGTTGTGCCGAGCAGGCCAGCCAGTGCTCGATACGGCACCGTTGAAAGGGATCTGGCGGACACACGCCGTAGACGGTGACCCGACCGTCGGGGAGCTCGATCCACCGATGCTCCGCTGACACCATATGGGCCAGTGGAGCCGTGTGTGCAGATTCGAATCCTGCCGGGGGCACCCAGCATGAGGTGCCCAAAGACCCCGCCCGAACCTGTGGGCGAGACAGTCACACTCAGGGGTGGACGGACTGGACCCGCCAACCGCGACCACGCAACACTTCGACAACAGGGCCTCTTGCTTCTCGCTGGACTCGATAACCGCGAGCTACCAAGAGGCCCTTCTGCTATGCCTCGCCACCAGCCAACTGACCAGGAGCCGAGTGCGGCGGTCGTGGACTCGCAGTCGGTGAAGTTCGACGACCCAGCGGCGGCCGGAGGATCCGGGCGTCCGGGTCACCAGCCCGTCTGGGGTCCGCCCAGTGGGAGTCCGGAGTCGCCCACCAAGGTCTGGCCCTCAGGCGTCCAGGCGACGCGGGGGCCCTCGTCGGCGTCGTTGCCGAGGTCGAAGTCGCCCAGTTTGGTGCTGCTTTCGTTGTAGACCCGCAGATGGAACCCTCGGATCGAACTGGTGCCGCCCCTGCGGACCTTCTGATAGCTGCGGACCCAGTGCTTGATCTCCGGCGGATTGCCCAGTCCCAGCGGGAAGCTTCAAAAGCCTGCACCACCAGCAGCGGCTTCCGACAGGACCCGCTCTCCAAACTGAGCAATGTGCAGGTCAGTTTGGAAAGGCTGCTCAGCCTTTGATGAGCGGCAACCACGCCCTACCGCAGTTGGTGTCGCTCGGGTACGGGGCGGCGGCTCCGGCGCGTTACCAGCCCGTCTGGGCTTCGCCCAGCGTCAGTCCCGAGTCACGCAGCCATGCCTCGCCGGCCGGGGTCCAGGCGACACGGGAGCCGAGGGAGACCCAGACCCCGAACTCACCAGGGGCCGGCTCGGCATACTGCTCGGCCCAGACACTGTTCAGACAGAGCTGGACACCGCAGTCCTTGAATTCGGGCAGGCCTCGCCAGCGGCAATTCCAGCTGACGTTCATGGTCAGTGGCCCAAGTACGGAGACCATCCGGTCCAGTTCCTCCTCGGTGCAGTCATCCTCAGGCTCACTGTCCGGGCCGCCGAAGGGCGGAGTCTTGGCGAGGGTAAAGACCAGACCCTCGGGCAACGGCCACAGGTCGGCTAGGTCCGGGCGGAGCCGCAGGTCCCAAGCGAACCGGCTGCTCAGCTCCTTTCGGTCGAACGCGACACCGCGATGCCGCAGTTCGTCCAGAAAGGGTCCGACGCCAGGCAGAGCCCGTTCCCCGGCGACCCGCGCGGCGCCGAACGTGCGAACTGCGTGCACATACTGCTCGGCCGTGGTGACCAGCTCCAGTTGGGGCCAAGGGAAACCGTTCCAGTCGGCCAGGTCACGCATGATCGCCCGCGCCCGCGACAACGCGCTCGGCGCGTCAGAAAGGGATTCACACACTCGGTAGAGAGCCGAAGACAAGGAAGGGGAGCCTCTCGGATGAGAACAGGGGCGGAAGCGCCCGACGGCACGCATCCGCCCCTGTTCTGGTCTCCATGTACTCGGTACTACGTTGCACAGGGCATGCCCTGAAAGGCTCCAGCGATTCGGATCCGGAAGAGCGTTTTGCGCCCGCTTGGCTCGCTCTGCCCGCACCAGCGGCTCCATTCGTTCCCACACCGAGATCACCGAGCCGCCCAGGTAGCCGGAAACGGGTCCTATGTCGACCACACCATGTGTGACCAGAGCGCCCAGGTTGTCGTAGAACAAAGCCAATTCACGTATCAGGTTCCGCTCGGCCTCCGGCAGCCCCTCCATTCCGGTGGACAGGTCCCATGCGGGCAGTTGCTCGAACACGACCTCCCGGGCCAGGGCCAGGCGCATGCTGCGATGCTCACGAAAGAGATCTACCAGAACGGGCAGCGTGTTCGTGTGTTCCGTCAGGCTCAACTGCCTCACGGAGACGAGTCCGGACACACCCAGCGCCATCGCCGACACCACCAACGCCGCAATCTCCACCACACCCCCCGATGCCCACTGTTTGCCCCTCCGTTCCCCGCCCGAGACGGGAGCAACCTCAAACGCGTGGGTCGAGCGGGCAGACCCTCCGCCCCGGCCTTCCCCGCCAGGCCGCCGGCCGGATTACAGGACTGTCGCTGGCGTGACAGACGTGCCAGAACCGTGCCCGGTCGTGCGGGGAACCACGAGGAATGACGGGGAACAGGAAGCCAGCCTGTCAGGTTATTGAAAGGCAAACGTTTTCGCGCTTGCGCGATCGATTCATGCTGACGGAGCCAGGTATTCCGCTTACTTGCCGACAGGGGCAAGGCGTAACCAGTGGTTCATATCCACTCGCCATGCTCAAGTCTCGCTCAGACTTGATCGAGTTCCCTTGACGATCACCCAGGCAGCCCGTGATTGTTCTGTCCATGCCGCTCCCGGGGGAGGGAGCGAAACGGAGGGAACCATGAACGCCATAACTCGCGCATGCACAGCCACTGCGCTGACCGCTTTTCTCGCTCTGGGGGCCGGGGGCGTTGGCACTGCTTTTGCGGAAGACGTCCCGACGCAGGTCAATGCCGACCAGGACGGGAACCCGATTCCTCAGGCACCGGACGACGCCGACGCGGTTGCCAGCGGTCCGGTGCACCCGGACGGATGCCCGCCCGACCCGACCATCTCCATCACCAAGGTCAAGAGCACTTTCGTTGGTGACAAGAGCAAGACCGTCTACGGACAGTCCGGCGTCACGCTCTCGGTCTCGGTGGCCAAGGGCCACACCTGGACCGGCACCATCACGTACGCGTTCAAGCTGAGCGAGTCAATCATCGTCGCTTCCGCCGAGGAGACCATCAGCCCCTCGGTCTCCTACGCTAAGACCACCACCGTCTCCCTTGGCGGGAGTTGGAAAGTGCCGGCGAGCCAGAAGGACGGGTGGCTCGCCCTTGGCTCGAAGGGATACTCCTTCAGCTGGGAGCGCGGTTCCTACAATGGTGGCTGCACGTGGATCGTCTCGAACCACGGGACCGCCAGACTCCCGGCACTTGCGCCCTACATCGCCCACTCGTGAGCTGAGGACGATCTGATGAAGCCTTCCCTGCTGGCCGCCGTTCTGTCGGCCCTGGTGCTTGTGTCGGCCTGTTCCGGTGGCGCTCATTCCCGGGCGACTGCCACCCACGGGGCGACCCCGCCTCCGGGGAATGCGACGGGGACCGGCGCGACCCCCTCTCCGGTCCAGACCCCGACGAGCCCGGACCGCCTTCCCAATCCCGTCCAGTCTCCGATCCCTGTCGGCTCGAAGACGCTGTACACGGGGTCGGGACACGGAGCGGGCGGTGTCACGCTTCCCGCGTCGGCGGGGAAAGCCTCATCCATCACGGTGAAGTGGACATGCGCCGGCCCCTCCCAGTTCAACATCATCGCCACCGGAAAGCCCCTCGCCGGGTCCCAGTGCGGTGACGGAAGCGGCGTGTTCACCGCCGAGATACCGCACACCCATATGCACCAACTGGCGTGGAAGTTCTCAGCAGCCGATTCGGTGATCTGGCGGATCGTCGTCACCCAGCCACCCGCGAACTAGAAACGGGCGCACCGACATCTGGCAGAATCCGGCGCATTTCAGCCGCGCTACGCGACGCGTTCTCCCGCCGGGCCACACTCGCCGACGAGGAGGCCGGTGCAGACGCGTGCTGCCAGGAAAAGGCCGCAGTGTCCACGGCGACCAAGCGGGACAAGCTCTGGCGGGTGCTGGCCAGCCACCTGCGCCGGAGAAGCCCCGTGGCCGGGGGCTAAACGGGGGGCCAAACGAGGGACGAAACTGGAGCCGAACGAGGAGATCAGCGACCACGAATCAAGGTCACACAGGCGCCTGATCGCGTTCGGGACGAAAAGGTCGCGAGTCCAAATTCTCAGCCGAACAGGTGAGAGCCAGATTGCTAACGTCAGTAGTCTGGCTTTCGTCCTTGGGCGTATCTTCGTTCGGCGGATATGACTCCATAGCGACGATGGCCAGTTCGGCGTCGCCACGTCACTACCTGGAACTGCTTCCTCCGGGACCGACCGTCCCAGTATCAGGCTGTCCAGCCCCACGGGGAACTTCATCCTGGGCGAGATAGTGGAGGAAAGTCTCCTGGCTCCGAGAGTGCCCCGCACGGTTCCCGCGTAGGTCAGAGGCGAAATGTCGGCGCACGGCGCCGTAGGGAGTGTCCCACGTGTCCGACTGTCCGGTTAGAGCGCTGACCTGCACAAATGGGTGTGACAGCGAGACTCGCCGGTGTCCCACCTGTCCGACCTGCGTACACGGCTGCAACACCCAGGGGGTTGCAGCCTGCCAGGGTCCAAGGTCGCGTCAGTGGCGGGGGGGGCGGCCCTGCAGCGTCCACCAGACCAAGTGGGCTCAGAGACCGGAAACGGAGATCACGCGACGATTCCGCCACTCTGTTGCGGAGGCGTCGAACTTACAGAAGGGTTACAGCTGCGGAAGCACCTCGTCTGCGATGAGTTCCAGGTGGTCGAGGTCGGTGAAGTCGATCAGCCGGAGATGGAAACGGACTGCTCCGATGGCGGCGAACTCGCCGAGCCGGTCCACGAGTTGGGCCGGGGAGCCGATCACCGGGTCCTCCGGCGGCAGCGCGCTCTTGACGTGCAGGGGCGCGGCACGCCGTCGCGCCTCCGCGTCGGTGCGGCCGATCGCGACCACGACACCGGTCGAGAGCACCAGCGGTGGCCGAGCGGCGGCGGCCCGGCCGGTCCGTTCGCATGCCTCGGCGACTCGTAGGTACGCCCGGGCAGTCTCCGCCACCGACTTGAAGGGCATGTTGAACTCGTCGGCATACCGAGCGGCAAGTTGCGGGGTGCGCTTGAACCCTCGGCCCCCGACGATGATCGGCGGCGCCGGCACCTGGACGGGCTTCGGCAGGGCGGGCGCGTCAAGCAGTTGGTAGTGGTCACCGTGGTAGCTGAAGTGTTCGCCGACGGGTGTGCGCCACAGGCCGGTGATCACGGCCAGCTGCTCCTCCAGCCGGTCGAAGCGCTCCTGGGCGGGCAGGAACGGGATGCCGTACGAGGTGTGCTCCCGTTCGTACCAACCGGCGCCGAGGCCCAGCTCGACCCGTCCCCCGCTCATCCGGTCCACCTGCGCCACCGTCACGGCCAGCGGGCCCGGCAGCCGGAAGGTGGCCGAGGTGACCAGGGTGCCCAGCCGGATCCGGGAGGTCTCGCGGGCGAGCGCGCCCAGCGTGAGCCAGGCGTCGGTGGGGCCGGGCAGCCCGGGATCGGCGCCCATCGCCTGGTAGTGATCGGCCCGGAAGAACCCCTCGAACCCGCAGGCTTCGACGAGCTGCGCGAAGCGCAGCTGATCCTCGTAGTCGGCGCCGCGGTGCGGCTCGGTGAAGACGCAGACCCGCGCGGTCATCATCCCTCCGTTTCGACCGACGTGGATATGTCCCGTTCCATCAGCAGTTCGTGTAGATCGGCGGTGCACCGGGCCACTTCGTCCAGGTGCGCCGTTCGGCCCAGCGTCCTCGGCCGGGGAATGGCGATGTCGACGGTCTTGCGGATACGGCCCGGGCGCGGGCTGAGCACGACCACCCGGTCGGCGAGCAGCACGGCCTCGTCTATCGAGTGGGTGACGAAGACGACGGTGGACGCGTTCTCGATGTGGATGCGTTGCAGCTCCACCGCGAGGTCAGCGCGGGTCAGCGCGTCGAGTGCGGAGAACGGCTCGTCCATGAGCAGCACCCGGGGCTCGCCCATCAGCGACCGGCACAGTGCGACACGCTGCTGCATCCCGCCGGAGAGCTCGTGCGGCCGGTGCTTCTCGAAGCCGCTCAGTCCGGCCGTCTCCAGCAGCCGGTACGCCCGGTCGCGGTGCTCCGACTTGCGCCAGCGGAAGATCTCCACGGGCAGTAGGACGTTGTCGAGGACGGACCGCCAGGGCAGCAGGGCCGGCCGCTGGAACAGCATGGCGACATCCCGCCGGGCTCCGTTGACCTGTTCGCCGCCGATGGTGATCTCGCCCTCGGTGACTCGCAGCAGCCCGGCGATCAGCCGGAGCAGGGTGGACTTGCCGCACCCGGACCGGCCCACCACCGCCACGAACTCGCCCTCGGCGATGTGAAGGCCGATGTCCTGGAGCGCCACCGTCGAACCGGACCGGCTGGTGAAGCTCCGGGACACACCGGTGAGTCTGATCATCCGGCGGTCTCCCCATCAACTGGCGATCGTCGTGCCGGCCGGTTCGTGACGCCCGGTCAGGCTACCCGGAGCGGGCCGCTGAGCGGTACCTGTCGGCCGGTCTCTGAAGCCCCACTGCCGCACACCTGGCCCACAACTGCCGGGCCATCGTACGCTGTTGCCCGCACCAAGTGTCATGCCCTCGGCACAGTCGGCGGTCGGAAAGGACAACACTGTGCGCATGAACAGGTTCGCCCGTACGGTCGCGGCGATGGCCCTGGCCACAGCGCTGGCACTGGTCTCGGGGTGTGGCGGCTCGGATTCCGACGCAGGTGCCGGTGGCGACGGCAAGGCACTGAAGAAGGTCACCTATCTGACCTCGTTCGGTAACTTCGGCCGGGACGCGTACGCCTGGGTCGCGAAGGACAAGGGGTACTTCGAAGAGGCCGGCTTCGACGTGGAGATCAAGCCGGGCCAGGGCACCGGCGGCGTCATCCCGGCCGTGGTGAGTGGCCAGGCGCAGTTCGGCCCCATCGACCTGACAGGCGGTCTGCTGCACATGGGCGGCGGCCAGGCGAAGGACTTCGTCGCGGTGGCCGCCATCCAGCAGCACACCATGGCCGCGATCGCCACCACCGAGGGCAGCGGCATCGCCGCACCGAAGGACCTCGCGGGCAAACGGCTCGCCGACACACCCGGCTCCGTCGTGCGCAACCTCTTCCCGACGTACGCCCGACTGGCCGGAGTGGACGCCTCCAAGGTGACCTGGGTCAATGGTGAGGCACAGACGCTCATGGGCACGCTCGCCAGCGGTTCGGTGGACGGCATCGGGCAGTTCGTGGTGGGTAAGCCGACCATCGAGACGGTGACCAAGAAGAAGGCCGTCCTGCTGCCGTACAGCGACGTGATACCCGATCTCTACGGGAACGTGCTGATCACCTCCACGAAGATCGCCGAGCAGGATCCTGAGATGGTGAAGCGGTTCAGCAATGCGCTGCTCAAGGGCTTGGAGTACAGCCTCGCCCACACGAAGGAGGCCTCCGAGATCCTGAAGCGGAACGTGGACGTCACGAATCCGGCCGCCGCGGCCGCGGAGTTGGAGTTGATGGCCGAGTACGTCAGGCCGGACGGTTCCGGCGCGACGATCGGGACGCTCGACTCCGCGCGGGTCGCGAGGAGCATCTCGATCCTGGAGGATGCGGGCGCGCTGCCCAAGGGAATGACCCCTGATCAGATCATCGACTTCGACCTCGTGCCGAAGGGCTGATCGCGCCGCGCCGGGAGACGGATGGGATGACCGACTTCTCAAAGCCGCAGCAGGCCCCGGCGGCGGGCCCGGAGCCGGTGCCGCGAGTCGGACCGGGACCGGGACCGGGACCGCAGCGCGGAACCGGCATCGGTGTCGTGCTGCTGCCGTTGGCCGGGCTGCTGGTCGCGCTCGGTGTGTGGTGGCTGCTCACGTCGGCGCTGGAGGTGATCCACCCGGCGGTGCTGCCTCCGCCGGGTGCCGTGCTCTCAGCGTTCACCGCGGCCCCGGGCCGGTTCCTGGAGCACACCGGCGACACCACGGTGGAGACGGTCGTCGGGTTCGTTCTCTCCAGCGCCTGCGGAGTTCTGATCGGTCTGTCACTGGCGGGCTCGCGGGTCCTGGAGCGAATGTTCACGCCGCTGCTGGTCGCCGTCAACGCGGTTCCGAAGATCGCCCTCGGGCCGCTGCTGGTGGGGGCGCTCGGCTGGGGGCAGAAGCCGGTCCTGACCATGGTCTTCCTGCTCTGCTTCTTCCCGATCGTGCTGTCCACCGCGACCGGCCTCACATCGACCCCCGCGGACCTGGCCGAGTTGGCGCGCTCGCTGGACGCCTCCCGCTGGCAGGCGTTCCGGAAGGTGCGGTTGCCCGCCGCGCTGCCGCAGATCTTCGTCGGGCTGAAAGTGGCCATGCCGCTGGCCGCGATCGGTGCGGTCATCGGCGAGTTCCAGGCCGGTGAGAGCGGGCTGGGCTATCTGATCGTTCAGGCAGGCGGGGTCGGCGACACCGCCACCGCCTGGGCCGCGATCATGCTGATCGGGCTGATGAGCATCCTGCTCTACTTCGCTCTGGTGTTGCTGGAGCGGTTCGCACTGCCCTGGGTCAGGGAAACCACCTCGCGCGGCTGACCGGGCGACGATCCTCGCGGCCGTCCTGGCAGCGGCGGACGCCGACGACGACATCGACTGGACCGTGTCGGTGGACATTCACCGAGTGGTCGAAGGCCCGGGTATGCGGACTCATTCCGAGTGGGGCTGCTCGGTCCAGACGGTCTTGCCGTGAGCGGTGTGGCGTGTGCCGTGGTGCCGGGTGAGTTCGGTGACGATGGACAGTCCGCGGCCGCCTTCATCGCTCGGGCCCGTCTTCCGCAGATGGGGTGTGGCACTGCTGGTGTCGGAAACTTCGCAGATGAGTGTGTGATCGTCATTGATCAGGCGCAGTTCTATCGGCCCGGTGGAGTAGCGGATGGCGTTGGTGACCAATTCGCTGACGACCAAGGTTGTGGTGAAGGCGAGTTCGTCGAGCTTCCATGCCGCCAACTGTCGGCTCGTCCAGGTACGGGCAGCGGCGACCGCGGAGGCGTCGTGCGGGAAGGCCAGTTGTGCGACGTTCTTGTCGTCCAGCACCCGGGTGCGGGCGGTGAGCAGGGCCGGTTCGTGGCCCGGGCCCACGACGCCACGGACACATTCGAGGATCCACCGCGCATCGAGTCCGGATCGGCTCACCACCTCGTGAAGGCGCTCCGCGGTCGCGTGCGTGTCGGGGCGCGATTCGTCCGTGCCGCCGCTGTCCAGGAGCAGGACGGCACCCGGAGGTACGTCGACCTCGGTGCTCTCGAAACGATGGTCATCGGCGCCCAGGGGCGGGTGACAGGCCAGGCCAGGCACGCTGACGATGCCGTCCGGGGAGAGGATCACCAGCCGCGAACCGCCTGCCGCGGACGAGGTGCAGCGCCCGGTGACGGGGTCGTAGACCACGCACAGGCAGCGGGATCCGCCGTACTTCAGGTCGAACGGGTGTCGGCCGGCACCTGTGTGTTCCCGCGCCCGGCGGGTTGCCACCTCGTCCAGACGCGCGAGAATCTCGTCCGGCTCCAGATCCTGTACGGCGAGCGCGACAATCATCGCCCTCAACTGGCTCATGCCGAGCGCAGTGCCGACGCCCTGTCCCTCTGCTGCTCCCACCACCAGGGCCGCCCGCGCGCCGGACAGGGGGATGACGTCGAACCACTCGCCGCCTGAGCCATCCGCCGGGACGTGCCCTTCGGCAGCATCGAGCGCGCTGAGGGGAGGAAGGACTTCGGGAAGGAGGGCGCGTTGAAGGAGCCGCGCGTGGGCGCGCTCTTGAATGCGGTTACGGACGATGTCCAGACACTGCGCAGCGCGGTCCGCGAACGTGATGGCCGCCTCGAGGTCGCCGATGTCGAACGGAGCGGAATCGGCCCGCCGATACAGGTCGACCAGGCCAAGGACGACGCCCCGGGCGACCAGGGGGATCACTATGAGGGAGTGTGCCTGTGCCGTCCGAACGGCCCGTGCAAGAGCGGACTCACGAGCGAGCCACCGGCCGTCCCGTTGCAGGTCACGGATGAGGCGTGGGCGCAGGTCGGTGAGGCTCTTCCGATAGGGGGTCGCTGCCGGGATCCGGGCCATCTCACCGACGGCGTAGGCGGGCCTGAGCGTGGCTCCCGGTGCGGACTGGAAGGCGGCACGTCGAAGCGGTGCGCTCTTGCAGAAGGGACCGGGCGGAATCGCTTCGCCGCGCAGCATCAGCTCCGATACCTCGACGGTGACGACGTCGGCCAGTTCGGCCACTGCGACCCTGGCGAGCTTGTCGGCGGTGTGGAAGACGTCTTGGTTGGCGCCCAATGCAGTGCTCTCCAGCTCTTGACGGGTACGGTAACCACGGTGATCGTCCTGGTCCTGACAGGTCTGGCCTGATGTACTTGCGGTTGGCCGTGTCAGGCGGTCTCGGTGCTGTAACGCAGCTCGAGCTGGTCGAAGTGCGGCTTGCGCACGAGGCGTTGACGTTCCTCCCACGGGGTGAGCTCGGTGATGACCGAGTCGAGGGAGCCTGTGTCGCGCAGGGCGCGCAAGACTTTCTGGCTTCCGCGAATGGCGCCCTGCATGGCGGCGTTGGCGAACAGGATGATCGAGTAGCCCATGGCCACCAGGTCGTCCTTGGGAAGCAGAGGGGTCTTGCCCCCCTCCACGAGATTGGCCACCTTCGGCACGTCAGGGACGGCCTCGCCGGCCTGGGCCAGCTCCTCTTGGGAGTGCAGTCCCTCAATGAACAAGATGTCCGCTCCGGCCTCGGCGTACCCGGCAGCGCGCTTGAGCGCTTCGGAAAGGCCGTGCTGGGCGCGGGCGTCGGTGCGGGCGATGATGCAGGTCTCTTCGCTGCTGCGGTGCTCGACGGCGGCGTGGATCTTCTGCTGCATCTCGGTGAGGGAGATGACCTCCTGGCCGTCGAAGTGTCCGCACCGCTTCGGCGCGACCTGGTCCTCCAGTTGGATTCCGGCGGCTCCCGCCTTCTCCAGCACCTGCACGGTACGGGCCACGGAGACGGCGTTGCCGAAACCGGTGTCCGCGTCGACGATCACAGGGACCTCCACGGCGTCGGTGACGGCCCGGACATGGTCCGCCATCTCCGACAGGGACAACAGGCCCATGTCGGGCAGCCCGAGGAATGTGTTGGCGACGCCGGCTCCTGTGAGATAGACCGCGGGGAAGCCCAGATCCTCGGCGATCCGGGCGGTCAGTGCGTTGGCCACACCCGGCAGTACCAGGCCGCCCTCGGTGTGGATCAGTTCTCTCAGAGGGGTCCGGTTCATGGGATCGTTCCTTGTCAGTCGTCGTGACGGGCGGTCAGGAGGCCTGTGGCTTCACTGCGCCGACGTCCTCCGCCAACACCGCCAGGATGTTGCGAAGGCTGTTGTTGATGTGCACGGCCGCGGCCTGGGCTGCCAGGGACTCGTTGCCCTCCTGTATGGCCGCACAGATGGCCTGGTGCTCGGCGGCGCTCTGCAGCATCCGCGCGTGGCGCCAGCGGGCGATCTGGCGCAGACGCTCCAGGTGGCCCCGCAGTCCGGCCAGACTCGACAGAAGGTAGGGGTTCATGGCGCCGGCATCGATTGCCTCGTCCAGTTGGGCGATCAGTGCGTAGTACGAGCCGTAGTCGCCGTTTTCAGGCTCTCCGGCCTCGAACCGGGTCCGCTGAGCCTCGAAAGCCGCTTGCAGCTCGGCGAACCTGGGCCGGTCGGGGCGCCGGGCGCACAGCCTGGCGGCGTGCGTCTCCAGGGCTTCTCGCATCTGGAAGAGGGAGACGACGTCCTGAAGGGTGATCTCGCTGACCTGGGCGCCCCGCCCCGGGGTGAGCCGCACGAGGCCCTCGTGGGCGAGGCACTGGATGGCCTGGCGCAACGGGGTGCGTGAGACTCCCAGGCGTTCGGCCAGTTGGACCTCGTTGAGCGGGCTGCCGGGCGGCAGGTCCCAGCGGACGATCAGGGACCGCAGCTCGGTGTACGCCCGGGTGCTCTGTGCCACGAGTGATCATTCCCCTTCAGTGACTCGCAGGTATTGACTGTCATCGATGCCTACTGTACACCGCAGGTACCCATAGAAAAAACAGGCTGTATACAGAACTGGTCGCCTCGGCATCGACGCTGCCTCCGACCTCCCACTTCTCCTGGAAAGCCCTGGCCCGCGCCGTCGGCGCGGCAACCATCGGCAACGCTCTGGAGTGGTTCGACTGGTCGACCTACTCCGCCTTCGCAGCCATCTTCAGCCTGCAGATCTTCGGTGGGCGTGGCGACTCGGCCCTCCCCAGCGCTCTCGCCGTCTTCGGGGTCGGCTTTCTCATGCGCCCGCTGGGCCGCGCTCTGATCGGCGCCTTCGCCGACCGCCGCGGGCGACGCTCCGCCGTGGTCTTGAGCATCGTCCTCATGGCCACTGGCTCGCTACTGGTCGGCTCACGCCGACCTTCGCTCAGGCCGGCGCGTGGGCGCTGTAGGTGCCAAGAACACACGTCCGTGCTGGTCAGGCCACTCGCTGGTACTCGTGCAGGATGCCGCCGAGGCGGTCGCGTCGGCAGACCTCGAGGTGAGTGAGCCGGTCGGGATCGGTGATCGGTTCGGGCACGGGACATAGCGGAGCGGCACTTGCGAGAGTGCGGTGGGACCTGTGCTTGTTGTAGAACTGCTCGTAGTCGCGTAGCGCGTGGAGTAGGTGGGCCTGGTTCCACATGAGGGTGCGCTCGAGGAGCCCGGTCCGACGCGATCGCACCCGCCCCCAGCCTTCGGCCGGGAGGCGCCCCCTGCTCCATGATCGCGTTCATGCGCGGCATCAGGACACCGCCCTGCACGACCTCGACACCCTCGGCCTGCCGAACAGCGTCGAAGGCCGCCGGGTAGCGAACATCCCGGTCCCGGATCAGGAACTTCACCCTGGCGCTGGCGTCCTGAGGATCCATGACCATGTTTCGGGCGAGCTGGGTGACCCAGTCCTCGGTGGGGTGGTCGGTCCGCCGAGGATGCGGATGCGGCGGTTGGCGTGCTCGATGACGGCGAAGACGGGTCGGTCCGTTAAGGGTAGTGACGGTGAAGAAGTCACAGGCCAGGATCGCGTGGGCTTGGCCGCGCAGGAACGCGGCCCAGGCCTGACGGTCCCGTTCGGGCGCTGGCTCGATGCCGTGTGCGCTCGGAGGATCTCCCAGACCGTGGAGGGTGCCACCTTGATACCGAGCATGGCGAGTTCGCCGTGGATGCGCCGATACCCCCAGGAGCTGTTCTGGCGGGCCAAGCGCAGGACGGGGGCCTTGCATACTGCGACGGGTCGGCGGCCTGCCAGACCGCTTGCGACGGGAGGCGTCAGCGTGGCGACGGCGCATGAGGGCACGGTGCCACCTCAGAACCGTCTCCGGCGAGACGATCAAGTGCAGCTGCCGAAGTTTTGGCCTGGGGAGCCGGTGGAGGAGCGCCGCCGGGAAAGCGCGGTCCGCTGGGGTGACGCGGCCTGTCGATCTGCCTCTGTAGGACAGCCAGTTGGTGGCGCAGCGTCGAGATCTCGATGTCCTTGTCCGCGGCGCTCATCGGCAGCAGCCGTATGAAGGCGAACACGCTCGACACGGCGAGGTAGGGCAGTCACAACAGCACGATCCACCAGCCTGACGCCCATCCGACGATTCCTAATCGTCTTGTCAAGCAGCCTTCGTAGCGGGGGTACGGGTTCATAGCACCGTCCGTCACGTAGCGGTTGCCCATGGGACGTTGACGCGTCGGCGGGCGAGTGCGAGGACGGCCTGGGTGTGTCGCTTGCCCTCGGCGCGCTTGCGGTCGTAGAAGCGGCGGGACTCCTCGCAGCAGCGGATACTGATCAATGCGGAGGTGTAGAAGACGCGCTGGAGGCGTCGGCTGTAACGTCTGGGCCGGTGCAGGTTGCCGCTGATCTTGCCCGTGTCACGTGGAGCGGGGCGACGCCGGCGAGGCGGTCCGGGCGGTCGAAGGCCGTCATGTCCCCTCCGGTCGCGGCGAGGAACTCGGCGCCCGGAAGGGGGCCGATGCCGGGCATGCTGGCGATCACCTCGGCGTGCTTGTGCTCGCGAAACCGGGCATCGACGGCCGACCTCGCCGGGTCTGGGTAAGGCCTTCTCCAACTGCTCGCCCAACGTGCCATAGGCGTTGTCAGCGTCAATGATCAATGCCGTCAGGAGGTCCTCATGGCTGGGAAGTGCCGTAGAGCGGCGAGGATGCCATCCCCAACTCTCTGGCCACCGCGCGCAGCGACAAGCGCTGTGCACCCTCAACAGCCAGCCGCCGCCGCGCCTCCTCCTTGATCTTCCGAGTCAGCTCCTCGCGGACCTGTTCCCGGGTGGTTCGGACCGTGCTCATGGTCCCTCCTGCGTTTCCGGACCAGCACCCCACACGTTCCGGGCGGTCCGGCCGACGGAGACGGCGTTGTCGAAGTCGGTGTCGGCGTTCACGACGACGGGCACTTCCACGGCGTCACCGATCGCCCGGACGTGGTCAGCCATCTCCGCGAGGGAGAGCAGACCGATGTCGGGCAGCCCGAAGAAAGTGTTGCTCACGCCGGTGACGTAGACGGCGCTGAAGCCGAGGTCCTCGGCGGTGCGCGCGGTGAGCGCGTTGGCCACGCCGGGCAGCATGTGACTGGCAGGCGCCGCCTAGCTCCGTACCGCGTCCCCGGCGGTCCCGCCGGAGGAGAGGTGTCCGGCTAGGCCTTGGCCGCCGACGTCCTCGACCATCGCGGCGAGGATGTTGCGGAGGCTGTTGTTGATGTGGGCGGCGGTGGCCTGCGCGGCCTCGGACTCGCTGCCGTCGTGGATCGCCGCGCATATCGCAAGGTGCTCCGAGACGGTCTGCAGCATGCGGGAGGGACGTCGCCGGGCGATCTGACGCAACCGCTGCAGGTGGCCGCGCAGTCCGCTGAGACTCGCCTGCAGGTAGGGGTTGTTCGCGCCGTCGTCGATCGCTGTGTCCAATTCGCCGATTAGGGCGTAGTAGCGGCTGTAGTCGCCGTCGGCCGGGCCCCCCGCATCGAGTTGGGCCCGCTGCTCATCGAAGTCGGCCACCAGCCCACCGAATCGCACCCGGTCCGGCCGGCGGGCGCACAGCCTGGCCGCGTAAGGCTCCAGAGCTTCCCGCATCTGGAACAGATGGACGACGTCCTGCAATGCGATCTCGGTGACCTGCGATCCGCGTCCGGGAAAGGTGCGCACCAGACCCTCGTTGGCGAGTCGCTGGATGGCCTGGCGCAGTGGCGTCCGCGACACGCCGAGCCGCTCCGCGAGCTGGACTTCATTCAGGTGCGTCCCGGGCGGAAGGTGCCAGTGCACGATTTCCGACCGCAGTTCCTCGTAGGCCAGATCGCTCTGTGTGACCACGATTGTCCCCTCCGCAGACTCTTCCGATGGTGTTGACACGGGCTCCAAACAGACTGTACATCATCTCAACACAATGAAAAAACAGCCTGTATACAGGAGGATCCAGATGGTCTCTCCAGCCTCATCCATACTGCCCAGAACCACTGAGTCCCGGACTGGACTGGCCAGGACGGCGGGAGCTGCGACGATCGGCAATGCTCTGGAAGGTTCGACTGGTCCGCCTACTCGGCGTTTGCCGTGCTCTTCAGCAAGCAGGTATTCGGCGGATCGGGGACTTCGTCGCTGCTGAGCGCGCTCGCCGTCTTCGGCGTCGGATTCGCGATGCGCCCTCTGGGCGGCGCGTTCATCGGAGCCTTCGCCGACCGGCGCGGCCGGCGGGCGGCACTCACCTTGAGCATCGTGCTCATGGCGCTCGGCTCCCTCCTGATCGGCGTGGTGCCGACCTACGATCAGGTGGGCATCTGGGCCCCAGTGCTGCTGACCTTTGCCCGCCTGGTCCAGGGCGTCTCGGTGGGCGGCGACTACGGAGCCTCCCCGATCTTCCTGAGCGAGATCGCCGAGCCGCGCCGAAGGGGCCTGGTCAGCAGCCTGCACTACGTGAGCCTGACCTGCGGTCTGTTGGCCGCCTCAGTCCTGGGCTGGATACTCAGCTCCACCCTGAGCCATAGCACAATGGCCTCCTGGGGCTGGCGCGTCCCGTTCCTCGTCGGCGCCGCCTCGGCCCTGTGGGGGCTGTATCTGCGCCGTACGGTCCACGAGTCCGAGGTCTTCCTCGACCAGCAGCGCCACCAAAACAGCCACGCCCAACCGCAGCCGCCCCGCACCGTGTTCACCATCCTGCGGGTGATCGGCATGACCTCGCTCGGCTCAATCACCTTCTGGACGATCACCTCCTACCTGCCCAGCCACGCGCACCAGACCGGCATCTCGGCCAACGGCGTGTTCGGGGCCAGCACCTGCGCCCTGCTGATCTTCCTGTTCCTGCAACCACTGACCGGATGGCTGTCAGACCGCATCGGCCGCAAACCGCTGCTCATCGGCTACTCCGCCGGCTTCGTGCTGCTCGGCTATCCACTGGTCGCGGGCATCACGATCGGGAACGCGGTCACGCTATTCTGGATCATGCTGCTCGGCCTGACCGTCTTCTCCGGCTACAGCGCCATCTCGGCAGCCTTCCTCGCGGAACAGTTCCCCACCCGCGTCCGCTCCACCGGGGTCGGCATCGCACACAATGTCTCCTCGGCGCTCTTCGGCGGCACCGCGCCCTACCTGCTCGCCCGCCTCACCACCAGCGGCCACAGCTCCTGGTTCGCCGCCTACATGATCCTGACCGCGCTGGTCAGCGGCGCGCTGTTCCTGCGTATCCCGGAGGCACGGGGCAAGGACCTGACAGCATGACCGCTCTGCCCACGCCTCCGAGGTCACCGGCGCTCATCCCGGTCACCGGGGTGGACACACACGCCCACGTGCTGCGCGGCGACGCGCCCCTGGCCGCCGACCGCCACTCCCGTCCCGCCCATGATTCCCCCGTCGGCGAGTACCTGGCGCTCCTGGACGCCCACGGCCTCTCGCACGGCGTGCTGACGGCGCCGAGCTTCTACGGCACCGACAACGGCCTCCTCCTCGACGCCCTCGCCGTCGCGCCGGACCGGCTGCGCGGCACCGCGTCCGTCCCGGTCGACACCGGCGAGAGCGAACTGCTCACGCTGAGGGCGAAGGGCATCATGGGGATACGCCTCAACTGGTCGAAACGCACCTCCTTCCCCGACCCGGCATCCACCCCCTACCAACGGCTGTTCGCCACGGCGCGAGACTGCGGCATGCACGTGGAGGTGCTCATCGAGGACGAGCACCTGTCCACCCTGGCCGACGCGATCCTGCGCACCGGTGCTGAACTGGTCATCGACCATTTCGGCATGGTGGCCGGCATTCAGACTCCGGGCGCCAACGCGGTACTGCGTGCCCTCGAAACCGGCCTCACCTGGCTGAAGCTGTCCGCTCCTTACCGCCCCCCAGCTGATCAACTGACCACGTGGACACGGCTCCTGGCGGCAACCGCTCCGGACCGGCTGGTGTGGGGCAGCGACTGGCCCTGGGTCAGCCACGAGCACGACATCCACTCCTACGGCACCTGCCTCGATCACTTCGTGGACGCCCTGCCCGACCGGGCGGTACGCCATGCTGTGCTCGTGACCAACCCCGCCCTCCTGCTGACGCTAGTTCCAAGCGGGACGGCCGGCCATCGTTCACACGTTCGATTCTAGGTCTGTTCCGGCTGGGTCTACGCACCCGCCAGCCGGGCTGTCCTGCGACAGCGCATCTTGAGCGCGTGCCAACGAAGTCTGAGCGGGTCTGGTCGAGCGCCTGCGCACTGACTCTCTCCAGTTGCCGTTGGGGTGTGCTCAGCGCTTTTCTGGAAGAGCGGGTGGAACGGCCCCTTCTTCCAGGAGGAGCGCACCATGGCGCAACCAGTCTGTCGGCCAACAATCAGCGCTGAGCAGTTCAGCCGAGTGTGTGACGAAATTAGGAGCACGGCGGCGCCCGAGAAGGACGCTCAGTCCATCCGGGACTGTGCTCTGCGTATCTTGCAGACCCTGGGCTTGGCGATATCCACGGATGACCTGAGCAGGCTCCTCACCGAACTCATGGCCCCTACGCAGGCCCCGCCCCCAGGGAACCCTCGGTACCTGGACATGCCTGACGAAGGAGAAGATGAAGGCCCGGTCAGGTAGACCGGGCCTTCACGCCTGATTACATCCTCAACTCGCCGGAGGGCACCTGGCCCCCACCGCTCAATCTCCGATGGCAAGCGGTCAAGGTTCGCTGGCACAGGACACGGGCGGCTTGACTCAGGCTGCGGTATGCCACCGACTGACGTCGCCGCCCCTTTCAGAAAGACGGCAATCGCGAGGCGCGGTCAGTCCCAACTTGTGCACTTGGTCACCCCGGCATGATGGCCGCAGGCGCGCATGGACCGGCCGCGGACAGGGTTGTTGGCCCGGGTGAGCGCGTCGTGCCCGGTCCTGACCCTGTTCGGCCCGCACACATGCCAGTTGTGGCGTCCGTCGTCCGACCAGTCCATCCACACCGTGTCGCCCACCTTTGCCCCCCGGATCCGTGCCCACTCGAGCACCTGCGCTGCAGTGGCGCCGGCACGCAATTCCACCACCGCGGAGCCGATGTGGACCGAACGCTCAGTCACCGGCGGGCTGAGATAGCCCTGGTGGGCACTGACGTTCAGTCCGCAACTGTGGTTGATCACCGCATTCGGCGTCACCGTGCCTGTAGCGGCGTGCGCCGCGGACGGAAGGACCGCCGTGCCCAGGCCTAATGCGGCGGCTACTGCAACGTGTGACAAACGACCCATGCTGCTCTCCCCCTGATACCAGCGATTCCAGCCCATTTGACACCGCCTACCATTCCGATAGACCTCCTGGAGCGCAAGGTGCAGGGAGCCACTTACCGCGAGGCTTTCACAAATGGTTACTTACACCGTGTCCTGCATGGTCAGTTTGAGGAGGCGTTTGTAGCAGCAGATGGCGGCGGCGAGGCCGAGGAAGGCCAGGTAGTTGCGGGGATGTCGCCCATATCGGGGTGACAGGCGGCGGTAGCCGGTCAGCCAGGAGATGGTGCGCTCGATAACCCACCGACGGCGGCCCAGTCGTTCGCTTGAGTCGATTCCCTTGCGGGCGATGCGGACGCCGATGTGCTGGCTGTGCAGCCATCGGCGCAGGTCGGGGAAGTCGTAGGCTTTGTGGGCGTGCAGGCGTTGAGGCTTGGAATGGTCGCTGTGGGATTCGTGTCCTATGTGGAAATGGGCCACCATCGGCTTCAGCCCGAGGCTGTCATGGGTATTGGCCGCAGAGAGTCCGACGCGTAGGGGCAGTCCGTTCGCGTCCGACAGGACGTGCATCTTGGAACCCGGCTTACCCCGGTCCACGGGCGACGGACCTGCAAGTTCGCCCCCGTTACCTTCTTGATGGCCCTGCAACAGGGCTCCCGGCCTTCGGGCCCGGCATGACTGAGCCCCCTTGTCGATCAGGATCGAAAAAGTTGGGCCTTCCTCATGGGGAGGGTGACGAGAACAGGCTGTGGGCACGGCGCTGCGGAGCCGTGGCGGTGCATGGTCTCGCCTCACGCGCCGTCGGATGCCCTGGATCGCGGCGTCTCCGAGGTCGTACTCGACGTGACATAGGGCAGATCTCCTTCCGGCCGGTGCACTCCGGTCAGGTCCGCGCCGTCCCATCTGGTCCCGGTCAGATTTGCGCGCTCCAGCTTCGCTCCGGCCACGTTCGCCGTGCCCAGGTCAGCCCCCGTCAGGTCCGCGTCCCGGAGGTCCGCATGCCTGATGGATGCGTTCGTCAGATTGGCTCCGGTCAGATTCGTGCCGCTCAACACGGCTGACTCCAGGTTCGCACCAGAGAGATCGGCCTTCTCGAAGTCGTTACCGGAGAGAACGGCTCCGCGGAGGTCTGCCTTGGACAGATCCGCGCCGTTGAGTCTCACCTCCCGGAAGCGGACGCCTTTGAGGTCGATGACGGCATTCGCGTCATGGGAAGGGTCGCGGTTGACGAGTGCATAAAGCGCTGCCTGGACATCGGGGCTGTTCGCCACATTTGTGGACTTCTTGGAGGTGCGGTCACGGATGTACTTGGACAGCATGTCGATCACCGCGGGCTGCGTCCGGGGAGAATCGGTCATGATGCTCTGCATGGAATAAATGGCTCCCCGGCGGACATCCGCAGAGTGGTCGACGAGTTTCTCCACGGCGGCGTCGTACCGGTCTGCGATCTGGCCCTGCCTGGAAACGGTCAGCTCATCGGACACCTGGGCGACGGAAATCCAGGTGTCGGGGCGACTGCCTTGTCCACCAGGACGTCCTCCGGTGCCCGAGCTCCAGCGGGCAGGAGCAGAAATGCTTGCCGGCCACCGCAGCTCAGGGCCTCCCCGAGCGAGGGATGCGGGTGCACCTGGTGAAGGCCCTTCGGGCCGGGGTGGCTGCAGAGCCAGCCGGATTGCGGCAAGGCCTCGCTGATGCGCTGCCCGATGCCTTGCTCGTCCTCGGGCAGCGCCCAGACATCGGTCGTCTTCGTGCGGGAGCCAGGAGTAGCCACGGACGCAGCATGGCAGAGGACAGCGGCATTCCCCGCAGGGGCGCCCGGGCCACGGCTGGCTGTCTCAAGGCGGGAGGATCGGCCTGGCCGATGCGATGATCGCGGGATGCCTCGTGTGATCACCGCATCGGAAGCATCATGGATACTCCCGTTCACCGGGCTGGCTCCCCGTGAATTCCGCACGGTGATCGCTGCGCTGCGTCGCGAGGGCGCCGATGAAGTACGTGCGGGACGACCCTGGGGCCTCTCCCTTGAGGACCGCGTCTTGCTGGTCGCCGCATACTGGCGGACGAACCTGACGTTGCGGCAGCTCGCGCCTCTCTTCGGCGTATCCAAGTCTGCTGCCGACCGCATGCTGCGGCACATTGGCCCACTGCTTGCCCTCAAGGCTCGCCATCGATTCCGCCCTGGCACCGTGTTGATCGTGGACGGCACACTGGTGCCCACCCGGGACCGCTCCATCGCCGCACAGTCGAAGAACTATCGCTACTCGACCAACCACCAGGTCGTCGTCGACGCTGACACCCGCTTGGTCGTTGCCGTCGGGCGCCCACTGCCGGGCAACCGCAATGACTGCAAAGCGTGGACCGAGTCGGGTGCCGCCGCGGTGGGCAAGACGACCACCATCGCTGACGACGGGTACCAGGGCACCGGCCTGGTCATCCCGCACCGCCGCCCCGCCGGCGGCGACCTCTGTGCCTGGAAACAGGAGCACAATCACTCCCACAAGCGCGTCCGCGCCCGCGTTGAACACGTCTTCGCGCGAATGAAGACCTGGAAGATCCTCCGCGACTGCCGCTTGAAGGGCGACGGCGTCCATACCGCCATGCTCGGCATCGCCCGCCTGCACAACCTGCTCCAGGCCGCGTGACCGAACCTGCCACCCGAACCTGCAGCAGACCCGTACGTCAAAGATCGGTTATGGGACAGCCTTTAGCATTGGGCCGGTTGCGAACGCTGCCCCCTCCAGAATAGCGAAGAGACCACCCATCCGGCCGGGGTGGTCTCTTCGTTCTAGGGCCTGTCCGACGGGTCGCGTCACCGACCCCGCACTCGACAGTACTGTCACCCGAATGGCGCAACATGACGTGCCACCCACATGGGTGAAGATCAAGCTTGCTAGTGCCCCAACCGAGGCAATCCGTGAAAGGGAAACCAAATGCGCATTCGACGAATCCTCGCCGCCGTCATCGCCACGGCAGCCCTCGCCGGACTCGGTCTCACAGGCGCCGCCACCGCCACCGCCGCCACCGCACAGGGTGCCCGATCCTACGTCACCCCTTCTGAGTGCAAGCAGGGCGGCGGAACGGCCGATCTGGCGAACAACCTCTGCAAGGGCGGTACGCACAACGGGGAGAAGGTCGACTAAACCCCACAAGGCGCCCCGCAGCCACGCGCCGCGGGGCGCTCCCGCGCGAGCGTAGCCGGGAGAGTCACAGGGACTGTGCCGACCCGTCGGGCACGCTAGGTCCGAGTCGGCCCGGAAGCACGCGGCGGGCGGGAGCTCCCGAACGCCGTCGCGCGCGAGCGCCGCGAGCTGCCAAGGTTTACGCGGCCGTAGGCCGCACCTTCTCAGGCGGAGGTCGCGGCGCGGCTCGGAATCGCCGAGGGCGAGCTGTGTGTCCGGACGACGTACGAGTTCCTGGCGGACGGCAGGCCAGTGCAGCTGTCGACGAGTTGGGAGCCGTACGACCACACCGCCGGCACTCTCGTCGTCGTCCCTGAGGGAGGGCCCCACGCGGGGGCGGGCGTTGTGAACCGCATGGCCGTAATCGGGGTCACCGTCAGCCCCGGCGTGGAGCAGCCGGAGCCAAGGCAGGCGACTGCCGAGGAGGCATCACTGCTCGGCATCCAGAAGGCCGCGCTCGTCACGCACATCCGGCGGACGTACTACAGCGACCAGGGGCGGCCCGTGGAGACGGCGGACATCGTGGTGCCCGTCGCTCATTGCGAGATCGTCTATGAGATCCCGATCAACCGTTAGCGGGCGGGCGACCGGCGGCGCGTTGGATCTTCGAATGCCAGGTCTCCGGCGTGCCCCACGCGTGCCCCTTCCGTGCCCGACAGACCGGGAAACCACGCGACCCCGGAGCAGCAGGCCCGCCCCGCCGGGCGGGACGCGGCCAAACGTCCCCGCCCAACGTGGTCACGGAGTGGGTCCGAGGCCTGTCTGCAGCCGTCGGCGGTCGGGCCGGCCGACGGCGTCCGCGCCGGTCAGCGGGTGCGGAGACTGCCGGTGTACACGTCCGTACGGTTCTGTGGTGCGCCGGAGTGGGTCTCGGTGAGCACCGGCCGTACTCCCTTGCCGTCTGCCACCAGGCCTTGGTAATCGCCGAGGAAGTAGCCCCCGGCGAACGGCGCCTGCAGCCAGTCGAAGACCCGCGAGATCCGTCGTTCGGTCCGGAGCTTCGGGTTTCCGTGCTGCAGCGTGGCCAGTTGGTAGGCGGTGGGCAGGGTGGTGGTGTTGCCGGGCTTGAGGAAGCGCAGGTCGTAGTAAGTGAGCGCGACCGTGCCCCGCTCGGCGACCGCGATCGACGGTGAGAAGGCCGGAACGCCCTTGGGGCTGATCAGCTCCGGGGTCCCCCAGGTGCGTCCGCCGTCGGTGGACCGCACCAGCTGGACGGAGTCGAATTTTCCACCGGAGAAGTCCGAGCCCTCGTAGGCCATGTACAGCGTGCCTGTCTTGGGGTCGACGGCCGGGCTCGGCAGGGTGGCCGCGGCGCGCAGCAGTTTGGTGGGGTCGTTCGGGTCGACCTCCGGTACGGAGGTGTCCCGGGCCACGGTGACCGGGGCGCTCCAGGTCTCTCCGGCGTCGGTCGAGGTGACCATCTCGTAGCGGGCTTCGACGACGGTGCTCAGGTCGTCGGAGGAGGTGATCCGGTCGAAGAAGTCGTACAGGGTGCCGGTGCGCTGGTCGACGACGATCAGATGGCCGATGGTCTGGGTGTTGGGCACGGTGCTGGTGTCGACGAACGGCCGGGCCTTGCTCCAGGTGCGGCCGCCGTCGCGGGTGAGGGAGATGTAGCCGGGACCGTCGAGGGAACTGGGGCCGGGTGGGGCGTTGTCGAGGCGGTCCCAGACCTGGTAGGCGGTGCCCTTGCGGATCGGGTCGGCGGTGAGTGAGGGCTTGTCGTTGAAGAACGGCTGCTCGTCGACGTGCGTGGTGGTGAGGTTCTGCCAAGTGCGGCCGCCGTCGCGGGACGTGACTGCCAGGAGGGCGCTGCGCGTGCTCTTCGTGAAGTCGACGCCCTCCCCGCCGGCGTAGACCGTGCCGTCCGGTCCGGTGCTCACCCAGGGGTCGGAGGCCCGTTCGTAGTCCGCGCCGCCGGGGGCGCACAGGCTGAACGGCAGCGTGCTTTGGTGGAAGGTGTGGCCGTCCGTGGTCCAGCCGGCCGCCAGGCCACGGGCGCCGCCGTCGTTCCAGCGGTCCTGCTGGAACACGGTGACCACGCGCTTGGGGTCGCGCGGATCGACGGACAGGTACGGCTCGACCTCGGTGGCCGGGTAGACGATGCTGTCGGGGGACCTCGCTCCGATGGTGCACTTCGCGTACGGGTCGCCGTGGGACACCTTGACCAGTGGTGTGTCGTCGGGGTTCCGGTCTGCTGCGGCGGGAGTCGCGCCGGTGACCGTGACGAGCAGGAGCGCGGCGGTGGTGATGGCGGTCAGGGGCGGGAAGACGCGCATGCGTGATCTCCTCCGGGCCTGTCGGCCGGGGTACGGGACCGCCGTCATCGGGGCGGCATGGGGCGCGGAGGCGTACCAGAACGCGAGGGTGGGGCGACTCCGCTTGGTCCTTTTCGGCGTTGCAGCCGGTGCCCTTGATGGGCCGAACGACGGAGTCATCCCCGGGGTCGTCCAGGAGCTGTCCGGCGGATCAAGTCGCAGGAAAGCAGCGGTGACGGATCAGCCGAGGTGAGCGGGGTCGTGGGGGTACGTCCCGCGCGAGCTTGTTCGAGCTTGGGGGAGCCTCCAACTGCAAGGCGGAGGAGGGAGTCGACGCGGTGGGGGCACCCTCGGCCGAAGGCTGGGGGACGTCGGCGAGTGACGACAACGCCGCAGGTGGGCGTGCCAGACCCCGCGTCTGCGGCATGATCCGCCGGACAGCCCCTAGGAGCACGGCGGAGCCGACCGGCGGGTGCACCGTGCCGGTCGGCTCCTTGGTCGTGCTGTTACGGCGCCGTCTCGCAGGTCCCCGGAGAGGGCCGTGGGCCGCGGGCCGGTTGGCGATGCCGGCGGGATCGGCCTTGACTCAGACGGGTTGGAGCGGGATGACCTGCTGGATCTGTTCCACGGTGGGGATGAGTCAGGGCATCGGCAAAGGGCCACCTCAATGCGGACAGCGGCGCGATCATCGCCCGCGCCAGAAGGAAGACTCCATCACCGTCGGCACATCCAGGCTCGAGGCCGGCGGGACTGCTCGTTCTTCTGCGCCTGTTCAAGACCTGCCGAGTGTCAACAACGCTCGTGATCAATACAGCTGGGAAATCCGGATCAATACAGCTAGGAAATGCGAACGACCTCGTCGGTCAATGTATGACGACGTGGCCGAGACCGTTCAGGACGGCGGCGAGCGCGGTGTTCAGGACGGCGCGGACCGTGTCGAAGCGGTGACGGCCTTGGCTTCGAGACGGTCGGCGTCCACCATCGCGAGTGCCGCGGTGTCGAGACGGGCGCGGGCGATCCACCCGACGGTGGACCGGGTGCCGTCACTCCATACCCACCGCGCCGGGTGCACCGGCCGGACTGGTTACCCAACCGTGCGCCGACCGGTCAAGTGATCGCCTGCGTGGTCCCGTCAGGCAGCGCGCAGGCGTAGCCGGCGTAGGGGCGTGAAACGATCTGTCCGCCGGCGGCCGTGCAGTCGTCTCTGGAGATGTTCGGAGACGAGGCGGCCCCGGCGCTGACAGCGCCGACGGCGCTCACGCCGGCAAGGGTTGCCGCGGCCAGGGCGAGGCCCAGGATTCTTCGTATGCGCATGACTTCCTCCTCCTCTCAGGCGCCTTCGTTCGGCCTTCGGGAAGGACAAGTCTCAAGACGACGGCGCCCTCTTACTCAGCATGGGCGCTCCGCATGAGGCCCGCGAGGCGAGGCTGGGCGCCGCGCCCGGGCGGTGGCTGCCCGGCCCCGGAGAGGCGTGACGTCACCGACCTCGACCGGCCGCATCGGTACGCCGCGTGCGCGTCGGTAGGAGCGGGGCGACGTCGATGTCCTTGGCGTCGAGACTGCCCACCGAGGCCGCGTTGTGTCCGGGCAGGCCGGGGGTTGAGGAGGAGACGGGCCGTACCCGCCTCCGACCGGTGCCGGCGGGCGGCTGCCCCGCGCGGTCCTCTAACGCGGTTCGTGAGCCGCCGCCCGGCAGGCACCGGTCGCGGCGCCGCCTGCCACTCCGGCCCCGGTCAGCCCGGTCACACAACTCTGCAGGTCTCCGACCACGCCACGGCTGCAGGCCGCTGTGACGGAGCCGGAAGCGGTGGCACCGGCCAGTTCGGCCATCTGTGTGCAGGCGGGGATGTCCGCCCGGACCGCGGGAGCGGCGAGGACCGCACCACCGAGGGTGAGGGTCAGGCCGGTGAGGGCACCGGCGATACGGGTCGACGTGTGCATGGGACGCACCTGCCTTCCGGGTTGGTCGCGCGGTCCTGGTCCCGGCGGGCCGGGTCCCCGCGGTAAGGCCGCCTGACGACGCTCGGTGAGTGGTGCACCGGCCGGCGGGCTCACAGACTGACCGCACGATTCTGCGTCGCATCCATTGAGCCGCACCGGGACATGGTCGCCAGACCGAAGGAGAGGGCCCCGGACCGGATGGGACGCATTCGGACCTCCACTCGCGGGCCCCTCACTCCAGCGTCGCATCCTCTCCCCCGCCCGTCCTGGGCATCCGGGCGGCGGCCGCGTGTCGGCAACGGGTGAAATGAGGGCCACGGACGGCGGATCAAAAGCGGGCCAGCCTGCGATTCGGTCTACTTCGCCGATCCGCACAGCCCCTGGCAGCGCGGCACGAACGAGAACACGAACGGCCTGCTGCGCCAATACTTCCCGAAGGGAACCGACCTTTCTCTATGGCCGGCGGAGGATATCGAGGCGGTCGCAGCCACGCTCAACAGTCGCCCCCGCAAGAGCCTCGGTTGGAAGACACCCGCCGAAGCCCTCAACGACCATCTACTATCGATCAAATAAGCCGGTGTTGCATCCGCTGGTTGAACCTGGTCAATACACGTCCTTCAAGCTCGCCGAGCACCTGGATACGGCGGGTATCGCGGCATCCATCGGTTCGGTCGGCGATGCCTATGACAATGCCCTGATGGAGTCGACGATCGGTTTGTTCAAAACCGAGCTGATCAAGCCCCGGCGGCCCTGGAAGACTCTCTCCGAGGTCGAGTTGGCCACCGCCGAGTGGGTCGACTGGTTCAACCACCGGCGCCTGCACGGTGAGATCGGCCACGTCCCGCCCGCAGAATACGAAGCCACCTACTACCGGCAGAACGCAAATCCCCAGGTCACAGTCACAACCTAGAGTCTCGATCAAACCCGGAACGGTTCAGAGAAACCGCCGGTTGCGACTGGTGGCGCGATTTCCCAGCACCCCTACTCACCGTCCTGAGGCATGCGCTCCAGTGTCGCCATCGTGCGCTCGTCATCGGCCCGCTCTTCATCGCTGAGGCTGGGATCACTCAGCTTGAAGGCCGACAACGCGGAGTTGCCGTAGAGGCGAGCCGGTACCCCCACCCTGCCCCTTAACCTCCTCAATCCGCTCCCAGCGCTCCGGACAGTTCGCTCCTGGCTCGCTGAGCGTCCGCGAGTTCCTCTCTCACCTTGGCGACGACCTCGGGTTCACCCGATGCGCCTCGCTCGAATAGTGCCTTCGTGCAGGTGAGGGCGTAGTGGTCGAGTGCAGCGCGAAGTACGTCCTGGTGTTCCTTAAGGAACCGTTCCGCGTCCGTCATGTGAAGGCCTCGCTCCCCCTCCGTACCGGTCAAAGTTCGGTGTCACGAACGTACCGGTGGTCAACTTTTGGTGGCAATCGAACGAGATTCACTGTCACTGGACAGTCAGCCTGTGTCCCGTCTCGAAGGATCTGGTCTCCGTCTCAAGTGACCTGGTCTGATTCGTCGTTGTTCTCAGTTGATCTGGTTCGTCATCCTGATCGCTGCACTACTCTGTCGAGCCATGAACGCGGACCGCTGGTTGGCAGACACCCGGACCTCCTACGACACGGTCGCGGTCAGTTATGCCGACCAACTACGCGAGGCTCTGGCCGGGGCGCCGTATCTTCGGGCGGCTCTGGCGCTATTCGCCGACTTGGTACACGCCGCTGGCGGTGGGCCGGTGGCGGACGTGGGCTGTGGACCTGGACACGTCACCGCTCACCTGGATGAGCTGGGTGTGGACGCTTTCGGCATCGACCTTTCATCCGTGATGATCGACGTGGCTCGGCGTGACCACCCCCGCCTGCGGTTCGAGGTGGGCTCGATGACCGACCTCGACCTCGTCGATGCTTCAGTCGTCGGCCTGCTCGCATTTTGGTCGTTGATTCACGTCCCCGACGAAGCAGTGCCCACGGTCTTCCGCCAGTTCCAGCGCGTGTTGCGTCCCGGCGGGCCGCTGTTGCTCGGCTTTCACGTCGGTGACGAGTCGCGGCTGAAGACGCAGGGCTACGGCGGCCACCCGATGAACGTCCACGTTCACCGCCGCCAGCCTGACCAAGTGGCGGCCTGGCTACGCGATGCCGGGTTCACCGTCGAGGCCCAAATGCTGATCGACCCCGATAAGAGCGTTCCAGGTGCGGTCCTCTTCGCACGCCGGCCGGACCAGATCAGCTGAGACAGCATCCGGCATTCACCCTCCCGGGACCACATCACCCGAGATTCCCGGCATCCCCACGTCTCAACTGAACTGGTCGCCGCACGTCAGCGACCCGGCGCCGAACCAGATCATTTAAGACGGGACACCTCTGGTTGTGTCAATCCGTGAGGTCGTCCCCCTCCCCCAGGCCTCGCATGATCCGGTCGTTCATCTCTTGCTCCTGGCCGTCGATGCACTTGGCGTAGATCTTCAGGAAAACGTCCACCGAGTGGCCCGCGCGAGCGGCGACCTCCGGCGCCGGCACTCCGGAGTTGAGCCACTGGGACACGCCCGCGTGGCGGAGGTCGTACGGCCGGAAGGCAAGGACCGAGGCGACCTGATCGGGGACGAGCGCCAGTTCCCGCGCCCGTTTCCACGCCCGGGAGTACGACGAGGCAGCGATCACGTTGCCCCGCTCGGGTCTGCCCGTCCCCGGTCGACACTCTGGCGAACGCGAGGAAACATAAAGGGACGGGGCACTTCCAGCCTCCGGTTTGTCGCCGGGATGACGCGGCGATCGGAGTTCTAGGTGACGCGCCCCCGTCCGCGTCCAGGGCGGCGCGCAAGGCGGCGCGCAAGGCGGCGCGCAAGGCCACGTGGGGTGAGGCATGCGGACTAGGAGTGACAGGCGCGCGCCGGCCGGAGAAGCTTCGGGAGGCGCGGGCCACCGCACCGGATCGTCTTTGGATCATGTCGACAGGGCGAGCCGAAAGCGCGGTCTCTCACCTGTATCGGTGAGCGTCATTGCGCTCGCGGTGGTGGGTGTCGTGTTCGCGGCCGCCGTGCACTTGGCAATGCTCTTCCTCTACAACGCCCCCTCGAACTCCTTCTCCCAGCAGCACGCCGCGGACATCGACAAGTATGTCGTCCCCGAGTTTGAGCAGGGGTGGCAGCTTTTCGCCCCCAATCCGCAATCGGTGAATACCCACGTGCAGGCTCGCGCGAAAGTCCTGATGCCCAGCGGAAGACTCACTGATACCGGCTGGGTGGACTTGACCTCGATGGATGAGGAGCGGATCGTGCACAATCCTCTCCCCAGCCAAGCGCACCAGAACGAGCTTCCTCTCGCCTGGACCAACTTCGTCGACTCGCTCGACAACGAGGGACGTCCAGTTGGTTTGCACGGGAAGCTGATGCAGCAGTACCTGCTGCGCATCGTCGCCCATCGTCTGGGACCCCAGGTCAACGGCGGCACCGTGCAATTCATCCAGCTGCGCTCGGCCAACACGCCGGTGGGACGGCCCCCGTGGAGTGTTCGTCAGATCGACACGCAGACCGCCTATGTGGTTGAACCGTGGTGGGCCGTCAAGGCGGAGGACTTCAAGTGACCACGCCCTCTCCGGCCACGCCCGGCCGCGCATCCGAACCGGCCCCATCCGCCCGACTGTCGCGCGGCATTGGCGGCGCTGTCAGGCGAGGTCTCGCGCGTATCACCAGCGATGTCATCGCGCCGTACCAGTCGGCCGTCATTCGAATCGGCTTCTCACTCACCTGGCTCGCCCTGCTGCTGCGCGAGTGGGTGCACCGTAACGAGCTCTACGGGGCGGACAGCCCTTGGAGCTGGGCCATGGCCCGCGAATGGAACACGACAAACCAGGCCTTCACCGCACTCATGTGGCATGACAGCCGATTGTGGTTCGAGATCGTCTATGTGGCGGTGATCGCCGCGTCGGTGATGCTGCTCCTCGGGTGGCGGACCCGCACCGCCTCGCTGCTCTCCATGATTGGTGTGCTGGCGCTCCAGAACCGTAACCCCTTCGTGGGGGACGGCGGCGAAGATGTCATCCACGTCATAGCGATCTATCTGATATTCACCCGCTGCGGCCGGGCCTGGTCGTTGGACGCGCGGCGTGCCGCGCACGGCCGCGACGGTGGCCGGGACGTGGTCGGGATCGTGATGTGGGCCTTCTTCACTGCCGTGCTCGCCCTGGTCACCGGGCTGGGCAAGCTGGATACCGGCTGGGCGCTGTTGCTCTGGGGCTTCGTCTTTGCGCAGCTGGCGTGGTGGCTGGTGCGACGCTACGGCCCCGGAGAGCCCCGCACGGTCATGGAAATGGTCGGCAACGTGGTGCACGCGGGTGCAATGTTCGTGATCGCAGCCCAGGTGTGCCTAATCTATGCGGTTTGCGGCTGGTACAAGGTCCAGGGCTCCTTTTGGCAGGATGGAACGGCGCTCTACTACGTGCTGCACCTCGGCGACGTAACCCCGTGGCCCGCTTTGTCCCACGCCATCGCGAATAGCAGTCTGATCGTCCTGCTACTGACCTACGGCACAGTGATCGTCGAAGTCGCCTTCCCCTTCACCCTTTTCAACAGCCGCGTGAGAACCGTAATGGTTGCGATCATGATGTCCATGCACGCGGGCATCGGGATCCTGCTCGGCCTGCCTTTCTTCGCGTTGGCGATGATCTCGGCCGACGCGCTCTTCCTCCCAACTGCACTGCTGCGTCGGGCAGGCGACCGCGTGGCGCGCGCGGTCTCACGGAGGCGAGCTGTGGCGCCGACACCACAGGTGCCCTTCAGAGCGAAGTACTGACTGACGGAAACGAAGACGGATGGCGGTATCCGTCAACGGAGCGTCAGCCCAGCCCCAGCCGGGGTATCTCCCGTCCCGGGGAGCGGTCCATCACCATCAGCAGGCCGGCCTCGCGAGTCCTTTCGTAGGCGGCCTCGTCTATGACGCCCAGTTGGAACCAGACCGCCTTGGCGCCGATCGTCACAGCCTGGTCTGCGATGCCTCCGGCGAGGGCGGAGTTGACGAACACGTCCACCACGTCCACCGGGAACGGGATCTCCGCAAGGGAGGCGTAGCCCTGCTCACCATGCACCGTCTCGGCCTTTGGGTGCACGGGCACCACCCTCTTGCCGATGCGCTGCAGCTTCTCGGCCACACGGTAAGCAGCCCGTTGGGGGTTGTCGGACAGGCCTACCAGGGCCCAGGTCTCTCCGGCACCGGTGAGAATCTGCCTGATCGTCGCGTCATCGCCATAAATCGTCATGTCCGGCACCGCCGTGCGGTGGTGAGTTCCGCACCAGTTACCGCCAACCGCAACATCACGGTGAGTGTCAGATCTGTGGACTTCGTCAGCCGCATGACCAGACGCTAGCAGCTTTGAATACTGTATGCAATGGGCGCCCCGTTCGGCAGGCTCGCGCTCGGAAAGGACCACCACGCGGACGTGGTGGGCGTAGGTGATCGGTATCTCGATCAGGTGGCGCACGGGCCAGGTACCGGCATACGTCGCGACGTTGTCGACGAGCCATCGGGTGGCATCGTCTATCTGCTGCCACCAGCGCTGCCGCTCACCGGCGAGCCCTTCCCGCAGGACAGGCGTCAAGTCGGGATCGTCGTCCGGCGGGAGCTGGACATTCTGCAACTGCCCGCACGCGGGGATGATCCGCAGCATGTGGGCCCCGAAGGTGTCGCGGGCGGTGTGGATCTCGCCGAGCCGCTTCTTGCGGGCCTACAGCCGAGGAGCCGCTATCGAGCCGGTCGCCGTGGTTGTCACCAAGGCGGAGCCGCGGCCACGGTGATGGGCCAGAGGGCGTCAGGCATGAGGTACATCGTCGCGCACCGCGGGGCTCCGATGGACGCGCTCAGCTTGCAAGGTCCTTGAGGGCGCGATGGGCCAGTGGGACATCGCCTGCTCAAGTTTCGCCCCTGTCTCAAGGGCACTCGGCCAGTGAGACTGCGCGGAGGTACTGAGATGAGTGCCGGAGAGAAAGCCAAGGCAAAGGCCGAACAGATGGTCGGAAAGACCGTGCGCAAGGCGGCCCATGCGGTGCACAAGGACACCCTCGCAGCAAAGGGAGCCGCCCTCGAAGCGCGGGGCAGGGTGCGGGGCCAAAAGGAGCGGACTAAGGACACCTTCAAGCGCTGACAATGTCGTGATATTGAGCCACCGTGGTCGGGTGGTACTGAACCGTTTACAAGGCCAGTGGCCATCGGCGAGCGGTGTCACCAGGAGCGCAGCAGGGGCGTTTCGCGTCCTCGTGCGGTGGGCGCCCGACACACCTCAGACAGGGTCTGTGTCGCTGGCTCCCTCTGACCCCTGACAAACCCCGCCGCAGGTCAGAGAGCTACGCGGAGCGACCGACGCGATCACTCCTGAGCCGTGTGCGCAGGTTCGAATCCTGCCGGGGGCACTCGCCCGCCCACCTCCCATATTTGGGAGCTGACCAGGGCGGATGCCGACATGAGAGGGTGGGAATCAGTCTCACTGACTCCCGCCCTTTCTCATTGTCGCTCCGTGTCTTCGCGCCATCTGCGATACACGGGGACCGGCACTGGTGGCCGCCGCATGTTGCGGCACGTTGGCTAGCCACTCTGGGCGGCACGGTTGGCCGGCCCAACGATCCCGCTGCTGGTCAGCAGTTGATTGGGGGGTTGCCGGAAGCGACTCTGCAGAAGTCCGACCCGGGTCCGCCGTCGACGGTGCCGGCGTTCGGGCCGACGGAGATGAAGTCGCCGTCGGCGCCGCCGAGGATCCTGCCGGTCGCCGTGGTACCGGCGTTGGCCGTGATGGAGTCGCCGCCGGCGCCGCCGTCGACGGTGCCGGCAACGATGCCGTTGATGACGATGTAGTCGCCCCCGCCCAAGCCGTTGACGCTATCGCCCACGGCAAGGGTGCCGCAGCTGATGTAGTCGGGGTTGGCAGTACCGCTGACGGTCGTACCGGACACGGGACGGCCGTTGACCGTACATGAAGTCAGCGCTTGTGCAGGCGTCGTGGTCAGGGCGAGGGGAGCGGCCACGAGGGTGGCGGCGCAGAGTGTACGCATCGCATGTCTGATCATGTGATGAGTGGTTCATGGTGACTTTATGATCGCAATTCTGCACCACCGGTAACTCCGCCGCCCGGGGCAGTCTGCCGCCCGGACGGACTACCGAGGCTGACGGTCAGATGATCGGGTTTGCGGCTACTGTCCGAGGTGGGAGTCGGGGAACCTTCATGCCCCAACCCGGGAAGTCCCCGACACGCCGGCCACCGCCTCTACCGCCGGTGCCGTCCGTCACCCCGCCCCGCCCGCGGCTCGTGTCCGTACGTCGGGGTCTCCCCGGAGGTCGGCCGATCGGCTCGGCCGGTCCCGTTTGAAGCCGGTCGACACGGAAACCCCGCCCTTGTTGTCCGTTGTGTTCCATATTGCGGGCTTCGGTCCTGTCCCTTCTCACTCTCTCACCCGGGACTACCAATGAAGACAGAAACCCGTCCCTCCGCCCTGCGCCATGATCCGCTCGTGCACGCTCTCGGCTGGGCCAGTGCGGCGCTGGGGGTGCCCCAGGTCATGAGCCCGGGCGGTTTCGCCAGGCGGCTGGGGGTGGGCGACGCGCCCCGGCATCGCCTGGCCACCATCGCGGTGGGCGTCCGTGAGCTGGCGGCGGCAGCCGGACTGCTGGGCCGGCCGCGTCCCGCGTGGCTCTGGAGCCGGGTCGCCGGCGACATCATGGACCTGACGTTGCTGACCAGGGCCCTGAAACGGCACGACCGCCAGGGGGTCGTCCGTACGGTCGCCGCCACCGCCGCCACCGCCCTGATCACCGCCACAGACGTCTATGCGGCCGTGACTCGGACCCGCAGGAGCACTCCCATGGAACTGACCGCGACGACCACCGTCGGCAAGCCCCCCGAAGAGGCGTACGAGCAGTGGCGCCACCTGGAGCGGCTGCCCGCCTTCATGGCGCACCTGGACGACGTACGCGTCACCGGCCCCCGCACCAGCCACTGGACGGCGAGTGCGCCGTTCGGCAAGAAGGTCGAGTGGGACGCGGAGCTCACCGAGGAGGTCCCCGGGCGGCTGATCGCCTGGCGTTCGACGGACGGCTCCGACATCGAAAACCGCGGAGAGGTCCGCTTCGCCCCGGCACCCGGCGGGCGCGGCACCGAGATACATGTGCGTCTGCGCTACGAGCTGCCCGCCGGGCCCTTCGGCAAGGCGGCGGCCCGGTACTTCGGGGAGGAGCCGCACCAGCAGCTGGATGACGACCTGCGCCGCTTCAAGCAGGTCGCGGAGACCGGCGAGGTGGTTCGCTCCGAGGGCGCGCCCGGCGGAAAGCGAGCTCGCGGGGAGTTCCCTCAGCACCCGGCCCGACCGCTGACCGAGAGCGAGCTGAAGGAGGCACTGGGATGAAGGCGAACTGCTGGGTGGGCCGCAATTCGGTCGAGGTGCAAGACGTCCCCGACCCGTCGATCCTGAACAGCCGCGACGCCATCGTCAGGATCACCTCGACGGCGATCTGCGGCTCCGACCTCCACCTGCTCCACGGCTACGTCCCCACCATGCAAGAGGGGGACGTCATGGGTCACGAGTTCATGGGCGAGGTCGTGGAGGTCGCCCCGGGCGCCGACGGCGACCGGATACGGGTCGGCGACCGGGTCGTCGTGCCGTTCCCGATCGCCTGCGGGGCCTGTGCGGCCTGCCGGGCGGAGCTGTACTCGTGCTGCGAGAACACCAACCCCAACGCCGGTATCGCCGAGAAGTTCTTCGGTCATCCCACGGCCGGCATCTTCGGCTACTCCCACCTCACCGGCGGCTTCGCCGGCGGGCAGGCCGAGTACGCCCGTGTGCCCTTCGCGGATGTCAACACCCTCAAAATCGAGTCGGATCTCACGGACGAGCAGGTCCTGTTCCTGTCCGACATCCTGCCCACCGGATACATGGGTGCCGAGATGTGCGACATCCAGGACGGCGACGTGATCGCCGTCTGGGGTGCAGGACCCGTGGGCCAGTTCGCGATGGACAGCGCCCGGGTGCTGGGCGCGGAGAAGGTCATCGCGATCGACAAGGAGACCTACCGGCTCAACATGGCCGCCGCGCAGGGCTGCACGACAATCGACTTCGAGGACGTCGACGTGCGCTCCGCCCTGCTGGAACTGACCGGGGGCCGTGGTCCGGACAAGTGCATCGACGCGGTCGGCATGGAGGCGACGCACGGCGCAACCCACGTGCAGCTGTACGACCGGGCGAAACAGGCCGTTCGCGCGGAGAGCGACCGGCCGCACGCGTTGCGTCAGGCCATCATGTCGTGCCGCAGCGGTGGCGTGGTGTCGGTCATCGGTGTCTACGGCGGTCTGGTGGACAAGTTCCCGGCCGGCGCCTGGATGAACAGGTCGCTGACGCTGCGCACCGGACAGTGCCATGTGCAGCGATACATGAAGCCGCTGCTGCAGCTGATCGAGCAGGGCAGGATCGACCCCACCCGGGTGATCACCCACCGCCTGCCCCTCGGTGACGCCCCGCACGGCTACGAGGTCTTCAAGAACAAGCAGGACGGCTGCGAGAAGGTGGTTCTCAAGCCCTGACCGTGACGGCGCGGCCGGGCGCCCCGTGACAGACACGACGCCGGTTGCTCCACTTCCGCACCGGCCGACGGTGACGTCTCAGGCGACCAACATGCCGGCCGTGGCGACCTTGCCGAATCCCGGCTGACCCCTGCACCGCAGACAGCCGCGCGCCCGGCGGCACGCGGTCGGTCAGCAAGGAAGCAACGCCGCCGGGCGGCCGGCTCCCGTGGCCGAGCAGCTCATGCTCATGGAACTCACCGCCGAGTGACTGAGCGGTGGCGTCCAACGGGCTCGTGAGTGACCGCGCTCCTGCCCTCGTCATCAAGGCGTACCACGTCGATCCCGACGGAGAAGTCCGGTCCCGACCTCAAACTGTCCTTGGTCGACAGGGGGTTGAGGAACTGTCCCGGCAACGCCAGGAGCACACCCGTGAGCAGCGTCCCGAGGACCCCCAAGACGATGGACCCCACCCACACCCTGGACGACCTCACCGATCTGACGAGAGCGGGCAGTTCTGCTGGCTGAGACCTGTTCCGCGCTCGCGGGAAGGCCGTGCGTATCTTTAAGCGTCTCCTCACTGCCACGTCGGCCATCGTAACGATCCAACACGCCGTCCCGGTTCGACCCGCCTCAAGGTCATGGACCGGCACCGCCGCGCTTCTCGACGGGGACCCGCCTGCGTCAAGGAGCGCGGGACCTGCCTGCATCAAGGAGCGCGGACACTGCATCGCCATCGCGGCCGATTGGGAGCACGGCCCGCGGCGACCCGTGGAAGTACACGACCGTCGTCCCGCTCCGCACGGTGCTGCAGCGGATGGCCCCTCAGGACCTGATCCTCGTGTCTCCGATGCCCTACGCCTGCTCCCCTGAGCCGCCTGTGTGATCAAGCTGCGGGGTGATGCCGCAGGCGGTGACAGATCCGCTCCGCCGCGTCTGGGGGGCACCCGTACTCGACGACGCAACCGTTCAGCGGGCCACAGCCGATGTGCTCTGCGCACCCCAGCCCCTCGGGCGCGCGGCCAGCGCCCTGCCCACGACCGCAGCGGTGTAGGCCTGGTGGGCGCCACCCGAGGTACCGGCCTCCTTCTCCGAACCGATCAATACCGGTGATTCCGGACGGCGGCTCCTCTACCTGGGCAAGGCCGACCAGTTGCGGTCCCGCGTCTCCCGGCCGCTGCTCTGCAGGCGCAGTTGCAGGTGCAGGTGCAGGATCCAGCAATGATCGACCTGCCAAAGATCACATGGCGTGCTCGCGGCAGGCACATGATCGCAGCGAGAGCCGAGCCGGGCATTGCGGCCAGCAGGCAGACCGGGAGTCCCGTTGACGGGGGTCGGAAATGGGGGCTGCCGGTGCAGACCGCGAACGCCGGGAGCAGGATCGTGGAGATTGAAGCCAGCGGGATCCGAGGTCACAGGCCTGTGGCGGACGCTCCGGACGGCAGGCCTGGTTTCGGTAGCCGGTAGCCGGCAGCCGAGGGCGCCTTCCCGAGGCGGCGGCAGCGGCCGGCGCACTGGGCCCTCGGCGGCCCGCCTGCCACCACCTGGTCCATCTCAGGACCGTCCAGGGACGACGAGCACGAACTTTTTCGATCCCCGGTTACCTTCACGATCGATTCTTGGCGGAGGTACAAAGTGACGACACCTGACGGACGACGTCCCAAACACACCCCCGGGACTGGCGGGCCTCTTGCGGACGATCAGACCACTGAGACGGCCGGCCCCGGTGGGCCGCATTCGCTCAGGACCAGCATCTGCTCGGGCAGCTGGCGCGCTTCAGTTGTCCCGGCGATAGCGGTGCTCGCCGTGGTCGGGGCCGCTGCACCGGCGGCACAGGCAGCCTCGATGCACACCCGATCGGCCTCGGCCTCCTCGACAACGCGCTCGATGGACCGACAGCTGGAGATCAGCGCAGCCAAGACCGAGACCGACGCCTACCTGCAGTACGCCGGCTACGCCGCCGGTGCGGTCCAGACCGGCCGGCCTGATCTGGCGCGCGTCTGGCGGTCGGTCGGCGAGGTCGAGCACCAGGACCACTGGACGCACGAGGTGACGCTGGCCGGGCTGTACAGCGGCTCGGACAACGTCTCCAACCTGCGGATCGCGATCACGCAGGCACAGCAGGCTGCGAAGGCGGACAGCACCTGGGCTGCCAAGGCACCGAGGGGCTCCGCGGCAGCCGCCGAGCTCCGCGCCGTCGCCGCGCGGGAGACGTCCGCCGCGAAGCTGCTCGGGCAGGCTCTCGCCGCTGAGCAGGGCAAGGGCCAGATGCCCTCCGCCCCCTCCGTCCACACGGTCTCCATCCAGGTCACCGCAGCTCCGCACTATTCCGGGGCCTTCTACAACGACTTGACGGACCCTTCCAACTCGGCGCTCGATACCGCGGCGCGGAACTGGGCCCAGTATCAGTACCTCGCCAAGACGGCGGTGGACACCCACCAGCCGAAGCTGGCCGCGCTGTTCTCCGGCCTTGCGGCGCAGGAAGCGCACGAGAACTGGAACGGGCTGTCCAACGCCGCCGGTTACGTCAATTCCAACGCCGCGAACCTGAAGGCCTCGGTCGCCTCGGAGCAGGGCGCGATCGACATGTACACGCAATACGCGAACAAGGCCCAGAAAGCGGGCAGCACGGCCGTAGCCGGCGTCTTCCACAGCATTCGGGGCGACGAAATGGGCCACCACGGGACCTTCTCCCGCGAGCTCCAGCAGCTCAACGGACAGAAGTGACCGAACCAGATGCGGCCTCGTACCCTCGCGTGTCCGATCGAGCAGTACCCCGGCGACCGCCACGCCCGTAGTTCGCATCGAGTTTCCGCCCCGCCGCGTGGCCTCCCCGCCGGCTCGCCGGGGCCTTCTGCCCAGGCCAAAAGTGGCGGCGTGTGATGCGCGGGCGTGGAATGGAAGAGGCGGGGGTGAAGACGTGGAGGCGTCGTGGGTGTGACACCGCTGACCGAGATCCTCGCCAAGCCTTTCGAGGAGCGCTACGCCGTACCGGCCATCAACGTGTTCAACGACCTCACGCTCGAGGCCGTGCTGGCGGCCGCGGTGGAGAACGCGTCCCCGCTCATCGTGCAGACCTCGGTGAAGACGGTCAGGTCCATCGGTAGCGACGTGCTCTATGCCATGTGGAACTCGATGACCGCCGGCATCGAGGTGCCTGTCACCCTGCACTTGGATCACTGTCCGGAGCGCGAGGTCATCACCGAGTGCCTGCGACGGGGATGGAACTCGGTGCTCTTCGACGCCTCCAAGCTGCCGGTCGAGGAGAACATGAGGCAGACCGTCGAGGTCGTTGCGGAGGCTCGTGCGTTCGGCGCCGCGGTCGAGGGCGAGATCGAGTCGATCACCGGTGTGGAGGACGGGGTCGGCAGCGACATCGCCGCCGAGCGGCAGGACCTGGCCGTCGCTCTGGAGTTCCTGAGGACCACTCAGGTCGATGTCTTCGCACCGGCGATCGGGAACGCGCACGGCTCGTACAAGCAGGCGCCGGTGCTCGACGCGCAGCGCGTGTCCGACATCGTGGCGGCTTACCCCGTGCCCATCGCGCTGCACGGCGGCAGCGGGCTCTCCGACGAGCAGTTCCGCGACCTGATCTCCCGGGGGTGCGCGAAGGTCAACATCTCGACGGCCCTCAAGGAGACGTACATGAAGTCGAACCTGGCCTTCCTGCGGACGGCGGAGGAGCGGCAGAAGTGGGATCCGCCCTCGCTCTTCCGGGACGTCCGCCAGGACGTCATCGAGTTGGCGGGTTCGCTGATGAGGCTCTTCGGCAGCGCCGGGCGGGCGAGGTAGTCGTGCCCGCGCTCGTCTTCGACTGCGACGGCGTTCTCGCCGACACCGAACGCGACGGTCACCTGCCCGCCTTCAACAGGACGTTTGAGGAGTTCGGTCTGCCGGTGCGGTGGAGCGACGAGGAGTACGCCGAGAAGGTGAAGATCGGCGGCGGCAAGGAGCGGATGCGCACGCTGCTGACCCCGGACTTCGTCGCCGCCGCCGGCCTGCCCTCCGACCCGGCCGCGCTCGACGAGCAGGTCGCGGCCTGGCACCGGCGTAAGACCGAGATCTATACGGCGATCATCGGCAGCGGAAGCATTCCGCCCCGGCCCGGCGTGCGGCGGGTCGCCGCGGCGGCCCATGAGGCCGGGTGGACGCTCGCGGTGGCCTCCACCTCCGCGGAGGCGTCCGTCCGCAGCGTGCTCGAACTCACCATGGGTCCGGAACTGACCCCTCACTTCAGCGTTTTCGCCGGGGACGTGGTCCAGCGGAAGAAGCCGGCCCCGGACATCTACGCTTTCGCCCTGCACCGGCTCGGCCTGGATCCCGCGGACGTCGTCGTGATCGAGGACAGCCGCAACGGAATGCTGTCCGCGCTCGGCGCCGGGCTCGCCTGCGCGGTCACGACCAGCGCCTACACGGGCCAGGAGGACTTCACCGGGGCCTCGTTGGTGGTCAGCTCGCTGGGCGATCCGCCGCCGGACGAGGTCGTCAGCCGCGTGCTGAGTGATCCACTCGGCGTCCACCCGGGGCCCGTTGTGGGGCTCGCGGACCTCGCCGTCCTGCTCCGCGCCGGTGACGAGGCGGGCACCGCCACAGACGCGGACACCGCCGCATCGGATCCGCCCGTGGACGGTCCGCTCGCCCCCGGGCCGTCCGGCCCCCGTCCTCGCCCGCTCTGACGTCGCGGCAGTCAGGAGAGTCATGCCATCGACATCGCCCTCGGCGCCCGCCGACGACCTCACCTTCGTCGTCCGGTCCATGGCCCGCACCGCGGTGGACAACGAGAGGGCCTTCAGTGACCTCGACGCCGTCGCCGGAGACGGGGACTTCGGATTCTCACTCGCACGCGGTTTCGAGATCGTACTCGCCGACTGGGACGCCCTCGCCTCGGAGGAGCCGGCCGAATTCCTGAAGAAGGTCGCTCTGGTGATCTCCAAGCGGGTGGGTGGCACATCGGGTCCGCTCTGGGGCACCGCCTTCCTGCGCGCCTCCGCGGCCGTGAAGGACCGGCCGGAGCTGAACGCCGCGGACGCGGTGGCCATGCTGCGGGCCGCCGCCGAGGGAATCAAGGCGCGAGGCAAGTCCGACCTCGGTGACAAGACGCTGCTGGACGCGCTGATCCCGATGACCGACGCCCTGGAGCAGCGACTGGCCGACGGTGAACCGGAGGCGGACGGTGCGGTGCTGGCCGCCCTGGCCGCCACCACCGCCCGTGCCGCGGCCGACGCGACGGCACCCATGCAGGCCAGACGCGGCCGCCAGAGCTACACCGGTGAGCGCAGCATCGGCTCGCCGGACCCGGGCGCGGTGGCGATCGCGGTCATGGCGGAGCGCGTCGCCGCCGAGTGGGACACACGCGACTGACTGCGGGCACCGGACCGGGCGCCCGGACCGTCTCCCGGCACCCGGGATCGGCAGGACCACGAGGAGTTACGGCATGAAGAAGTTCGTCAACGACCCGAAGGACTACGTCGCGGAGATGCTGGAGGGACTGGCCCTGGCCAACCCCGGCACGCTGAAGTACGTGCCTGAGTACAACCTGATCATGCGTGCCGATGCCCCGCGGGAGGACAAGGTCTCGATCGTGCAGGGCTCCGGATCCGGTCACGAGCCGGCGCACGTGATGACCGTCGGCAAGGGGATGCTCGACGCCGCCTGCCCGGGCGACGTGTTCGCCGCGCCGCCCGCCGACTTCGTCTACGAGACGGTCAAGCTGGTGGCCTCCCCGAAGGGTGTGCTGCTGCTGGTCAACAACTACACCGGGGACCGCATGGCGTTCGAGATGGCCGAGGAGCTGTCCCAGGCAGAAGGGGTGACCGTCCGTACTCTGTTCATCGACGACGACGTGGCCGTACAGGACTCCACGTACACCGTCGGCCGGCGCGGGGTGGCCGGCAACTTCTTCGTGATGAAGGCCGTCGGGGCGGCCGCCGAGCGGGGTGCGGACCTCGACGACGTGTACGGGATCGGGGAGAAGGTCAACTCCGTCACCCGCACCATGGGCATGGCGCTCACCGCGTGCACGCCGCCGGCGAAGGGTTCGCCGCTGTTCGACCTGCCCGAGGACGCCGTCGAGATGGGTGTGGGCATCCACGGCGAACCGGGCCGCAAGCGCGAGAAGCTGCAGTCGGCGGACGCGATGGTGCGCGAGCTGGTCAGCGCGGTCGTGGACGACCTGCCGTTCTCGTCCGGTGACCGCGTCGCGCTGATGGTCAACGGCCTCGGCGGCACACCGATCGGCGAGCTGTACCTGGTGTACGGCCTGGCCCACAAACAGCTGGCCGAGCGCGGTATCGGGGTCGGGCGCAGCTACGTGGGCGAGTACTGCACCTCGCTCGACATGGCCGGCGCCTCCGTCACACTTGTCCGGCTGGACGACGAGATCTCCGACCTGCTCACCGACCCCGCCGAGATCCCGATCCGGGTCTTCTGACAGACCGGGGACACCGCTTGCGTCGGAGCCGGGATGCGGGTGCTGCCTGTGCTCCGTACGCGGCCCGGGCGGGCCTCGACGTGATCGTCGTGGACCGCTGGCCGGTGGGCGGGAGCACGACCGGAGCCGGGGAAGAGAACATCCTGGTCTCCGACAAGGAGCCCGGCTCGGAACTGGACCTCGCCCTGCTGTCGGGCCGGCTGTGGGCCGACCTCGCCGGGGATGCCGGGAGGCCGTCCACGAGGTCATGACCCGCCGCATCGGACACGTCCGCGGCCTGTGGGCAGCCAAGTAGCCACAGCTCCGCCCTCTGCCGACACTGGACCATCCGGCTAAAAACGTGATAATGCGGGTGGGCAGGAAAGTGAGATGAGGCGGGCATGGCCAAGCAGTCCCGTGGCCCCGCACCGAGCGTGAGCCGGCTGCCTGAGCGGTCGCGGTCAGCGATTACCGGGTCTGCCGGCGGGCGCGTCTCGTCGGGGGGCGCTGTTATGCGGAGCGTTTGCGGGGTGAGGTCTTCTTTGCCGTCGTCCTCTTTGCCGTTGTCTTCTTTGCCGTTGTCTTCTCTGCCGTTGTCTTCTCTGCCGTTGTCTTCTTCGCCGCCGTCTTCTTCGCCGCCGTCTTCTTCCCAGCCGTCTTCTTCGCGGGCGCCTTCTTTGTGGTTCCCCTGCTCGGCAACGGGGTGACGTCCGCGTCCTCGCCCCTCGACCCCTTCGCCGCCTGGACGCTCCTCTCCAGGGCCGCCATCAGGTCGAGCACCTTGCCGCCCTCCGCCGGTTCGGGGGCCTCTGGCGGAGCCTCGCCGGCCACCTTCGCGGCGATGACCTGCTCCAGCGCCTCCCGGTACTCGTCGTGCAGGTCCTCCAGGTCGACCTCGCCGAGGGTGTCCATCAGGGCGTCCGCGAGGTCGAGTTCCTTGTCGCGGACGGTGACGTCGACGTCGGGGGCCACCTCCTCCGGGGCGCGGACCTCGTCCGGCCAGAGCAGGCCGTGCATGGCGATGGCGTTGTCGACCACCCGGAGCATGCCGAGGCGCTCGCGGCCGCGCAGCGCGTACTTGGCGATGGCCACCTTGTTGCTGCGTTTCAGGGCCTCACGCAGGAGGCTGTACGGCTTCGCGGCCGGGGCGCCGGAGGCCGCGAGGTAGTAAGCGGCGTCCATCTGGAGCGGATCGATGCGGTCTGCCGGGACGAAGGCGACGATCTCGATCGTGCGGGCGGTGGGGATGGGCAGGCGGGACAGGTCCTCGTCGGTGATCGGGATGACCGTGCCGTCGGCGTCCTCGTATCCCTTGCAGATCTCCGACTGGGTGACCTCACGGTCCTCCAGTTCGCAGAACTTGCGGTAACGGATCCGGCCGTTGTCCCCCATGTGGATCTGGCGGAAGGAGATCGAGTGGTTCTCCGTGGCGTTCACCAGCTTGATCGGAATGCTGACGAGGCCGAAGGAGATCGCGCCGTTCCAAATGGATCGCACCTGCGACTTCCTTCCGTCCAGATATCCGGTACTTGTATGAGATTGTCATGGTATGACGCCGATCACAGAGGTGGACGGGCGAAGGGTCGCGCTCAGCAATCTGGACAAGGTGCTGTATCCGGCGACCGGGTTCACCAAGGGCGAGCTGCTGCACTACTACGCGACGACGGCCGAGGTCCTGCTGCCGCATCTGCGGGACCGGCCGGTGTCCTTCCTGCGCTACCCGGACGGACCGGACGGCCAGGTGTTCTTCACCAAGAACGTGCCGCCGGGTACACCCGAGTGGGTCACCACCGCCGAGGTACGGCGGGCGGACGGGCCGGCGCGGATGGTGCTGGTGCAGGACCTGCCGAGCCTGATGTGGGCGGCGAACCTGGTCACCGAGTTCCATACGCATCAGTGGCTGGTGCAGAGGCCGGACGAGGCCGACCGGATCGTCTTCGACCTGGACCCCGGGGCTCCGGCGACGGTGGTGCAGTGCTGTGAGGTCGCGCTGTGGCTGCGGGAGCGGCTGGCCGCCGACGGGATCGAGGCATACGCCAAGACGGCCGGGTCGAAGGGGCTGCATCTGCTGGCGGGGGTACGGGGAGCGTCCAGCGAGCGGGTGACTGAGTACGCGAAGGAGCTGGCCGTGGAGGCGGAGCGGGCGATGCCGCAGCTGGTGGTGCACCGGATGACCCGGAGTCTGCGGCCGGGGAAGGTGTTCGTGGACTGGAGCCAGAACGCGGCGCGGAAGACGACGGCCACGCCGTACACGCTGCGGGCCCGGCGGGAGCCGATGGTGTCGGCGCCCGTGACGTGGCAGGAGGTCGCGGAGTGCCGGCGGCCCGAGCAGCTGGAGTTCCAGGCCGGGGACATCGCGGGACGGATCCAGGAGCACGGGGACCTGCTGGCGCCGCTGCTGGACCCGGAGCGCGCGGCGCCGCTGCCGTGAGCGGCGGACGGCGGGGTCTTCGGGCGCCGGACGGCGGACGGCGGACGGCGGGGTCTTCGGGCGCCGGACGGCGGACGGCGGGTCATCGGACGGCGGACGGCGGACGGCGGGTCATCGGACGGCGGACGGCGGACGGCGGGCGGCGGACGGCGGGTCATCGGGCGCCGGACGGCGGGCGGCGGACGGCGGGTCATCGGGCGGCCGACGGCGGACGGCGGGGTCGTCGGACGGCGGACGGCGGGCGGCGGGCGGCGGACGGCGGGCGGCGGGGGTCTTCGGGCGGCGGACGGCGGACGGCGGGGTCATCGGACGGCGGGCGGCGGGCGGCGGGCGGCGGGCGGCGGGGGTCTTCGGGCGCCGGACGGGCCGAGTCTTACGCCGTAACGCCGGAAGACGCGAGGGCTACATCTCACGCCGGACGACCGCACGGCCTGATGACCCGACGGCTACACCCTTCCCCACGTGTTGCGGTCCCTCGCCATCGCGTGCAGGGCCTCGACGTCCGCCGGTTTGAGGACTCCGCCCAGGCGGGACAGGCCCTCCAGGTCCCGGTCGCGGAGGATGCGGACCTCGCGTGGCGGGGCCGTCAGGGTGACGTCCGCCGGGTCGGTCAGGGCCAGGACCGGGTGGACCTCGGCCGTCAGGGCGTACGAGGCCCGGTCGGCGTCCGCGCGGAGGCGGCGCAGGAGCGGCCGGGGGTCACGGCGGCCCAGGGTGACCATCGGATCGGCGACCAGGACCTTCTGCCTGCGGGCGTAGAGCGAGTGCATGCAGAAGAGCCCGCCGGGGCCGATCAGCAGATGGTGGAGGCGGTCGCCGCCGGGGAGCGGGATGGAGTGCAGGGCGTGCCAGCCCGCGCCGTCCAGGCGGTCCAGGGCGTCGCCGACGGTCTGCTCGGCGGTCAGGGCGCGGCGGCGCGGGTCGGGGCGGAGGCGGTGCGCCGGGCCGGGGTCCCGGTCGAGAGCGATCAGCAGCGCCTCGCCGGGGCGGTTGGGCGCGAGGTCGTCGTCGGGATGCAGGGTCAGCCTCGCCAGTTCGGCGGGCGTGGGCACGGGTGGCGGGCCGACCGTGACCGGGCCGGTCAGGAACGGCCTCAGGGTTTCCAGGACGTCGTCCCGGCGCTCCTCGCTGAGCAGGTTGACCCGGCCCGCCTCACGGTCGTACCAGGCGATGTTCCGTCCGTCCGTGAGGCAGACGTACAGCCGTTCCTGGCCGTGGCGCCAGCTCGGCACGACACGCAGTGCGCTCATTGCGGCATCACCCCTCGTCCATGGGAACAGGCGGGGTGCTCCGCGGGCAAGAACCCGGCTACCTTTGACAGGGGTTGGCGCGCGCAGCGGGGAGGCGCCGGTGCGGATCCGTGGGGAGCAGTACGAGGTACCGGCTGCGGACAGTCCGTGGAGCGAGGTGGTGCCCGGGCTGTGGATGGGCGGGCATGAGTTCCGGGGAAGTGCGGGGCGGCTGGAGTCCGCGGTCGTAGGGGACGAGTTCGATCTGGTGCAGAGTCTGCTGCGGCTGCCCGGGCACGGGCCGGACACCGGGGTCGAGCATCATGTGTGGCCGATTCCCGACGGTCCGCTGGACGGTACCCAGCTGGCCGGCGTGATGCGGCTCGCCCGGGCGGCCAGCGAGGCCCTGGACGCCGGCCGGTCGGTGCTGGTGCGCTGCTACAGCGGGTACAACCGGTCCGGGCTCGTGGTCGCGCAGGCGCTGGTGCACCGAGGTCGTACGGCCGAGGAGGCGATACGGCTGGTGCGGGCCCGGCGCTCGCCGTGGGCGCTGCACAACGAGCTGTTCGTCGCCTATCTGCGCGCCGGTCTGTCCACCGCCCGGCTGCTTGAGGAGCTCGCCGAGTAGCCTCTCCCCTGCACCAGCTACCCCCCAGGTGCAAAAAGGACTTCCCTACGAATCCATGAATAAGGTGTACGAGGCCCCGAGACCCACAAACCCCGAACCGCCCAGGAGCAGCGTGCCGACCCGTCGTCCCGCCCGTACCGGCCTCGCCGCGGCCGCCGTCGCCCTGCTGGCGACGGCGGCGGCGGGCTGTGGCGACTCCGGTGGGCTGCGCGGGGCCGGCGCCACCCCGACCGCGGTCAGCCCCGTCAAGCTCTGGCCCGACCTGCGGCCGGCGTCCAGCCCGGCCTGGCCCTTCGACGAGGGCAGCACGGCGGCCGTCAAGGGCGTCACGGTTCCCGGCGAGGATATCCGCGGGGTCGATCCGGTGGCCGTCGTGCAGGCGGAGATCGCCTCGCACTCGGCGGACTACGGGTCCAAGGGGGCGTACCACGAGGCCGCGAACCGGATGAAGGAGTGCGCGGCCGGAGGCGGCGGGGCGCGGTGTCCGCTGCTGAAGCCGTACTACCGGGATCTGACGGGCGACGGACGGGACGAGCTGACGCTCGGCTTCCGGCTGTATCCGACCAACCAGACCGCGCTGCGGGTGTACACCGTCGAGAAGCACAGGCTGATGCAGGTGCTGCAGGACAACGACGCGATCATCGGCGTCGAGCTGGCCGGGCGGACGGTCATCGAACGGTCGCCGGCCGGGATCAGCGGGTACGAGTACCGGACGACCTGGGCGTGGGATCCGGAGCAGAAGGCGATGGTGTTCTCCCGGGACGAGTTCCTGCGCACCGGCAAGGCACGGCACACCCACACGCCGGCACCCTCCGCCGCTGCCTCCGCCTCTGCGAGCGCGCGATGAGGCTCCCCCACTGGGCCGGGACGCTCGCGGCGAAGTCGGCCGCGTTCATCACGGTGATGTGCTGTGCGCTGGCCGCGCTGCTGGGCGTACTCGTGCATGTGTCGGTCACCGACCAGACCGTGGCGCAGGCCCGCGACCAGGCGCTGTCCCGGCTCGCGGACGCGACGGCCGCCTACGAGGAGGGCGACGCGCCGCTGCCGGGCTCCGCGGTCGATCCGGCGGGGCTGCCGCCGCGGCTGCGGGCGCTGGCGCTGGCCGGGGAGCGCGGCACGATGGTCTCCAAGGACGGCGGTCGCCCCACGATGTGGGCGGCGGGCCCGGCCGACCGGAACCGGGCGCTCGCGGTGGCCGTCGACTACTCGCAGCAGGCCCGTACGATCGCCGGCCTCGACCGCTCCATCCTCTGGTCGTCGGCCCTCGCCATCGGGGCGACGCTGCTGGTCGGGGCGTTCGCGGTGACCCGGGTGACCCGGCGGCTGCACGGCACCGCGCAGGTGGCCCGGCGGATCAGCGCCGGGGACCTGGAGGCACGGGCGCACGACCCCCGGACGAAGGATCCGACCCGGCCGCAGGACGAGGTGGCCGCGGTCGCCGCCGCGTTGGACGGCATGGCCGCGTCGCTGCAGAGGAAGCTGCTGAGCGAGCAGCGGTTCACCGCCGACGTGGCGCACGAGCTGCGGACACCGCTGACCGGGCTGCACGCGGCGGCGGAACTGCTCCCGCCGGGGCGGCCGACGGAACTGGTGCGGGACCGGGTCGCCGCGCTGCGCACCCTCACCGAGGACCTGCTGGAGATCTCCCGTCTCGACGCGGGCCGGGAGCGGCTGGAGACCGACGCGGAGGCGCTGGGCGCGCTGGCCGAGCGGGTGGTGCGGGCGTCCGGGACGGAGACCGAGGTGAATGTCGTACGGGACGTGTGGGTCGAGACGGACCGGCGGCGGCTGGAACGGGTGCTGGGGAACCTGGTCGCCAACGCGCATCGGCACGGGCGCTTGCCGGTGGTGCTGACGGTGGAGGGGAAAGAGGTCACCGTGCGGGATCACGGGCGCGGCTTTCCCGAGTACCTGATGGCGCACGGCCCCCAGCGGTTCCGGACGGAGGGCGGGACCAAGGGGCATGGGCTGGGGCTGACGATCGCGGCGGGGCAGGCGGAGGTGCTGGGCGCGCGGCTCTCGTTCGCGAACGCGGTCGACGGCGGAGCCGTGGCGACGTTGACGCTCCCGTAGGGGGCTGCGGGTGGTCGGCGCGACCAGCCCCGCCGGCCAGCACAGATTCCACCCGCCCGGCCACCCCTCTCCTCCGCACGCCACGCTGGCATTGCCCGGCACCCATACAACACACACAACTCCCACTATTTGGGTAAGTTCCGGACATGACCAAGGCCGGAACCACCCTGGCGGCGCCCGAGTCCTCCACCTCCGCCGTACGCCTGCCCCGGCGCCGTGGCATCGAACTCGCCCTGATCGTGCTGGCCGTGCTGCTCTCGGTGTACGGCTACTGCGCGGTCGGCGTGGCCCGGACCGGCACCGTCCCGCCCGGCGCCGCCGGTTACGGCGCCGGGCTCGGCGTCCTCGCGCTCGTCGCCCATCTCGCCGTACGCTTTCGCGCGCCGTACGCCGACCCACTGCCGCTCCCGATCGGCGTGCTGCTCAACGGACTCGGCCTGGTCCTGATCTACCGGCTGGACCTGGAGACCCCCGGCGACCGGGCGGCCCCCGCCCAACTCGTCTGGTCCACCCTGGGTGTCGGCCTGTTCATCCTGGTCGTGCTGATACTGCGCGACCACCGCGTCCTCCAGCGCTACGGCTACGTCTGTGTCGCCGCCGCGCTCGTCCTGCTGCTGCTCCCGATCTTCTTCCCGGCCGTCAACGGCGCCCGGATCTGGATCCTGTTCGCCGGATTCTCCATCCAGCCCAGCGAGTTCGCGAAGGTGCTGCTCGCGGTGTTCTTCGCCGCGTATCTGGCCGCCAACCGCAACGCCCTCGCCTACGCCGGCCGCCGGCTGTGGTTCATGCAGTTCCCGACCGGCCGGGTGCTCGGCCCGATCGTCACCATCTGGCTGCTGAGCGTCGGCGTCCTGATCCTCGAACGCGACCTGGGCACATCCCTGCTCTTCTTCGGTCTCTTCGTCGTCATGCTCTACGTCGCCACCGGGCGCACCGGCTGGATCGCCGTGGGCCTGCTGCTCGCCGTGCTCGGCGCGGTAGCCGTCGGCCGTCTGGAACCGCACGTCCACGGCCGGATCCAGGACTGGCTGCACCCCTTCGCCTCGATCGACGCCGGACAGGGACCGAACCAACTCGCCCAGTCCCTCTTCGCGTTCGCCGCCGGCGGGGTCCTCGGCACCGGACTCGGCCTCGGCCATTCGATCCTGATCGGCTTCGCCACCAAGTCGGACTTCATCCTGGCCACGGCGGGCGAGGAACTCGGCCTCGCCGGACTCTCCGCGATCTTCATCCTCTACGGCCTGCTCGTCGAGCGCGGCTACCGGGCAGGCCTGGCCCTGCGCGACCCCTTCGGCCGGCTGCTCGCGGTCGGGCTCGCCTCGATCGTCGCGCTCCAGGTGTTCGTCATCGCGGGCGGGGTGACCGGGCTGATCCCGCTGACCGGCATGGCGATGCCGTTCCTCGCCCAGGGCGGCTCCTCGGTCGTCACCAACTGGGCGATCGTGGCGCTGCTGATCCGGGTGAGCGACTCGGCCCGCCGCCACTACGACGGGCAGGTGGCCCCATGACCCGGTACGACCGCCAGGGCGCCGGCATGGCCAGGTACATCCGGCGGGCCCGCGCCTTCTGCGCCCTGCTGCTCTTCGCCCTGCTCGTCAACGCCGCCCGGGTCCAGGTGGTCCGGGCCCGCGACTACAACGACAACCCCGCCAACCGCCGCGCCACGATCGCCCGTTACGGTCTGCCGCGCGGCGACATCCTGGTCGGCGGCGAGCCGGTCACCGGCTCCCGGGACAGCAAGGAGCAGCTGCGCTACGAACGCACCTACCCGCAGGGCCCGTTGTACGCCCCGGTCACCGGCTTCGCCTCCCAGTTGTACGGCACCACGTTCCTGGAGCACGCCGAGGACGCGCTGCTCTCCGGCACCGACCCGATGCTGTCGCCCTTCCCGCTGTGGAACGACACCGGCCGGTCGCCGAACCCGGGCGGGAACGTCGTCACGACCCTGAACCGCTACGCCCAGGAGGCCGCCTTCCGGGGCCTGGGCGCGCGCAAGGGCGCGGTGGCCGCGATCGAGCCGGCGACCGGCCGGATCCTCGCCCTGGTCTCCACCCCGTCGTACGACCCCTCCGCACTGTCCGGCAACGACGAGGCGGTGGCCTCGGCCTGGGCCCGCCTGAACGGCGACCCGGAGAAGCCGATGCTCAACCGTGCGGTACGGCAGACGTATCCGCCGGGGTCGACCTTCAAGGTGGTCACCGCGGCGGCCGCGCTGGACGCGGGCGTGGTCACCGACCTGGACACGCCGACCGACTCCCCCGACCCCTACCGGCTGCCGGGCACCACGACCCGGCTGACCAACGAGGGGGACGGCTGCGAGGACGCCTCGCTGCGGGAGGCCTTCGAGTGGTCCTGCAACACGGTCTTCGCGAAGCTGGGCGTGGACGTGGGGGTCGCGGACATGACGGCGACGGCCCAGGCGTTCGGCTTCAACGACACGCATCTGCGCATCCCCTTCGCCACCGCGCCGAGCACCTTCGACACGAGCGTGGACAAGGCGCAGCTGGCGCTGTCGTCGATCGGGCAGTACAACACCCGCGCCACCCCGCTGCAGATGGCGATGGTCGCGGCGGCGGTGGCCAACGGCGGGATGGCACGGCCGCCGTATCTGGTGGAGCGGACCGTGCGGCGGACCGGAGAGACGGTCGGCACGGGCGGTGCCGGGACGGTACGGCAGGTGATGAGCCCCTCGACGGCCGTCCGGATGAGAGAGCTGATGACGGACGTGGTCCAGGAGGGCACCGGCTCCAACGCGGCGATCCGCGGCGCCACGGTCGGCGGCAAGACCGGCACCGCGCAGCACGGCCTCGGCAACTCCGGGGTGCCGTACGCCTGGTTCGTGTCCTGGGCGCAGGCGGACACCGACATGGAACCGAAGGTCGCGGTTGCCGTGGTGGTGGAGGACGCGGCGGCCAACCGGGGCGACATCAGCGGGGGCGGGGACGCGGCGCCGATCGCCAGCGCGGTGATGCGGGCGGTGCTCGGGCTCTGAACCGGGGTAGACGCGGAGTCAACAAGTCGTGCGCGGGGGATTGACCGCCTTGCTGACAGGCGGTCTCATAAGAGCCGACGACAACATACCCCCGGGTAACGAGGTGAGGGAGCCATGACGACCCTGACGGAAGCGGACGCGGTCGACGGACTGCGCGACGCGCTCGGCCTGCTCAAGGACCGCGAGCAGGTGGCCGAACGGCTGCTCGTCTCCTCCGCGAAGCACTCCTTCGACCCGGACAAGGAACTGGACTGGGACGCGCCCTTCGAGGAGGGCAAGTGGTTCTGGCCGCCGGAGCTGGTGTCGCTCTACGACACCCCCCTGTGGCAGCGGATGTCCGAGGAACAGCGGATCCTGCTCTCCCAGCACGAGGCGGCGGCGCTGGCCTCGCTCGGCATCTGGTTCGAGCTGATCCTGATGCAGCTGCTGGTCCGGCACATCTACGACAAGGCGGCGACGAGCGCGCACGTGCGCTACGCGCTGACCGAGATCGAGGACGAGTGCCGGCACTCCAAGATGTTCGCGCGCCTGATAGCCCGCGGTGACGCGCCCTGGTATCCGGTGAGCCGGGTCCACCAGAACCTGGGCCGCCTGTTCAAGACGATCTCGACCACGCCCGGTTCCTTCACGGCCACGCTGCTCGGCGAGGAGGTCCTGGACTGGATGCAGCGGCTGACGTTCCCCGACGAGCGGGTGCAGCCGCTGGTCCGGGGGGTCACGCGTATCCACGTGGTCGAGGAGGCCCGGCACGTCCGGTACGCCCGCGAGGAGTTGCGCCGGCAGATGGTGACGGCGCCTCGGTGGTCGCGGGAGTTCACCCGGATCACCTCCGGGGAGTTCGCGCGGGTGTTCTCGGTGGCCTTCATCAATCCCGAGGTGTACACGAACGTCGGGCTGGACCGGCGGGAGGCGGTGGCGCAGGTCCGGGCGAGTGGGCACCGGCGGGAGGTCATGCAGAGCGGCGCGAAGAAGCTGACGGACTTCCTGGACGACATCGGTGTACTTCGGGGAGCCGGACGGCGCTTGTGGAAGAGCTCGGGACTGCTGGCCTGAGTGTTGCCCCCGCGCCCTCAGGTGGAAGTCGGAGCCGTCGGCTGTGATGTGCCGAAGCTCTCGTCCGGGCCCTCCGTCGCCGTCTCCGGGATCGCCGGGGGCGTGTAGTGGCCCAGGGGCCGGGCCTTCGGGTCCGGGCGGACCGCGCCCAGGATCGGGTTCGCCGCGATCGGGGAGACCTTGATCTTCGCGCCGGGGCGGGGGGCCTGGACCACCTTGCCGTCGCCCAGGTAGAGGGCCACATGGGTGGCCTCGGGGAAGTAGACGACCAGGTCACCGGGGCGCAGCCGGTTCAGCGGGACGTGCGGGAGGTGGGCCCACTGCTCCTGGCTGGTGCGCGGGATGGGAGTGCCGGCGTGGTCCCAGGCCTGTGAGGTCAGGCCCGAGCAGTCGTACGACTTCGGGCCCTGCGCGCCCCACTGGTACGGCTTCCCCAGCTGCCGCACCGCGTAGCGCACCGCACGGTCGCCCTCCTGGGACGGGGACGGCGTGGTGGTGCTCAGGGCGCCGGACGTGGTGAGTTTCCGCTGCGCGGCCGCCGTGTTGCCCCTCTCCAGGTCGGCCAGGGCGGTGAGCTGGCCGGGGGTGAGGGAGGCCAGCATGCGCTCCACCTCGGACAGCCGGCCCCGGACCTCGTCGCGTTGCTTCTTCTGCCCCTCGGCGAGGGCGAGACGGATGTCCAGCGCCTTGCGGGCCTTGCGGGCCAGGTCGATCCGCCGCTTCTCGTCGTCCGCGAGACGCCCCACGGTCTCGGCCCGCTCGCGCGCCAACTGCCCGATGACATGGCCCTCGTCGAGCGCATGCTGCGGATCGCGGGCGAGGAGCAGCCGGACGTACGGGGAGATCCCGGTGGTGCTCTGGTACTGCTGCCGGGCCAGCCGGCCCGCCTCGGCCTTGCTGGTGTGCAGGGAGAGCCGGGCCTTGGCCAGTTCCCCCTCCAGCCGGGACACCTCGGCGCGCTGCCGCCTGAGCCGTTCCTCGGTCGCGTTGTACGTCTCGGTGGCCTGCTCGGCCTGCCGGTACAGCCCCTGAAGGTCCGTCAGCAGCTCGGCCACCGGCCGCTCGGGGCCGGGCGCGGCGAGTACGGGCACGGGCACGAGGACGGCCTGGGCCGCCACCGTGGCAGTACAAGCCAGGCGCAGAAACCTTCCTGACACGTCATCACCTCCGATGCGGAACGGCCCATCCGTTCCGCATCGCGATAATCAGACATGTACGTTTGTTTCGCCCAGCGATTGTGCGCTGTTCGGCGCAACACAGTCACCCGCCGGTGTCACCCGGCTTGCCGTGCAGCGTGGAGTCTGGAGCGGGGGCCGGCTTCGACCACGGCCACTTCGGGCCTCTGCCGGCGCCCTTGCCCGTGGGGTCGTACGCGTACTTCCAGCCCCGGGTCAGGCCCAGGCGTCTGCTCTGTCCGCGGGGGACGCGGCGGTAGACCAGGACGGTGGGCTTGCCGCCGGCCGGGTCCGGGACCGGAATGCGGTACGTCTTCGGGGGGTGGCCGGTCATGCCGAGCAGCACCGGGAGCACACGCCCGTCCATGGGGCCGCCCTCGAAGGGGGTGTCCTGACTCTTCACGGCACCAGTTTCAGCCATCCGCCGCGAGGGCGTCGACGAGGGCGGCCGTCTGCGGATCGCGGCGCCCGGTCACACTCAGTACGGCGACGAACTGGTCGACCAGCCAGTCCCGCAGCTCCTCGACGGGCGGCTGCTTGTCCTCGTCGAGCCAGATCAGGGAGGCCGCTTCGACGGCGGTGATCCACATACGGACGGTCATCCGCAGCCGGGGCCCGGGGTCGGCGACGTCGAGGTGGCTGAGAATGTGCTGCGCGGCGGCCCGTCGTACGCCGTCCACGGTCGCCGTCGTCCGCGAGGTCTCCACCACGCTGCCGCCCTGGAGCAGGGCGCTGAAGCCGGCGTCGTGCTGGTCGACGAAGGCGAGATAGCGGTCGAGGGCACGGGAGAGACGGGGCAGCAGGGGGCCCTCGCGGGGCTCGTCGAAGCAGTGCTCCAGCTCCTCGGCGGCCGACCTGAGCGCGGCCTCGTAGAGCTGCTGCTTGCCGCCCGGGAAGTACCGGTACACCAGGGGGCGGGAGACCCCGGCCGCCTCCGCCACGTCATCGAGCGACACGTCCTCGGGGACGCGGTGCGCGAACAGGGAGAGGGCCGCGTCGAGAAGCTGGCTGCGCCGCTCCTCGACGGACAGCCTGCGGTAGGCGGGGGTGGCGGCCTGCGGGGTCATGAGTGCAGCGTAGTCGCCCGGCCGCGGGCACTCTGGCCGGCCGCGCGGTCCCCCGCGAGGCCGCTCCGGGCACGGTAGTCAGCCAGGCGCCGAGGTTGTCGATGGCGTCGGTGTCCTGGCGGGAGAGACGCAGCCACGCCGCTTGGACCACGTCTTCCGCATCGGCATGTGATCCGAGCATGCGGTAGGCGACGGCGCGGAGCCGGTCACGGTGGGACTCGAAGGCATCGACGATCGGGTCCGTGGGATGGGCGCCAGCCATGTTGTTACCTCCCTGGAAGCTGCTCCGTCATAGGGATGACGCGCACAGGCGCCGCAACGTAACCCGATGAAGGAGAGCACTCCCACATGGAAAACCGTCTCAAGAACAAGAACGCGAACAACCCCGATGTGTGGACCGCGATCCACTCCAGAAGGCGATCGCCGCCGGGGGCGTCGACCCGAAGCTGCTCGCGCTGGTCCACCTGCGCGCCAGCCAGATCAACGGCTGCTCGGCGTGCGTCTACGCCAGTGTCGCTGGGGGGAAGAAGGCCGGTGACACCGACGAGCGGCTGCACAACGTAGCGGCGTGGCGTGAGGCGCCGTTTGGACCTGACGTGCTCGCAGCCGCCGGACGGCGTCGCTCGCGACGCTCGCGGAGGATCCTGAGCTGATGGCACTGACCGGGCGAGCAGTCAGCGTCGACGAACTGGCCGCCCGCTACCGTATCGACGTGTCCAGCTAAGAATGATGTCTCACCTGGTGCTCGGATGCCTGAGGCGTGGGGGGGGCTCTCAGGCGAGGCTTGGGAACAGGTTGGACAGTGGACCCGCCAGGCCGGCCCGGACGTTGCGGGAGGCGTCGTCGGCGACGACCTCCGGGACGCCTGCCGCCACGCCGTCCAGTGCCAGGTTCGCGATGACGAGCGGATCGCTCTTGGGGGCGTCGACGTGCGCGGCCATGTCGGTGTCCATGTAGCCCACGTGCAACGCCGTGACCTGGGTCTTCTGTTCGGCGAGCGCGAGCCGCAGCGCATTGGTCAGCGACAGCTCCGCTGCCTTTGCGGCCGAGTACGCGTCCGTGCCGAGGAACGTGGTCCACGACAGGACCGAGAGGACGTTGAGTACGGCCCCACCGCCGTTGGCCGCGAGGACCGGGGCGAACGCCCGCGTCACGGACAGAGTGCCGAAGTAGTGCGTCTCCATCTCCAGTCGGATGTCGGCCAGGTCGCCATCGAGCAGTCGCGCCTGGGTACTGGATCCGGCGTTGTTCACCAGCAGGTTGACGTCTGACGCGAGCGCGGCGGCCGCCTCGACCTGGGCGGGATCGGTGATGTCGAGGCGTACCGGCACCACGCCGGGCAGGTCGATGGCGTCGGGGTTGCGGGCAGCGGCATACACCGTGGCCGCGCCCCGGTCGAGCAGTGCCTGGGTGAAGCGGCGGCCTAGGCCGCGGTTGGCACCCGTGACGAGCACGGTCGCTCCGGTGATGTCCATGACGATCTCCCTCATGTCTGGATTGGTATTTCCAACTTAGCATGGGTTGGGCTTTCCTATCCAGGGGTATGATGGAGAACATGGAAACGCCGTGCTCGATCGCCCGCAGTCTCGAAGTGCTCGGTGAGCGGTGGACGTTCCTGGTGGTTCGCGAGGCCTTTGCCGGGACGACCCGCTTCGCTGACTTCCGCGCCACGCTCGGCGTCGCGCCCGACATCCTCACCAACAGGCTGAACACGCTGGTCGACGCAGGCGTGCTGGAGCGGCAGCCCTATCAGGAGGAAGGCAGGCGCGTCCGGCAGGAGTACCACCTGACAGCGGCGGGTAGGGAACTGATGGTCGTGCTCGGCGCGCTAATGCAGTGGGGCGACGAGCACAAGCCGTACTCGCTGGGCCCGACGGTCGTACGGCGCTCGGTGGACGACCGACCGTTGCGGGCCGCGTTCGTCGACGACGAGGGATGCGAGGTGCCGCTGGAGGACGTGCGGTTCGTACGCACGGCGGCCTACCCGACCACGTTGGTCAGGTAGCCGGGTGAGCAGGATCAGCCCAGGCTTCACCAGCACCGAGTTGACTCACCGGGGCGGCTCCGAGCAAGCCCAAGCGGCGGCCCGCGCGGCCACCGAGGCACTGGCGATCCCGTCCTCGGCCATCGCAAGAGGCCATCGGCTACGCGATCGACCGGCCCGGCAACATCGACGTGAACGCGATCGTCGTACGACCCACCGTCCAGGGCTGAACACACGCTCGACGGGGGAAGAGAACCTCCCTATCAGGTCATTCGGCACTTGTGTGAACACCTACCTCCTGAGCACGCCATAGGCCGAACCTCGACACCACCTTCACGGAAGCAGTTGCCGGGCACTCCAGGGGGAGGCGTGCGCCACACCGCTCGGGGTGGTCACTCAGAAAAAACGCACCCAGCAAGAAGAGCACCACGGCCCCCGGCGTGCTCCTCTTGCTTGTACACGCGGTCGTTATGCCGGGTCGCCATCCCGCCCTGACCATCCACCTGATCATGGACAACGGCTCCTCGCACACCTCGAAGGCCACCCGCGCCTGGCTGGCCGCCCACCCCCGCTTCACCGTCACCCACACCCCCAAGCACGCCTCCTGGCTCAACATGGTCGAGCAGTGGTTCAGCGCGCTGACCCGCCGCCTGCTCCGCCCTGGCGACTTCGCCTCCCGCGACGACCTCGAAGCCCAGATCACCGCCTACACCGTCGACTACAACCGCACCGCCCGCCCCTACCGATGGCGCTATGACGCCGACGCCGAGCACGCCGGCTATCTCGCCCGCCACCCGCAGCCCACCACCGAGCCTTACGCGAGGGCCGCCTGACCCTCACACACCGTCACCGAACCATCCATCCGTCACCGGAAAAGGACCTGCGACGCGCTGCACTAGTAGGGCTTGGTGGTGTGGGGAGCGCCTCGGCGTGTCGGGCTGGAAATCTGCCTCGGATGAAGCACCGATGAGGACACGCGCGTCACCCTCAGGTTTTGTAGTCACCCCCGCCCCGCTCGTTGCTGCCCGACATGCCGTGTCCAGCTGAGCCCCGATCCACCGGCTTGATTTCGAAGTGATCGTTTAGCGGGGTTCGGCTTGGGATTGTGGTGGAGGGCATGCGGGAGCTGCTGGTCTGCCCAGCTCTTCCACTTGTGCACAGGTCTCGGGCCCTCGCGGGCAGGGTGGCGGGTGGTGTCAGCGGCTGGGCGGGGCGTGCAGGGCGGCGAACATCTGCTGCCAGACGTCGTGCCAGCGCCAGTTTCGGGGCAGATGGAGCGTCAGGCGGCGGGCTGAACGGGCGATTCGGGCCGGGCAGCGCCGGCAGGTGCGGAACTCGAACGCGCACGAACCGTCCGCGAAGAACCCGTCCGCGTGATCGGCGATGGCCTGCTCACACCCGCACGCCAGCCACGGCCCGAACACGTGCTCGGCACAGAACCGGCGCCGCGCCGCCGTGGCCCTGGCCAGCGCTTCTCGCTGCGCCGGGGTCGGCTCCCGCTTGGGCTTGGCCACTGAGCCACTCCAGCATCGTCACTCGTTCAGGTGAACGCCGACGAGCGGTTCGGTTCAATGACCAGACTCATCCGCTACAGTCTAAGAGTTCAGTCATTGAACCGTTGAGTCACGCGGGAGGTCCCAGATGCCCACCTACGCCATCTACACGCACGCGGCAGCGCTGACGAACGATCAGCGAGATTCCCTAGCTCGCCTGATCACCGCCAGGCATAGCAAAGAGACCGGAGCGCCTCCCTCGTTCGTTCAGATTGTGTTCCAGGAACTGAGCGAACAAGGCCATTACATTGGCGGGCAGCCCACCGACCGACGGTCGGTCTACATCCACGGCCACATCCGGGACGGTCGCGGCGAGAACGCGAAGTCCAATGTTGCACTCGGCATCCGGGACGATGTGGTCGAGACTGTGGGCGTGCCTAACGATCTCGTCTGGGTCTACATCTCGGAGATTCCGGCCGATCAGATGATCGAGTTCGGTCGCCCGCTGCCCCTGCATGGCCAGGAATACCAGTGGATGGACGCCTTGCCCGCACCGCTGCGCGAGCGACTGGAAACTCTCGACGCCCAGGCCGCCGGCTGGCTCACCGCTAACACATAGTAAACGCACAGACGAAGGGGAGTCACTACCATGACTGAGAGCGCACGAAACGCGATTATCAGCACAGTTCCGCATGAGGTGCATCGGATCTCGGTGCCCGTACCGGAATCAATCGACAACTTCCGTCGCCGCTATGAGGAAGCAGTGCCAGTGTTTGATGCAGCTCGATTCGAAAAGCTAGTGGCCGTCCGGGCTGACTGGTCGACGATTCTTGAGGCCACCGTCGAGAACGCCCCCCACAATTTCATCCGATACTGGGGCTACGATTTTTCCGCCATGATGAATATTGCCGGCGCGTCGCTGCGCTGCGTGGAATACCTGATGGGCAATCACTCCATCGCCCAACGCATGTACATCCACAATCCCGCAGTGATGCTCTACGCCCCTTTGCGTACCGCTATCTCCGAGGACAACGAGGGCGCGACCTGGTTCTCGATCGAGCAACCGAGCCACCACTTCTCCAGCTTTGGCGACCCCGCTATCACGGCGGTCGGGCGCGAACTTGATAACAAGGTCGCTCAGCTCCTCGACTATCTCGATGTGCCAGTGCCTTCGGCGCTGGCTTGATCCGCGCATGCGCTGTCCAGGACACGGTAGTCACACCGAGCGCACCGCAGCGCGCGGCGCGACCATCCGCTCCAATTGAGTTCATTGACCATACTGTTGGTATAGAGTGCGCGCATGGTACTGCCGAAAAACTACGAAGGCCAGGCGTGCTCGATGGCCAGGTCTCTAGAGATAGTCGGCGAGCGCTGGACACTTCTGATAATCCGTGACGCATTCTACGGTGTCCGCCGATTCAACGACTTTATCGCCCATCTTAACCTGCCTCGAGCGGTCCTCACCAATAGGCTCCACTCGCTCGTCGAGGAGAATGTCCTTGTCCGGACTAAAGCCGCCAGCGGTCGCGACGAGTACACCCTCACTTCTAAGGGGGAAAGTCTCTGGCCAGTGATTAGATCACTCTTGGACTGGGGAGACACGTACTGTTCCGACGGTGCGCCTCGCCGCCTATTCGTGCACGCTCTGGACAACGGCGAACTGAACCTATCCGGGACATGCGCCGCCTGCCACCAACAGGTTGACATCGCCGAGACCCTGGTAACACCAGGGCCCGGTCTGGAAGACTCCGAGCCGACTCCGGACTCTATCACCGCCGCACTTCTTCACCCGCGGCGAATGCTGTCCCCATTCACGTAGGAATCTACCATCGGTAGCATGCAGTCAGCCGGGAGGTATGAGCTGACTGATCCCCGATCCACCGGCTTGATTTCGAAGTGATCGTTTAGCGGGGTTCGGCTTGGGATTGTGGTGGAGGGCATGCGGGAGCTGCTGGTCTGCCCAGCTCTTCCACTTGTGCACAGGTCTCGGGCCCTCGCGGGCAGGGTGGCGGGTGGTGTCAGCGGCTGGGCGGGGCGTGCAGGGCGGCGAACATCTGCTGCCAGGCGTCGTGCCAGCGCCAGTTTCGGGGCAGATGGAGCGTCAGGCGGCGGGCTGAACGGGCGATTCGGACCGGGACAGCGATGAGTTGGCTGCGGATCGTGCCGGTGGTGGCCTTGGCGTGGAAGGCGGAGGCCAGGGTGCCCAGGGCGCGCATCAGGTTGTGCATGATGGCGGCCAGGGCGAGCCACGCGGCGTTGGCCTGGAAGTCGCCGGACGGCAGGTGGGCCAGCGGGCCGCTCTTCGCGTCCGCGATCACTCCCCCAGAGGGGGCACCCCCAGCTCGACGATGGCATGCCGCCGGTGGTCCTTCTCCGCGTCGATCAGGCCGAGGGGGGAGTCGGTGAACGCGCAGTGGTAGCGGTAGAGCGTGAACAGCTCGCCTTGGCCCTGGAGGTGGCCGTCGGGGTTGAGGCGTCTGACGCGGCGCACGATCAGGCGGGCGGTGACCTGCTGCTTCTCCGGCTTGGACGTGAACGCGGTGTACTCGATCTCGGCGATCTCCGCGTCCGAGATCCAGCACTGGCCCTCCTCGTCCCAGATCGCCTTCGGGTAGCGGATCGCCGTCCAGGCGTCCTGCGCGATCGTGGCGATCGCCTTCTTGATGGAGGCGTTCATGCGGGCGGTGATGGAGAAGCGGGCACCCAGGGCGCGGCAGGCGGCGATCACTTCACTCGCGTAGAAGGCGGAGTCCGCGCGCAGGACCAGCAGTCCGCCTGCGCCGCAGGCCTTCGCGGTGCGCAGGGCCTCGGCGGTGAAGGAGGCCGCGCCGCGCACGGAAGCGGTGGCGCCCTTGCGCAGGCGGGTTGCGGCGATCACGGGTGCCGCGAGTGGGGTGGAGAGGACTGCCAGGAGCGCGTTTAGGCCTTTGACCTTGGAGTAGCCGTAGCCGGCGCCCTGCTTGGCATGGCCGTAGGTGCGGCGGATCGTGTCGTCGATGTCCACATAGGCGACGCGGGCCGCACCGGGCAGCAACGGGGCGTGCGCGGCCAACTGAGGCAGCAACCTGCGGGCCACCGCGTGCAGTTGCTTCACGTGCCCATGCGTGAACGCGCGCAGGAACGAGCCCAGGGTCGAGGGTGCGCGCACCGGGGTGAACAGGCGGTCCATCGCGCCGTGCCGCAACCGGTCCATGTCGTCGATACTGTCCGCGCCGGCCGCCATGCCCGCGACCAGCACCGCGACCTTCGCCGCCGGGAACGCGCCCACCCCGTCCTTCGACGCCGGCAGGTGAAGCCGCTCGCCGACCAGTTCCAGCAGGCCGCACCGCTCCATCAGCCGCACCAGCGGCTCCAGGCCGCCGTAGGCGATAAGGCTCGGGTCGTCGAACGCCGCGGACACCGCACGCGGCGACATGGAAGAATGCATCCCGGAGATGCACCTCCGAACTGGTCGAGTGGAAGCCTAGAGAGCTCCCATTCTCCCTGGTCAGAGGGCATCTCCGCTTTCATGTCCGGACGCTGGACAGACTATCGACCAGTGGATCGGGGCTCAGTGACTTCAAGATAGTCGATCTTCATTGGGCCGTCCGTGCAACTATCTCTACATGTGAGGACTTCAGGGTGAAGCCGTCTCCGTCCCCACACATTCATCATCGCGTGCGGGACAACCCTTAAGATTCAGCTATGTTGGCGCAGGCAACCACTTTCGCCGCCCCCGACAGTGCCCTGGACGCACTGCTCATCGTCGCGGCCGTCGTGTTGGGTCTGGCCTATTGCCTGTTCATGATCGCTTCCCCGGTCTTCGCATTCGGGGCAACGATCTTCGTTGCCCTCTCCTTCGCTGTCGGGTACTTCCCCGCCGTGGCCTTTGGCGCCAGTAAGCCAATTTCGACCGCAATTGGTGCAATTGTGGCAGGGGTGGCGTGCCTGGTTGCCTTCCTGATCCTCAGGAAACATGCGCGCGAGGATGAGCGCGAGATGCAAGCGCAGCGTGAGGAGCTGGAACGGCAGGCGAGGGCCCCGAGGAATATGAGAGATTACTGGGATATGGGCGAGTAACTCGGCCTGAATCCGCTCCCGTATGGACCTTATGGACAGCCATACACGGTCAACGACCGCCGAGCACAAGAAGCGCGCGCCTACATAGCGTCACAGATCACCGGTTCTGACACAGCTTCTAAGTCTTAGACGCTGATTCTCTTGGTGACGGAGGGCCGGTCTTGACTGCAAGCATCGGCCTACGCGGCAAACCTGGCGGAGTCGATGGGCCTGGTCTGCTTCGACGTCCAATTGGATCGGCTCAGGCCCTGACCGGGTTTGCCAGGCGGCGGTACGCAATCAGGAGTGCCGCAAGGCCGACAAAGCTGCCACCTCGCCCCGGCTGGGGGTGGTGTCTTCTGCGTTCCCGAGGGGTTAGCGTCCGCAGGAAACCCGCAGATCAGGGGGAGTGAGGCAAGCCCGGCGGACGCTGCGGACGCTGTTTTCCCTTAACTCTAGGAAGAGAGTAGCAGGGACGGCTTTTCAGTAGGGGGCTGGCCGCCCCGCCCCTGAAAAGCCGTGTGGCCATCCAGGCGGGGCCGACGGGGCTTACCTCATCTGCCGCCTGCCCCTTGGAAGCCCTCAGGACGGCAATCCAGGCGGGGGGCGGGTCCGTCCCCCTGGATTGCCGTCCTCGCGTGTACAAGCAAGAAGAGCACCACGGCCCCCGGCGTGCTCCTCTTGCTTGTACACGCCGTCGTTTATGCCGGGTCGCCATCCCGCCCGATTTGCGGCGGTTGATGCCGTCGGTTGGGTCGACAGCGCCGGTTGACCCCCGCAACCGCCTCTGACCTGCGGGTTTCCAAGTTGCCGTGGTTTCCCGGGAGGGGGCCCTACGCGCACGCGCGCGTAGGGCGGCGGAAACTGCCGCCCTACAGCGCCTCCGTGGGGGTCATGGGCGACCGTTCACGCCCCCGAGGGTCTTCCGCCTCACGCAAGGGGGGTCCAGGCGCCCTAAGGGGCCGCCCACAGCCCTTCGCCCTGACGGCGGTGGCCGCGCGAGCGCAGCGAGCTGCCAAGGGACGTGCGGCCGTAGGCCGTTCGTTCTTGCTCTTCCCACACGAGGCGCCCGCTTGTCTTGTCGCTTGTCGCCCTCAGGAGAAGGACGCTTCCACGCCTGCCACGGGAACGAAAACCGCATCTGACCTGGGAGCCGACAAGCGACAAGACAAGACAAGACAAGACAAGCGACAAGCCAGACGACAAGCGACGCGACAAGTTGCCACCGCCTCAGCGGGCCCTACTCCGGGCCGTCTGTGGGCCGTCCGACGGCAATCAACGACGACAGGCGACGACAGACAACGACACCCGGACCGCAGGTCAGCCGCCTGTCAGGCCCCTGCCACCGAGCCCAGATAGGCGGCTGTCTTCTCCGGCTCGTAGAAGAAGTTCTCGAAGTCCGCCGGGTCGTTGAAGGCGTTGGCGAAGCGGTTGGCGACCGGCTGGAGCTGGCCTGCCGCGCCGATCAGGTTGAGGATGTGCTCCGGCGGCGGCGCGAGCATCGCGTTCGTCCACTTGGTGACGTACTGGGCGGTGTCCCAGTAGCGGTCGAAGGTCTGCTGCATCCAGTTCGCGTCGAACTCCTTCTCGCCGTGTTCGAGGATCGAGGCGAGATAGGCGGCGGCGCACTTGGACGCCGAGTTGGAGCCCTGGCCGGTGATCGGGTCGTTCGCGACGACGACGTCCGCGACGCCCAGGACCAGGCCGCCGCCGGGGAGGCGGCCGATCGGGTTGCGGACGGTGGGTGCGTAGCGGCCGGCCAGGGTGCCGCCCGCGTCGGTCAGTTCGACCTTGGTGGCCCGCGCGTACTCCCAGGGGGTGTACCGCTCCATGAGTTCCAGGGTCAGGGAGAGATGCTCCGCCGGGTCCTTGACGCCGTTGAAGACGTCCAGCGGGCCGCCGGGCACGCCCTCCCAGAAGAGGATGTCGGCCGGACCCGAGAGGGTCAGGGTCGGCATCACGAAGAGTTCGCCGACGCCGGGGACCAGGTTGCAGCGGACCGCGTAGAAGTCCGGGTGCTCGGGGCGCGGGCCGAGGCCGTGGACGTAGGCGACGGCGAGGGCCCGCTGCGGCTCGGTGTAGGGGGACCTCTCGGGGTCCCGGCCGAACATCTGGACCAGCTCGCCCTTGCCCGCCGAGACCAGCACCAGGTCGTACGTACGGGCGAAGTAGTCGAGGTCGCCGACCGCCGCGCCGTGGATGACCAGCTGGCCGCCACGCTGTGCGAAGGTCTCCATCCAGCCGGCCATCTTCACCCGCTGGTCGACCGACTGCGCGTACCCGTCGAGCCTGCCCACCCAGTCGATGGCCCGGGCCGCGGGACCCTCGCCCCAGGAGCCGGGGGCGGCGACCGAGACACCGAGTCCTTCGATCTTCGGGGCCTGGGACTCCCAGAAGTTCAGCTGGAGGTCACGCTCGTACTGCAGTGCCGTGTGGAACATGCACTGCGTCGACATGACCCGGCCGGAGCGGATCTCGTCCGCGGTCCGGTTCGACATCAGGGTGACCTCGTAGCCGTGCGACTGGAGGCCGAGGGCGAGCTGGAGACCGGACTGGCCGGCCCCCACGACGAGTATCTTCCGCATGCGGGTGGTGGCTCCTAACGAAGATCTACTCGGGGGCTACTCGGGGGTTTCGTCCAGCGCGTGGGCGACCAGGGACAACAGCGTCTCGATCACCGGGACACGGCGGCGGGCGTCCATGATCATTACAGGTACGCGCGGAGGAATCGTCAATGCCTCCCGCACGTCCTCGGGTTCGAAGCGCTCGCTGCCGTCGAAGTGGTTGACCGCGACGACGTACGGCAGCCCACAGCTCTCGAAGTAGTCCAGCGCCGGGAAGCAGTCTTTCAGGCGCCGGGTGTCCGCGAGGACGACGGCCCCGATCGCGCCCCGCACCAGGTCGTCCCACATGAACCAGAACCGCTGCTGGCCCGGCGTGCCGAACAGGTAGAGCACCAGGTCGTCGTCGAGCGTGATACGGCCGAAGTCCATGGCCACCGTGGTGGTGAGCTTGCCCGGCGTGGCGGTGAGGTCGTCGGTCTCCTCGCTCGCCTCGGTCATCAGCGCCTCGGTCTGCAGGGGCGTGATCTCCGAGACGGCGGTGACCAGCGTGGTCTTGCCGACGCCGAACCCGCCCGCCACGACTATCTTCGTCGCGATGGGGGCCCGGCTGCGGTCCGTCTGCCAGGACCGGGCATGCTCCTCCCCGTCGAGGAGCGGGGCGACGCCGGCGGCGTCAGAGACGGCGTAGTCCACTCAGCACCCTTTCCAGCAGAGCGCGGTCCGGGCGGCCGGCGCCGTGACCGGTCCCGGTTCCGTACACACGGATCTTTCCCTGGTCCGCGAGGTCACTGAGCAGGACCCGGACCACACCGAGCGGCATCTTCAGCAGCGCGGCGATCTCGGCCACCGTGCGCATACGGCGGCACAGTTCGACGATGGCCCGCATCTCCGGCATCACCCGGGTGGTGAGGGCGCCATTCGTCAGTTCCTTGCGCTCCTCCGGGGCCTCCAGCGCGGCCACGAACGTCTCCACGAGGAGGACGTGACCGAAGCGGGTACGGCCGCCGGTGAGCGAGTAGGGGCGGACGCGGGCGGGTTTGCGTTCGCCGCTGCGTACCGGCAGGTTCTGTTTGCGGTGCTTCGGCGTGCTGCTCATCGGCCGCTCCTCGTCGCGTCGGCCTCCATGGATTTCCTCAGCTCACTGCGGAGTTCGGGGGTCAGGACGTGACCGGCGCGGCCGACGAACAGCGCCATGTGATACGCCACGACGCTCATGTCGCACTCCGCGCTGCCGTGTACGCCGAGCAGCGAGCCGTCGCTGATCGACATCACGAAGAGGCTGCCCTCGTCCATCGCGACCATCGTGTGCTTGACCCCGCCGAAGTCCATCAGCCGGGCGGCGCCGATGGTGAGGCTGCCGATGCCGGAGACGATGGTGGCGAGATCGGCGGAGGAGCCGCGAGGGCCGGCGCGGGTCGCTCCGCGGGCCTCGCGGGCCTCTTCGTTCCGGCCGGGGTCCGAGGAGAGCACGAGCAGGCCGTCGGAGGAGACCACGGCGACCGACTGGATCCCGGGCACCTCCTCGACGAGGTTGCTCAGCAGCCAGTGCAGGTTACGGGCCTCACTGCTCAGTCCGAAGGTACTGGGCGCGGTCAACTGCTTGCCTCCTCTACTGTGCCCCCCGTGGCTTCTTCGGATACGGCTGATCCCGGTACGGCTGGTGTGGTGCCCGGCATCTGGTTCTGACCGGTGTGCTCTGCGATCTCCACCGCCACGTCACGGCGGCCTGCGTCGGCGCCTCGGTGGAAGCCGCCGAGCCTGCGGCGCAGGGCGTCGGCGTCGACGCCGGTGCCGCGCTGGCGGGGGGCCGGGGCGGGGGCGGTGATCTTGGGGGTGCGCTTGGGGAGGCCCTTGCTGGTGACCGGGCCCTCGGCGTCGCCCTCGGCGGATTCGTCCCCACCCGGACCACCCGTGCGGCTTTCGTCGTCGAGTGCGGGTGGCCCCGGTGGGCCGTACTCGCCGGGCGCGGGCAGCGGCCGGGAGTGTTCCTGGGCTTCGCCGAAGCCGTGCCCGCCCGGACGGCCCGTGTGGGAATCAGCGGCGGGTGCGGGTGGCCCCAGCGGGGCGCGCTCGCCGTCGGCGGCCGTGGGGGTGGGCTCCGATCCGGTCGGCCATGGCTCTGCCGGGTTCGGGACCAGGAGTTCCATCGTCGTCTCGGCGAACGTCTCCGCCGGTGCCTTCGGCCGTGCCGTCGGTTCGGGGTCCTCCGCCTTCGGCGGGGGTGCCTGCTCGTGGGCGGGCTGCTCGTGCGCTTCCCGTACGGCCTTCTCCGCCAGCGTCACCAGGGGGTCGCCGGACGTCGAGCGGCCGTAGAGGACGTTGGAGTTGACCTCCGCGTCCGCGCCCGGGAGGGAGAAGCCGTGGGCGCCGCCGGGAACCGTCGTGGCCGACGGGACCGCCGTGGCGGGAGCCGCGGCCAGCAGCGGCTGGGGCAGGACGACGACCGCCGCCACCCCGCCCTGCTTCTGCTCGCGCAGCTGCACGCGGACGCCGTGCCGGTGGGCCAGGCGGGCCACGACATAGAGGCCGAGGCCGAGACCGTCCTCGCCCTCCTGGTCGTACGGCGACTCGGGGTCGAAGTCGGCGAGCCGGCCGTTGAGGCGGACCATGCGGTCGGCGGTCATACCGATGCCCTCGTCCTGCACGGAGAGCATGACCTCGCCGCTCTCCAGCAACCAGCCGGAGATCTCCACGTGCATGTCGGGCGGGGAGAACGAGGTGGCGTTCTCCATCAGCTCGGCGAGCAGGTGGCTGAGGTCGTCGGCGGCGAAACCGGCCACGTGCGCGTGCGGGGGCAGTGCCGCGATACGGACCCGTTCGTAGCGCTCGATCTCGCTGACCGCCGCCCGGACGACGTCCACCAGCGGGATCGGGCCCGCGTGCTGCTGGACGTGCTCGGTGCCGGCCAGGACCAGGAGGTTCTCGCTGTGGCGGCGCATGACCGTGGCGAAGTGGTCGAGCTTGAAGAGGGTGGCCAGGCGGTCCGGGTCGTGTTCGCGCTCCTCCAGGCCCTCGATCACCGCCAGCTGGCGCTCGACCAGGCCGAGCGTGCGCAGCGCGAGGCTGACGAAGGTACCGCCGATGCTGGTGCGCAGCCGCTCCAGCTGGCCGGCGGCGTCGGACAGTTCGGCGCGCAGCCCCTCGCGGGCGTCGGCCATCTTCTGACGCTGGCCGACCAGGTGCTTGCGGTCGGTCTCCAGTGTGGCGATGCGGCCGTGGAGCTCGGCGGCGTGCGCGTGCAGGGCGTTGACGGAGCGGACGACCTGGGCGAACTCGTCGTTGCGGCCCGTGAACGTGATCGGTTCCTCGGTCCGCGGATCCTCGGCCTCGGCCAGCCGCGCCGAGCCCCGGCGGAGCACGGAGAGGGGGCGGGTGAGCGTGCGGGCCATGGCCATGGCGGTACCCACCGCCACCAGTATCAGGGCGCCGAGCACCGCGATCCGGATCTCCAGCGCGGTGACGTCGTCGTCACGGAGCTTCACGAAGTCCTTGGTGCGGTGGTGGTAGAGCGCGGACTCCGCGCCCCGCATCAGCTCGACCCGCGCGGACAGCGCCGCGTCCAGCTTCTTGGTGCCGGTGGCGAGGTCGGCGTCGGAGAGGGTCGGCTGGTCGGTGAGGGCGGCCAGGTACTTGTCGGCGTCGTTGACGTCGTTGCCGGTGACCGTGGAGTCGTACGACTCGACCGCCGCCTTGGCCGCGGTGTCGCGGAAGTCGGCGAGGGCCGCGTCGGCGCGCAGCCTGGCCTGCTGGGCGGCCGCGGTGAGCGCGTCGCGCTGCTTCTTGTCGGCGTCGGAGGTCGTCGTGCTCGTGGTGGGCAGACCGGTGAGCGGGTCGATCGTGGTCTGGGTGGAGCTGGGGATGTTCAGGGCGGCGAGGAGGAGGCCCCGGGCCGCCGCGGACTGCTGGACGGCGGAGTCCAGCTCGGCGAGCGCGTACGCGCCTGAGCCGGCCCTCGGGAGCATCTGCTCGGCCAGTTCCTCGGCGAGCCGGTGGAGTTCGGTGATGGTCCCGGAGTACGCCTGGTGCGCCTGAAGGGCCGTGCTCTGGCCGGTGAGCGCGGACCGGCGGACGGCCGCGATGCCGTCGAGGTCGGTGCGCAGCCAGCCCGGGGTGTCGGTGTCCGCGCGCAGGTCCTCGACCTGGCGGTCGACACGGGCGCCGCGGTCCTCCGAGGGCGCCTTGGACTTGGGGCGGCCCGCCGCGATGTAGGAGGTGACCTCGTCGCGCTCGTCGGCGAGCGAGTTGGCCAGCGCCAGCGCGTCCTGGGTGCGCCCGGCGAGGGTCACCAGGTCCTGGGAGTCGCTCAGCTGCCCGGAGGCGGTCAGCAGGGCGGGCGCGCCGGCCCCCGCGATCGCCGCGGCGACCACGGCCACGGCCACGATCAGCCGGGTGCGGACGTGCTTGCGGCCACCGGTGCCGACGGGATCGGCGGCGCCCGTTCCGGAGGCCGTCTTGTTGCCTGTGCGCCGAGGCCGCGTCTTCTGCACCGGTGCTCGCATTCCTGAACTCGTGTACCCAAGGGGCCGGGTGGCACCCCGTCATATTCCCCGGCATTCGGTGCCAAGTGGTGCGCGCACCCGATACGTACGGTCCCCGACCCTCCCAGCGTCGGTGGGCGGTGGTCTCGCATCAGCTGAGCCGCCACCCGAAGGAGTGAACATCGGAGGGGAGTTGGCGGGCAAGTTCCAGCGGACTGTGCGGGGCGCTTTCCCGGCGGGCCGGTTGGACGCGGGCGACAGGCTTTGGCAGTATTCGCCACCACGCCTTCCCGGAGTGCGCCATTCCACCCCAAAACAGGCGGCTGACCTGCGAGACCGCGTGAATTCCCGGGCGCTTGCCAGCCTGGGGAAGATCGTGAAGAGGTCGTGCAGACTGGCCGAATGCGTACTGAAGTCGTTTCGGAACCCGGCGCCCCCGACCGCCCCAACGAGGACTTCGCCGGTGTCGGACTTCCCGCCTCGGGACAGGGAGGTTGCGCCATCGTCCTGGACGGGGTCACCCCGCCGAAGGACGGAACCGGATGTCTGCATTCCGTCCCCTGGTTCACCGCGCGACTGGGTGGCGCGCTGACCGAACTGACCGTTTCGCGACGAGATCTGACGCTGCGGGAGGTCCTCGAACGGGCGATTCGCCGCACTGCTGTCGCACACGGTGACACCTGTGACCTTTCTCACCCGCGCACGCCCCAGGCAACGGTCGTCCTGACCCGCTGGTCCGAGGAGACCGTGGAGTACCTGGTCCTGTCCGACTCCGCGCTGCTCCTCCGCTCCCCCGGCGGCACGGTCACCCCGGTCCTGGACGACCGGCTCGACCGCGTCCCCCGCACCTCGCTGGCCTCGGACGCGATCGCCGACGCCACGGTCCGCAACAAGGAGGGCGGCTTCTTCACGGCCGCCGCCGACCCCTCGGTCGCGGCCCGCGCGGTCACCGGGAGCGTGCCCCGGCACCGGGTCGGCGCCCTGGCCGCCCTCACGGACGGTGCGACCCGCTGGACGGAGAAGTTCCGCGAGGGAGACTGGGCGGCCCTCTTCGACGTCGTACGCAAGGAGGGCGCGCGGGCGCTGGTCGACCGGGTACGGGAACTGGAGGCGGCCGACCGGGAGAAGCGGGCGTTCCTGAGGCGGGGCAAGACACACGACGACGCGACGGTGGTGTACGTCGAACTGTGAGGAGCCCGTCGGCTCCGGAGACCTCCTGCCGGGAACTCTCCGCGCCGTAGGCGTCCACCGACAGCCACTCTGTCGGGAGGCCCCGTGCTACAGCCCACTGCCGGGGGCCTCCGCCGGGAGGCCCTACCGGAAACTCTCTGCCGCAAGGCCCGTGCCGGGGAGGCCCCTGCCGACAGCCCTCTGCCGGAAGCCCTCCGCCAGGAGCCCTTGACGCAAGCACCCCGCCCGGGAGGCCTTTGCCGATAGCCCGCTACCTGGGAGCACTCCGCCCGCAAGGCCCTCCGCCGGCAGCCCTCTCCGCCCGGAAGCGTCTGCCGGAAGCCCCTGCCGCGCGCCCTCCGCCGGACGCCTCTGCCCAACCTGCCCAGAAGAAGCCCTCCACAGGGACGCTTCCCCCCTGCCGAGGTCTTTCCCAGCGCCCTTTCCGGGGGTGACCCTCGGCCGGGGGAGGCTGGTGGGGCTACTTCTCCATGACGCCGTTCAGCTGGTGGAGGAGGCGGGCCAGTTCGGCGACCTCCCGGCGGGGCCAGTGGGCGAGCTGGCTGACGTAACGGCCGCGGCGCGCCTCGCGGACCGTGCCGACCCGGCGCCGGCCCTCGTCGGTGAGAGCCACCAGCCAGGCCCGTCCGTCGGCCGGGTCGGGCTCGCGGGCGATCAGCCCGAGCTCCTCCAGGGCCCGCAGCTGGCGGGACATGGTGGCCTTGCCGACACCGATGTAGGCGGCCAGTTCGGTGGCGCGCTGGCCGCCGCACTCGTCGAGCCGGACGAGCAGACCGTACGCGGCGGACTCCAGGTCGGGGTGGACCTCGCGGGCCATCTCCCCCTGGTTGGCCCGGGCGCGCCGCAGCAGAACCGTCAACTCGCGTTCCAGAGTTAGGAATTCCTGGTCTGCACCACTTGGCGTCAAACCGGCGGCGGCGCGCTGTTCGTCGCCCTTTTCGTCCTCGTGCACGTCAGCACCCCTGATCGGTTTCGCAGTCCTGAAAGTTTCCGTCAAACCCCGTCATCGCCGCAGCTCGCCCAGTATTTCGCAGGCGTAGACCAACGGCAGCCTCCGGACCCCCTTCCCCGGCGCCTTCTACGTGCGTAGCGTCATTGGCAGGCAATCGATGGCATGCCCACGCCAGCGATTGGCGTCGTGCCGTGTGACCCAGCGTCGTGTCGCGCCCCTCTTGCCGACCGTCTCTGGCATATCTGGGACCCCACCTCACCCACGGAGGCACGTCATGCCCTTGCACAGACCCGCCCCCACTCTCCTCACCGCACTGCTCGCGCTGCTGCTCGCGGCGATCTCCCTGACCCCGGCCCACGCCGACACGGGCTCCCCCGCCCGCGGTTCGGCGTACATGGGCATGGGCGTCCTGGCCCACGACGGTCAGAGCGGTAGGCCCAAAAGCGGCGACGCCACCCAGACCGAGGGCGTCGACGTCTCCGGCTACCAGGGCAACGTCGCCTGGTCGACCCTGTGGAACAGCGGGGTCAGATGGGCCTACACCAAGGCCACGGAAGGCACCTACTACACGAACCCCTACTTCGCCCCGCAGTACAACGGCTCCTACAACGTAGGCATGGTCCGTGGCGCCTACCACTTCGCGACCCCTGACACCACGAGCGGCGCCACCCAGGCCAACTACTTCGTCGACCACGGCGGCGGCTGGTCCAAGGACGGCAAGACCCTCCCCGGCGCCCTCGACATCGAGTGGAACCCGTACGGCGCAGCGTGCTACGGCAAATCGGCGAGCGGGATGGTCAGCTGGATCGCCGACTTCCTGAACACGTACAAGGCACGGACGGGCCGGGACGCCGTCATCTACACGGCCACCAGCTGGTGGACCGACTGCACCGGCAACTACGGCGGCTTCGCCGCCAGCAACCCGCTGTGGATCGCCCGGTACGCCTCGGACGTCGGGACGCTGCCGGCCGGATGGTCCTACTACACGATGTGGCAGTACACCTCGTCCGGTCCCACCGTCGGGGACCACGACAGGTTCAACGGCGCCCTGGACCGGGTCGTCGCACTCGCCAACGGCTGACCGGCCGGCACAGGGCGAAGGCCCGGGCCTCCTCGCGGGGGCCCGGGCCTTCTTCATCCGGCAGCGTCCGTCACGCCGCTACCGGAACCTCCGGCGACGCGCCGTTCGTGGCGGGCGCGAGCGCCAGCTCCAGGACCTGGCGGACGTCGGTGACGGCGTGGACGTCGAGCTTGTCCAGCACCTCCGCCGGGACGTCGTCCAGGTCGGCTTCGTTGCGCTTGGGGATGATGACGGTCGTCACCCCGGCGCGCTGGGCGGCGAGCAGCTTCTGCTTCACGCCGCCGATGGGCAGGACCCGGCCGGTCAGCGAGACCTCACCGGTCATCGCCACGTCCGTGCGGACCAGACGGCCCGACAGGAGGGACGCGAGGGCCGTCGTCATGGTGACGCCGGCGCTCGGGCCGTCCTTCGGGACCGCGCCCGCCGGGAAGTGGATGTGCACGCCCCGGTCCTTCAGGTCGCCCACTGGGAGTTCCAGTTCGGCGCCGTGGGAGCGGAGGAAGGACAGGGCGATCCGGGCCGACTCCTTCATGACATCGCCCAGCTGACCGGTGAGGGTCAGCCCCGCCGCGCCCGTCTCCGGGTCGGCGAGGGACGCCTCGACGAAGAGGACGTCTCCGCCGGCGCCGGTGACCGCGAGCCCCGTCGCCACGCCCGGGACCGCCGTACGGCGTTCGGCCGGGTCCTGGGCGGACTCGGGCACGTGGTGCGGCCGGCCGATCAGGGCGCGCAGGTCCTCGTCCCTGATCGTGAACGGCAGCTTCCGCTCGCCCAGTTCGTGCTGGGCCGCGACCTTGCGCAGCAGCCGGGCGATCGACCGCTCCAGGGTGCGGACGCCCGCCTCGCGCGTGTACTCGCCGGCGAGCTTGCGCAGCGCGCTCTCGTCGAGGACGACCTCACCCTGGTCGATACCGGCCCGCTCCAGCTGGCGCGGGAGCAGGTGGTCACGGGCGATGACGACCTTCTCGTCCTCTGTGTAACCGTCCAGGCGGACCAGCTCCATACGGTCGAGCAGGGCCTCCGGGATGGCCTCCAGGACGTTGGCGGTGGCGAGGAAGACGACGTCGGACAGGTCGAGTTCGACTTCCAGGTAGTGGTCGCGGAAGGTGTGGTTCTGCGCCGGGTCCAGGACTTCGAGCAGGGCGGCCGCCGGGTCGCCCCGGAAGTCGGACCCCACCTTGTCGATCTCGTCGAGGAGGACGACCGGGTTCATCGAACCGGCCTCCTTGACGGCGCGGACGATCCGGCCGGGCAGCGCACCCACGTACGTACGGCGGTGACCGCGGATCTCGGCCTCGTCACGGACGCCGCCGAGGGCGACGCGGACGAACTTGCGGCCCATGGCGTGGGCGACCGACTCCCCGAGGCTGGTCTTGCCGACACCGGGCGGGCCGACGAGGGCGAGGACGGCACCGCCACGGCGGCCGCCGATGACCCCGAGCCCCCGGTCGCTACGGCGCTTGCGCACCGCCAGGTACTCGGTGATCCGCTCCTTCACGTCCTCAAGGCCGGCGTGCTCGGCGTCCAGGATCGCCTTGGCGCCCTGGATGTCGTACACGTCCTCGGTCCGCTCGTTCCACGGAAGTTCGAGGACGGTGTCCAGCCAGGTACGGATCCACGAGCCCTCGGGCGACTGGTCGCTGGACCGCTCCAGCTTGTCGACCTCCTTCAACGCCGCTTCCCGCACCTTCTCGGGCAGATCGGCGGCCTCGACGCGGGCGCGGTAGTCGTCGGACTCCTCGGCCGAATCCTTGGAGTTCTCGCCGTTCAGCTCGCGCAGCTCCTTGCGGACGGCTTCGAGCTGGCGGCGGAGCAGGAACTCGCGCTGCTGCTTGTCGACGCCCTCCTGGACGTCCTTGGCGATGGTCTCGGCCACGTCCTGCTCGGCGAGATGGTCGCGCAACTGCTGGGTGGCGAGCTTCAGCCGGGCGACCGGGTCGGCGGTCTCAAGGAGTTCGACCTTCTGCTCGGTGGTCAGGAAGGGCGAGTAACCGGAGTTGTCGGCGAGCGCGGAGACGTCGTCGATGGCCTGCACACGGTCTACGACCTGCCAGGCGCCGCGCTTGCGCAGCCAGGCGGTGGCGAGGGCCTTGTACTCCTTGACCAGTTCGGTGACATGACCGGGCACCGGGTCCGGGACGTTCTCCTCGATGCGGGTGCCCTCCACCCACAGGGCGGCACCCGGGCCGGTGGTACCGGCGCCGATGCGGACGCGGTAACGGCCGCGGATCAGTGCGCCGGGGTCACCGTCGGCGAGCCGGCCGACCTGCTCCACGGTGCCGAGCACACCGGTGCCGGGGTAGGTCCCGTCGATCCGCGGCACCAGCAGCACCCTGGGCTTGCCGGGCTCGGTACGGGCGGCGGCCTGTGCCGCTTCCACAGCGGCGCGTACATCGGGGTCCTTCAGGTCCAGCGGGACCACCATCCCAGGCAGCACGACCTCGCCGTCGAGCGGCAGCACAGGGAGGGTGAGTGATGCGGACGTCGAAGCCATGATCTCCCCTTCGGCATTGAACTTGAGCTATGCCGACTCAATGCACGTGAGCCTCGGAATGTTCCCGGGTGGCGTTCGCTCTGAGCGATCGACACGAAGCGGGTCGTACGCGGGATCGAGACGAGAGGGCCCGTACGCGGACAGCGCGCACGGGCCCTCTGATGTTCCTCTTGCTTTCCCGGTTGCCTACTCCTGGGCGGTCCTGCGCCGGCGCATCCACCAGACCAGGACCGCGCCGGCCGCCACGACAGCGGCGGCGATGCCGCTGAACAGGCCGATCGGTGTCTCGTTGCCGGTGTGGGCGAGGTCGCCGCCGGGCTCGGCGGGTGCGGGCGTCCCGGGGGCAGTGGCCCCGGCGGTGGGGGTCGGGGTGGAGGTGCCGCCGCCACCGTTGTGGCTCGGGGAGGGGGTTGGCTTGGAGCTGTGCGTCGGAGTCGGGGTCGGCGTCGGCTGCCCGCCGCCGGTGTCGTCGGCCTGAGTGTTGCCGCCGAGGAGAACCTGTCCGGTCACGTCGGTGCTGTCGGCGTAGGTCTTCACGCTGGTCTGCGTCTGCCGGGGCAGATAGCGGTGCTGGGCGGTGAAGCGGACCGCGCTGACGTTGTGCTTGGGCTGCTTGGACAGGTCGACACCGCCCACGAGATAGACCTGTACGGTGCCGTTCGCCGGGACGTCGTACTGGAACTCACCGTGGGTGTAGATGTACCGGTACTTCTGGAACAGGGCCTCGCGCGTCCAGTTCTGGTTGGGGGCGCGCAGCGGCCAGCGGGAGACATCGCCGCTGTTGATGATCCCGTGGTAGTCCGTGGGCTGCCGGGCGTCCTGCTGCCGGATGTACTCGGCGGCGACCCGGGCGGTGTAGACGCGCCGCAGGTCAGCGTACTGCGGCGCGGTGTTGACGGTCTTCTCGACGGCGGGGACGATCAGCCGGTCGACGACGCGCTGGGCCGCCTTGGTCTCGGCCTCGTCCGGGGTGCAGATCGGGGTGCCCGGACCGGGGGTGACCGTGGTCTGGGCGGTCGACTTCAGGGCCAGCGGGGTGTCGAGGATGTAGATGCCCCCGTTCTGCTCGCGGACCTGCGCGGTCTTGGGTTCGATCCAGTTGCGCAGGCCCGGCAGGCAGGGGTAGCCGTTCTGCTTCGGCAGTTCGGCCCAGAACTCCTTGCCGAGGTCGGTCTTGGGGTCCATGGCCGCGTAGAAGTCGTGCTTCATCTGGAGGTCGGCCTCAAGGAGCACCCGCCCGGCATCGGTCTTGCCGAACTTGGCGTCCATGATCCGGTCGGGCTGGTCCGGGTTGAGATTGACCCAGAACTTGTCCGGAGTCAGGGCGAGCCAGGTGAAGAAGGCGTCGGAGACGAGCTGGGCCTTGGTCTGGCCTCCCGAGCCGTGCTGCTCGGCGGGGTCCTCCTGGGCGCTGAACGCGAAGTCGACGCCCTTGCCCTTGACCGGCTTGCCGATGTACTTCAGGTCCAGGGTGGAGAAGTCGACGCCGCCCACGCCGCGCGGCAGGCCGCCGGGGTTGGCCAGCCTGACCCGCTCCAGCTGCTTCGCCATGTCCGCCGGAGTAGGCCGCGACTGGCGGATGAGGTCGGTGGCGCCGCCGCGGCTGGTGCCGGACTGACCGGGCGGCTGCAGCAGACCGCTGGTGGCCCGCTGACCGCCCTTCGGGGCGAGCTCCACCCGGTCAGAGAGGTAGTTGTACTCGGTGACCCGGTTCGCGCCGGCGCTCTGCCGCAGCTGGCTGAGGAAGTTCTTCGCGTCGGTCTTCTGCGGCTCGGCGAAGACGTACTTGAGCTTGGAGTCCTTCCATGCCGGGTCCTTGGCCCAGGCGAGGTCCTTGGGCTTCTGCACGGCCTCCGGGGAGCCGTTGGACTTGATCTCCAGGATCTGCCTGGTCCGCGCGTTGTAGGCGTCGAGCTTGCGCCGGTAGGTCTTGCCGGTCTCGGGGTCCTTGAACTCCACCTCCTTCTGGCAGATCCAGTCCGGGCCGACCAGCCCGTGGTCCTGGACCACCTTCCGCTCGAAGGCGTAACCGCGCGGATAGTTGCCGGAGTTGGGGATGTACTTGGCGTCCCGCCAGTCGGTGAAGTCCGCCCAGGTGGCGGGGCTCTTCTTCCGGGCCTGGAGCCAGGTCCACCAGATCCGGTCGACCGGCTTGGACTTGGGCGGCTGTGTGGCCAGCCCGCTCAGCCGGTCGACGTCCGCCTGGGACGGCGCCTGGAGACCGTCCCACTGTCTGCCCGGGTTGACGTACTCGTAGGTGTCCTGCTGCGCGGTCGCGCGCGAGGCGTCGTATTGCGGCAGGTCGACTCTGGGCCGGGTGCCGCTGGATATGCCGTACATCTCGTCGCAGCGCTTGCCCGGGTCCAGTGGCTTTGCTGCCGGGGCGGCGTGTGCGGTGGTCAGCCCGGCCAGGCCGGTGACGGCCAGGACCGAGGCACACGCGAGCGCGAATGCGGTGCGCCGTGGAGGGCGCCTGTGTCCCCTTCGTATGAACGACATCACGGTTTGCGTTTCCCCCTGGGGGCCCAGCGGGGCAGAACTCATGCGGCGCCACGGGCCCCCGTGCAGTGAGTGGCGCCACAGAGCGGCCCCACACTAGGGACTGCCGTGGGCCGGCAAAGGGGGAATCCTCGACGTGTCCCACAGTCGACCCCGTTTCCTCACAGGTTCCTTACAGGCACACGCGTGGTCGGGCTTACCGTCGGTGGCTATGACGGACGAGGAGTACGAGAGCCTTCGGGAGCTGGACCGGCTACGGTCGGACAATCCGCTGCTGAACGGCTGGCTGGAGTCGATGCGGGAGCGGTTCCCCGCCTGGAGCGAACGGCACGGCGGCGGCTGGGACTTCACCGTCGAGTCCCTCGCCCGCCTCCAGGACCTGGTGCGCACGGCTTACGACGGCAGCTGCGCACGGGCCGGCGCCGACCAGGACAGCGACTTCCTTCAAGTCGCCTCCTGGTACGTGGGAGAGGTCCACAACCGGCATTACGGCTCGGTCTGGCAGTGGCACCCCGACTCCCTCACCGCCACCCCACCCGTCCACGCCTTCGTCATCCAGCCGTTCGACAGGCTGGAGGACTTCCCCGACCCGGACGGCATCGAGGAGGACGCCCGCCCGGCCTACACCCCGCTGGACCGCCTGTGCGGCTTCCTGCTCCCGGACAACGGCGACCTGGTCGAGGACACCCGGATCCACGAGCCACCGCAGGTGTGACCGGCGTGCCGTACGGCAGGTCACGACGCGGCCGGCATCACCCCGGACACCCCGCGCGACGGCCACTCGCTCCTGGACACCCGCAACGACCGCACCCACCTCCTCGCCGAGTGGTGGGGGAACCGGCACGGGACCAGGAGCCGATCCACACGTGGGCCCGTGCCGGGCGACGGCGAGGTCCTCTTCCGCGAGTCCTACGACCTGGCCGCCGACCCGTACCAGCTCACCGACCGCCTGCACGGCACGACCCGGAAGCAGGAACAGACCCTGGGCATACCGGAACTGGCGAAGGGCCTGGCGGCGGCGCGCCACGCCTGATCCGCTGCGTCACGCGGCGGTGATACCGGCCGGGACCTCAGCCTGGTGCCGCTCCCGGTACCAGCGCCGTACCACCGGCCAGAGTCCCGTCCCGATCGCCAGCGAGATCAGATGGCCCCAGTCGGTGATCGGGTCCTCGAAGGCGATGAGGTCCGTGAGCAGGCTGTAGCCGACCAGGGCGAGCAGGGGCCAGCGCAGCCAGGGGGTGAGCAGGCCGGAAAGTGCACCGATGCTGGCGGCCACACCGAAGCTGATGCCGTAGTCGAGGCGGTGCAGGGAGGTGCCGGGGAGGTCGCCGACGAGGACCGCGAGGCCGACCGGGACCTCGGTGGCAAGGGTGGCCAGCACGTGGCCCGCGAGGAAGACGAGGATCGCCCGGGCGCCCCCTATCCGCCGTTCCAGCGCGGTCAGGACGAGCATGAAGGCGAGGGCGTACGGGGAGAGAAGACCGCCCGCGACCCACAGCGCGCTCGCCAGCAGGACGAAGACCGGGGTGCGCAGGAGGTGGGCGACGTCGGTGCTGGAGTCCTGGTAGATGGCGTGCAGGAGGCCGGGGCTGGCGTAGTCGGCGAAGAGCGAGGTGAGGGCGAGGATCGCCGTGTAGGCGAAGGTGACCGGGGTGCCGGCGGGGGTGGGAAGCAGGCGCCAGGGCCGGACGCGCGGGGCGGGGCGCGGGATCTTGGTGAGGGGACCCGCGACCGGACCACGCTGCCGCGGCACACCATCCAGCAGAGCGGCTACCTCCCCGGCCGGAAGAGGTCCCGACGAAGCCGCCGGAAGGCGCCCGGGCGAGGGAGCCGGGAGAGAGCCCGGCGGAGCGGCCGGAGGAGGAGCGGGCGAGGCGGCCGGAAGAGGCCCCGGTGAGGCGGCCGAGAGGCTCCCGGGCGAGGAGGCCGGAAGGCGGCCGAGCGAGGAGGCCGGAAGAAGCCCCGGCGAAGCGGCCGGAAGAGGCCCCGGCGAGAGATGCGGGAGGGAGCCCGGCGAAGCGGCCGGAGGAGGAGCGGGCGAAGCCGTCGGAAGAGGCCTCGCTGAGGCGGCCGGGAAGGGGCCGGGCGAAGCGACCGGGAGAGGCTCGGGCGTGGGCGTTGATGCGGCCCTCGCGGTCCGTTCCACGGTGAGGCGCTCCTTCCGTTTCGCTCCACCCTTCGCCGTCCCACAAGTCGCTGTCTATGACCGAGGCCACGCGGGGAGCGATTCACAGGATTTTCTGAAGAACCATGAGGGGGCGGGAGGAACCCTATGAGCCACCTCCAGCCACGGCCCGGCACGAAGCGCCGGGCGGCCCCTCGAACGAGTGACGCCCGTGCGACCGACCGACACCCGTAATTCGCGTGGCCGCAAAGCCCTGTTGGGGGCAGGATGGCGGTCATGACTAGCGCGGCCTCCACGCACGACAGCAGTCCCGCGACCCTGGACCGCGGTCGCCCCGTTGTCCTGGACCGGCGCGAAGGGCCGTACGGCGAGGTCGTCCTGCGCAGACACGGCGGGCTGCTGCAGATCATCGCCAACGGCTGCTTCCTGATGGACACCTCCGACGGACGCTCGGAGCGGTTGCTCATGGACGCCGCCCGGGAGGCCCTGGACGGCCGGGCGGAGCCGGCGGTGCTGATCGGCGGGCTCGGTGTCGGCTTCTCGCTCGCGCACGCCGCGCGGGATCCCCGTTGGGGGCGGATCACGGTCGTCGAACGGGAGCCGGCGATCGTCGACTGGCACCGGGACGGCCCGCTGTCCTTTCTCTCCGCGCGCGCGTTCGCCGATCCGCGCACGGCGCTCGTCGAGGACGATCTCGTCGCGTACGTCAATGAGACTTCCGACACATTCGACGCGCTGTGCCTGGACATCGACAACGGGCCCGGCTGGACCGTCGACGAGGAGAACGAGGGCCTCTATTCGCCGGCCGGACTCGCAAGCTGCGCAAGGGTGTTGAGACCGGGCGGGGTACTCGCCGTATGGTCGGCGCAGCCCTCTGCGGAATTCGAAGAAACCTTGTGGAATGCCGGGTTCAAACAGGTGCGTACCGAAGAGATCCCGGTTGCCCGGGGCGTTCCGGACGTCGTTCACCTTGCCGTCCGCCCTGGATAGCGGGTGCGCCTCCTGTCCCCGTAATGTGCATCCCTGACGCGGATCATTCAAGCGTCAATCGCAGTCATGGGATCACCCCACTGGTTCCGGAAAGCACACAGGGGCGGGCGATGGAGCAGACACACACCTCCCACAACGGCACGGCGGCGGCGACTCCGGGCGCTCAGCGCCGGGTTCTGGTCGTCGAGGACGACCCCACGATCGTCGACGCCATCGCGGCCCGCCTGCGCGCCGAGGGATTTCTCGTGCAAACAGCGGGCGACGGCCCGGCCGCCGTCGACACCGCCGAGGCCTGGCAGCCCGATCTGCTGATCCTCGACATCATGCTGCCCGGCTTCGACGGTCTGGAGGTCTGCCGGCGGGTGCAGGCCCAGCGGCCGGTGCCGGTGCTGATGCTCACCGCGCGGGACGACGAGACCGACATGCTGGTCGGCCTCGGGGTCGGCGCCGACGACTACATGACCAAGCCGTTCTCCATGCGGGAGCTGGCGGCCCGGGTGCACGTCCTGCTGCGCCGGGTGGAGCGGGCGGCCATCGCGGCCTCCACCCCCCGGTCCGGCATCCTGCGCCTCGGCGAGCTGGAGATCGACCACGCGCAGCGCCGGGTGCGGGTGCGCAGCGAGGACGTGCACCTCACGCCGACCGAGTTCGACCTGCTGGTGTGCCTGGCCAACACCCCGCGCGCGGTGCTCTCCCGCGAGCAGCTGCTCGCCGAGGTGTGGGACTGGGCGGACGCCTCCGGCACCCGGACCGTCGACAGCCACATCAAGGCGCTGCGGCGGAAGATCGGCGCCGAGCGGATCCGCACCGTGCACGGTGTGGGCTACGCGCTGGAGACACCGACGCCATGAGCGCCGGGCCGGCCGGACCGAGAGGCCCCGAGGAAGAGCCCTGGGGTGCCGTACGCCCGTTCTCGATCAAGACCAAGCTCGGCGCCCTGGTCGTCGTCTCGGTCCTGATCACCACGGGTCTGTCGATGATCGCGGTGCACACCAAGACGGAGCTGCGCTTCATCACGGTCTTCTCGATGATCGCCACACTGCTGATAACGCAGTTCGTGGCGCATTCGCTCACCGCGCCGCTGGACGACATGAACGCGGTGGCCCGGTCCATCTCGCAGGGCGACTACACACGCCGGGTGCGCGAGAACCGGCGGGACGAGCTGGGCGACCTGGCCGAGACGATCAATGTCATGGCCGACGAGCTGGAGGCCCAGGACCACCAGCGCAAGGAGCTGGTGGCGAACGTCTCGCACGAGCTGCGCACGCCCATCGCGGGCCTGCGGGCCGTGCTGGAGAACGTCGTCGACGGCATCGCCGAGCCGGACACCGAGACCATGCGCACGGCCCTGAAGCAGACCGAGCGCCTCGGACGCCTTGTGGAGACCCTGCTGGACCTCTCCCGCCTCGACAACGGCGTCGTACCGCTGCGGCAGCGCCGCTTCGAGGTGTGGCCGTACCTCTCGGGCGTGCTGAAGGAGGCCAACATGGTCGCCGGGGCGCGCGGCCTGGCCTCGAACTCCGGCAGCCACACCCGCACGGACGTCCATCTGCATCTGGACGTCTCCCCGCCGGAGCTGACCGCGCACGCCGACCCGGAGCGCATCCACCAGGTCATGGCGAACCTCATCGACAACGCGGTCAAGCACAGCCCGCCGCACGGCCGGGTGACCGTGAAGGCGCGGCGCGGGCCGCGGCCGGAGTCGCTGGAGCTGGAGGTCCTGGACGAGGGCCCCGGCATTCCGCGCTCGGAGTGGCACCGCGTCTTCGAGCGTTTCAACCGGGGAGCCGTACGGCGTCCGCACGGGCCGGGCAGCGACGGCGGCACCGGGCTGGGTCTGGCGATCGCCCGGTGGGCGGTGGATCTGCACGGCGGCCGGATAGGCGTGGCCGAATCCGAGGGTGGTTGCAGGATTATCGTCACCCTCCCAGGGCTTTCATCCGTGCCAAGTTGACGTAAAGTTCGATCCGGAGCCTCAAGATCCACCTGTGGTCCGCGCGGGCGTCCGCGCAGCCGGACACGTGTGATCAGGCCTCGGCGTCCGCGCACGTCGCGACGCGGGTCGAAGTGAGGTGATCACCGGCGTGGCGGAGCCATGCCCGATCGGGTCCTCTCCCGGCGGAACTACGCTTGTTTCCCGCCATTTCAAGCCCCGAAACACAGTTTCCGATGTGACTTACACGACGATGAACCGGCCCGACCTGACCTTCGCGGTCTTGGAGGCGTAGCCTTGATTCCCGCTGTCCATCACCTTGTGAAGCGGAAGAGGGCGGTTGCCGCCGTGTCGCCACAGTCCCCCAGTAACTCGAGCATCTCGACCGACGCAGACCAAGCGGGCAAGAATCCCGCAGCCGCGTTCGGTCCGAACGAGTGGCTCGTCGATGAGATCTATCAGCAGTACCTCCAGGACCCGAATTCGGTAGACCGAGCCTGGTGGGACTTCTTCGCCGACTACAAGCCGGGGGCGCCCGCCGCCTCGGCTCCGGCGGGTACCGCGGCCGCGGGGGCCGCGGGCACCACGACGCCCGCGCCGGCGCAGCAGGCCGCGGCCCCGGCCGCGCCGGCGCCCACCACGCCCGCTCCCGCCGCTCAGGCGCCCGCCCAGGCTGCTCCGGCCGCCCAGGCCGCGCCCAAGGCCGCAGCGCCCTCTCCGGCGCCCGCGAAGCCCGCCGCGGCCGCTCCGGCCCCGGCCGCCGCCAAGCCGGCCGCAGCGAAGGCCGCGCCCGCCGCCGAGACGCCCGAGGGTCCCGAGCTGGTCACCCTGCGTGGCCCGTCCGCCGCCGTCGCGAAGAACATGAACGCCTCGCTGGAGCTGCCGACGGCCACCTCGGTCCGCGCGGTCCCGGTGAAGCTGCTGTTCGACAACCGGATCGTCATCAACAACCACCTGAAGCGCGCCCGGGGCGGGAAGATCTCCTTCACGCACCTGATCGGCTTCGCGATGGTCCAGGCCATCAAGGCCATGCCGTCGATGAACTGGTCGTTCGGCGAGAAGGACGGCAAGCCGACCCTGGTCAAGCCGCCGCACGTCAACCTGGGTCTCGCCATCGACCTGGTGAAGCCCAACGGCGACCGCCAGCTGGTCGTCGCGGCCATCAAGAAGGCCGAGACGCTGAACTTCTTCGAGTTCTGGCAGGCCTACGAGGACATCGTCCGTCGCGCCCGCGACAACAAGCTGACGATGGACGACTTCACCGGTGTCACGGTCTCCCTGACCAACCCCGGCGGCCTCGGCACCGTCCACTCGGTCCCGCGTCTGATGCCCGGCCAGTCCGTGATCATGGGCGTCGGCTCCATGGACTACCCGGCGGAGTTCCAGGGCACCAGCCAGGACACCCTGAACAAGCTCGGCATCTCGAAGGTCATGACGCTCACGTCGACCTACGACCACCGGGTGATCCAGGGCGCCGCCTCCGGCGAGTTCCTGCGCGCGGTCGCGAACCTCCTGCTCGGCGAGAACGGCTTCTACGACGACATCTTCGAGGCCCTGCGCATCCCCTACGAGCCGGTCCGCTGGCTGCGGGACATCGACGCCTCGCACGACGACGACGTCACCAAGGCCGCCCGTGTCTTCGAGCTGATCCACTCCTACCGGGTCCGCGGCCACGTCATGGCCGACACCGACCCGCTGGAGTACAAGCAGCGCAAGCACCCCGACCTGGACATCGTCGAGCACGGCCTCACCCTGTGGGACCTGGAGCGCGAGTTCGCCGTCGGCGGCTTCGCCGGCAAGTCGATGATGAAGCTGCGCGACATCCTCGGCGTGCTGCGTGACTCGTACTGCCGCACCACCGGCATCGAGTTCATGCACATCCAGGACCCCAAGCAGCGCAAGTGGATCCAGGACCGCGTGGAGCGCCCGCACTCCAAGATGGAGCGCGAGGAGCAGCTGCGGATCCTGCGCCGGCTGAACGCGGCGGAGGCCTTCGAGACCTTCCTGCAGACGAAGTACGTCGGCCAGAAGCGTTTCTCCCTGGAGGGCGGCGAGTCCGTCATCCCGCTGCTGGACTCGGTGCTGGACTCGGCCGCCGAGTCCCGCCTCGACGAGATCATCATCGGTATGGCCCACCGCGGCCGCCTGAACGTGCTCGCCAACATCGTCGGCAAGTCGTACGCCCAGATCTTCCGCGAGTTCGAGGGCAACCTCGACCCGAAGTCGATGCACGGCTCCGGCGACGTGAAGTACCACCTGGGCGCCGAGGGCACCTTCACCGGCCTGGACGGCGAGCAGATCAAGGTCTCGCTGGCCGCCAACCCGTCCCACCTGGAGACGGTCGACCCGGTCATCGAGGGCATCGCCCGCGCCAAGCAGGACATCATCAACAAGGGCGGCACGGACTTCACGGTGCTGCCGGTGGCGATCCACGGCGACGCGGCCTTCGCGGGCCAGGGCGTGGTGGCCGAGACCCTGAACATGTCGCAGCTGCGCGGCTACCGCACCGGCGGCACGGTCCACATCGTCATCAACAACCAGGTCGGGTTCACCGCGGCCCCTGAGTCCTCGCGCTCGTCGATGTACGCGACGGACGTGGCGAGGATGATCGAGGCCCCGATCTTCCACGTCAACGGCGACGACCCCGAGGCGGTCGTCCGTGTGGCCCGGCTGGCCTTCGAGTTCCGCCAGGCGTTCAACAAGGACGTGGTGATCGACCTCATCTGCTACCGCCGTCGCGGACACAACGAGTCGGACAACCCGGCCTTCACCCAGCCGCTGATGTACGACCTGATCGACAAGAAGCGCTCGGTGCGCAAGCTCTACACCGAGTCCCTGATCGGTCGCGGCGACATCACCCTGGAAGAGGCCGAGCAGGCCCTGCAGGACTACCAGGGCCAGCTGGAGAAGGTCTTCACGGAGGTCCGCGAGGCCACCTCGCAGCCGGCCGTCGCGGACGTCCAGGCACCGCAGGACGGCTTCCCGATCGCCGTCCCGACGGCCATCTCCACGGAGGTCCTGAAGCGGATCGCCGAGTCCCAGGTCAACATCCCGGACTACTTCACCGTCCACCCGCGTCTGCTGCCGCAGTTGCAGCGCCGGGCGGCGATGATCGAGGACGGCACCATCGACTGGGGCATGGGCGAGACCCTGGCCATCGGCTCGCTGCTGATGGAGGGCACCCCGGTCCGGCTCTCCGGCCAGGACTCCCAGCGCGGCACCTTCGGCCAGCGCCACGCGGTCCTGATCGACCGGGAGACGGGCGCCGACTACACCCCGCTCCTCTACCTGTCCGAGGACCAGGCCCGCTACAACGTCTACAACTCGCTGCTCTCCGAGTACGCGGTGATGGGCTTCGAGTACGGCTACTCGCTCGCCCGTCCGGACGCGCTGGTGATGTGGGAGGCCCAGTTCGGCGACTTCGCCAACGGCGCCCAGTCGGTCCTCGACGAGTACATCTCGGCGGCGGAGCAGAAGTGGGGCCAGACTTCTGGCGTCACCCTCCTCCTCCCGCACGGCTACGAGGGCCAGGGCCCGGACCACTCCTCGGCCCGTATCGAGCGCTACCTCCAGCTGTGCGCGCAGAACAACATGACGGTCGCGATGCCGACCCTCCCGTCGAACTACTTCCACCTCCTGCGGTGGCAGGTGCACAACCCGCACCACAAGCCGCTGGTCGTCTTCACCCCGAAGTCGATGCTGCGCCTCAAGGCCGCGGCGTCGAAGGCGGAGGAGTTCACGAGCGGGCAGTTCCGCCCGGTCATCGGCGACGCCTCGGTCGACCCGAGCGCGGTCCGCAAGGTCGTCTTCTGCACCGGCAAGGTCTACTACGACCTGGAGGCCGAGCGTCAGAAGCGCGGCGTCACGGACACGGCGATCATCCGCCTCGAGCGCCTGTACCCGCTGCCGGGTGCGGAGCTCCAGGCCGAGGTCAACAAGTACCCGAACGCCGAGAAGTACCTGTGGACCCAGGAGGAGCCGGCGAACCAGGGCGCCTGGCCGTTCATCGCCCTCAACCTGATCGACCACCTGGACCTGGCGGTCGGCGCGGACATCCCGGCCGGCGAACGCCTGCGCCGCATCTCCCGCCCGCACTCCTCGTCGCCGGCGGTGGGCTCGGCGAAGCGCCACCAGGCGGAGCAGGAGCAGCTGGTGCGTGAGGTGTTCGAGGCGTAAGCCTCCGGCACACACGCCGAAGGGCCCGGCCCCCGCTGCGGGGGCCGGGCCCTTCGGTGTGTTACGTCAGCTGGCCTGGGGTTCGAAGTCCCAGTACGGGCGGTTGCGGGCGCGGGCGGAGATGGTGTGGACGTGCTGCTTGCCCAGGGTCGTCTCCAGGTCGGCCAGGGCCTCCTGCTCGGTCTTCTCCGCCTGCTGACGAGAGCGCAGCCCACGCAGATCGGCCGCGTAGGCGACCCGGGCGGAGAGAGTGAGCGGGTGGGTGCGGCCGAGAGTCTCGGTGGCCCGGGCGATGATGATTCTGCTCAGTTCGGCGGCGGACTCCGTCTCACCGATCAGGTTGCGCAGGGCGGTGGCGTTGATGGCGCAGCCGAGCGTGTAGGGGTGGTTCTCGCCCACGGCCGCGGTCATGTCGGCCAACGCCTGCTCGATCAGCACATGGGCGTGTTCGCGCTCGCCGACGTTGCGCAGAACCAGTGCCTGGTTGGCACGAGCGCCGATGATGAACGGGTGTCCTTCCGGGAGCAGTTGCTCATACCGGGCCAGGACGGACTCGCTGGTCTCGCGGGCCAGGTCGATGTCACCGTGCTCACGGTTGAAGCAGCTGTGGCTCACGGCGGCGGACAGGGTGAGCAGGTGCCGGTCGCCGAGTTTGCGTTCGAACCCTTCCAGCACCCTCGTGAGCAGCTTTCCGGCTGCGACGCGGTCGCCGCTCCGGAGCATGCAGAGCGCCAGATTGTGCTCGGCGCGCAGGGTGTCCTGGTTGCTCTCGCCCGCGACGATCCGGTACTCGCGTACGTTCCTGGCCTGGGCCGACTCGGCCTCGGCATAGCGGCCCAGCAGCCTGAGACCGATCGCGAACGACACCTCGGAGAAGAGCGTCCACAGATGACGGTTCGTCAGGAAGAGTCGGCGTTGCTCCAGGGTCTGCTGGTCGATGTCCAGGGCTTCCTTGTACCGGCCCATCAGCCTCAGGGTGAAGCCCCAGTTGTTCAGCGCGTTGAGAGTGCGCGAGTCCTGCTCGCCGAGGAGTTCCCGGTAGGTGGGATACAGCTGTTCGTCCAGTGCGAGGGCCTCGTCGTAGCGGCCGAGAGCACGGACGTCGGCGGCCAGTCCGCTGAGCACGCGCAGATAGTCGAGATCGCGTTCGCCCCGCTCCTGCCGCAGCCGCTCCGCCGCCGCCCGTTCGATGGCCTCCGTCTCTTCCAGCATTCCCGCCGCGCGCAGCAGGTTGGCGTAGTGGTAGGTCACGTCCCAGACCCGCGGGTGCGACTCGCCCAGCAGCTCACGCCAGATGTCCAGGGCTCGCCGGCCGAGCTTCCAGCCCGCGGTGTACTCGCCCGCGAAGTACATGTAGCGCAGGCAGTTGAGGACCAGGGTCTGTACCTTGCGGTCCCCGCTGTTGAGGACGTCGGCGTGTTTCAGGTGCGGCACGAGCTCCGCGTACGCCTCCCAGTTACGGGTGTCGGTGGGGCGGCCGGGGTCGGCCTCGGCCAGCGCCCGCCGCACCACGTCGACGAACTCCCGCCGGTCCTCCTCCGGCATGTCCTTGCCGACGGCCTGGTGGACCATCCGGTGCAGGTACACCGACTCCCCGGGCGAGGGGGCCTCGTCCGCGCCGACCTCGTGGGACTCCAGCCGGACCACGGAGTACTGCCGTAGCTGGTTGATCGCCTTGTTCCACAGCAGCGGATCGTCGAGCAGTCCGGTGAGCTGTTCGGGCAGTTCGTCGTGGGACATCTCCCGCAGCATGCGTACGGGGATGAAGCCCGGGGCGAAGAACGTGCACAGCCGGAGGAGGGCGACCGACTCCGGGACCGTGTCGCGGAGCTTGTTCAGCAGTATCGACCACGCGGTCTGGAAGGTCAGCGGGAAGTCGGCGGACACCCGCACGACGTCCTGGTCGACGCCGTCCTCCAGCAGCGCGATGTAGTCGTCGACGGTCAGGTCGGAGTCGTTGAGCCAGCCGGCCGTCTGGTCCAGCAGCAGCGGCAGGTCCTCCAGGGCCTCGGCGAGCTGGTCGGCCTCCTGCTCCGACAGCCTGGCCGCGCGGCGCCGGATGAAGGCGACCGACTCGTCCCGGTCGTAGACCCGCACTTCGAGCAGTTTGCTGTTGTGCTCACTCCACTCGGGGTTCCGGGAGGTGATGAGCACGTGCCCGGGGCCGGTCGGGACCAGGTCCCAGACCTGGTCGGGTTCGTCGGCGCCGTCCAGGATCAGCAGCCAGCGGGAGAAGGGATTGCCCCGGCGCAGGGAGTCTCGGACCGCGCGGAGCCGCTCGCCGTACTCGTCACCCGTCGACAGACCTAGTTTCGGGGCGAGTTCGGCCAGCAGCCGGCGGTAGGTGGCCCTGTTCTCCGCGTTGACCCACCAGACCACGTCGTACTCGGAACCGAAGCGGTACACGTATTCGGCCGCGAGCTGGGTCTTGCCCACACCGGACATACCGTGCAATGTCATTACGCCCGCGCCCGGTTCGCTGCTCTGGAGCAGGTGGTACGCCTCGCTCAGCAGCGGCTCGCGACCGGTGAAGCGGGTGTTGCGGCGCGGTACACCGCCCCACACCTCGGGCATGGCGGCGGGGAAGCGGGGTCCGCGAGTGTTGCCGTCCGCCGCCGGCCGCCCGTCGGTCGGCAGGTCCAGTCGGTCCAGGAGGCGCCGCTCGGCCTCGTCGGCTCCCATGTTGGTCAGGTCGACCGGGGCCAGCACGGCGATGGCCGACGGCACGGAGGCGTTGGTGACGGAGACGGCCGCGAACTTGGCGGGATCGGGTCCGACGACCTCGCGCAGCGCCGCGTTCCACTCCTCGAAGGTCCGGGGACCGAGCTGGAAGTACCGCTCACTCACCAGGATCAGGACTCGGCCCTCCGCCAGGGAGAGGCCGCGCAGGAGGTCCACCAGGCTCTCCTCCGCCGGGGAGTCCCAGCGCACGTAGGCGACCCGGACTCCGCGCCGCTCCAGCCTGTCCCCGATCCACGCCGCCCAGGCCCGGTTGAACCCGGCGAAGCTGATCGTGACGGTCTGCCTCGCAGCCCCCCTCTCGGTCGGCCTGACCGGCGTACGAGTTTCAGACATGCGACGGCCTCCACGCGTAGTCTTAAAATCCTAGAACTTCGGCGCAGTTCTGGGGAGTACGGCGACTTCGGAACCAGCACCTCGGCTGGTCGATCTTTGCGCAGTGGGACCTGAGAAGTCGTCATTTCCGGGATTCACCACGAGGTTGACGCTGTGTCCACAGCGTACGAGCCGCCTTGACGTACGCCTGCGCACGCGCCGTGTGCCCCCGGGGCGCGGGATGCGCCGCGAGCCGTTCGTGGGTGGCGGCCATCGCGTCGACGAACCGCCGGCCGGCCGGCGTGAGGTCCGGCGAGCCGACCAACGCGGGCAGGGCCGCCCCGACCTGGGCGTGGTAGCGCGCGTACTCGGCCCACGCGCCCTCGCTCCGCGCCGGGCCCGCGGCGAGCGCCCGGCGCTGGAAGAAGTCCGCGAGGGCCAGGTGCGAGTATGCGCCCTGCAGCAGCCCGTCGTACGGCCGAGGGTCGGGGCGCCAGGGAGCGAAGTACCGGGCCGCCGTGCCCGCCCGGTGCAGTTCGACCATCTCGCTCAGCGCCACCAGCTTGGCGTGCTGCAGTTCGTGGACGAGGGTCGCCGCGAAGGCGACCGGGGTGACCGGGGGGGTGCTGAACAGGGCACCGAACGCCTCGGGCCGGGTTCCGCTGCACCTGCTCCGGCTCCCCGCCCCGGGCGGCAACTCCATCGGGACCACACAGCGCAGCAGCGCCAGCGCCTCCGTGAGCCGTCCCTCGCCGCCGCCGCGCAGCGCGGCGGCCGTGCCGGTCCAGGACTGCAGCCACCGCTTCCGCTCGGAGTCGTCCGGGCCCGCCGGACCGCCGAGCGCGTGCCGGCCGGGTTCGCGGGGTGGGGCGCGATAGGGATCGAGGTCGTCCAGGGGCATGGACGCGGCGCCGGGGACCAGGCCTGGCAGCGCGTACGCCGATGTCCAGGCGAGCGATCCGGACCAGGCGCCGTTGTCGCTCTCCAGGTGGACAGCGACCTGACCGAGCGTCATCGTGCCTTGCTCGTACGTCGCTTCGACTCGCGTATGGCCCTGCTCGGGTGTGTGCAGGCTGCCCAGTGACGGAAGGACCAGGATCCCGTGGCCGGCCGTCAGCTCCGAAGTGAAGGGGATTCCGGCACGGGCTGCGGCGACGGCCGCCACAGCGCTGAAGTAGGCCAGATCACAGGCGAGTTCATGGCGCTGTTCATCGGTCGGGACGCCGGTACGCGGGTCGAGGAGGGTCAGGCAGCGGCGGGCCCAAGGGCCGAGCAGCGGATAGCCGAGCCGGGTCCGTGCCGGGGAGCCGGGGGCGGCAGCCCGGTCCGCCGCCGCCAGCAGCGCCCAGTCCTCCTTCAGCCTGGCCTTCGACCTCGGCGGGCAGAGCGCCGGATCCGCCGCCTCCGCCGCGTCCAGCACCGCCCGCAGCAGGAGCAGTCGCCGCGTGTCCTGGTCCCGGACCAGCAGGGTGAGCGTCTCGGCGCCACCCTCCGTGCGCCCGAGATCGGCGAGGGCCGCGTCCGGGACCGCCGGAAAGATCACGGGGTGCCCCCTTCGGGAGAGGCCACGGCGGGCACCGCGTCCGCGGCGAGCCGGCCGGCCACATGTCGGATGAAACGCTCGAGATCGGCGCAGTACACCGAGGGGTTGCGGAAGCCGTGCCCGGCCCGGTACCGGTGGGCATAGTGGCCGCCGCCGCATACGGACAGCAGTGGGCAGGACCGGCAGTCGTCGGAGAGGGCCGCCGCGCCCGCCTGCCGTGCGGCGACCCCCGGGTGCCGTAGCGCTTCGTCGAAGGCGTGCCGGAAGATGTCCAGGCCCGTCCGCGCCGCCCCCTCGTAGGCCGATTTCAACGAGTCGACCTGCTCGATCGAACCGTCGGTCTCCACCACGAGCGCATCGAAGGGTGACAGGCCAAGGGATTCGGTGGCTGCCGGTAACCCCAGCAGCAGCGCCAGGCAATCCTCGAAGAGCCGCACGCGCGTCTCCCGCCGCCCGCCCGCCCACCAGCGGTCGAAGACGGCGCACAGCCAGTCGCCGTGACGGGCGCCGCCCCAGTGCGGCGGCGGTGTCGACCAGTTGCCGTGCGGGAGCAGTAAGTCCATTGCGGGCGGCCGGAGTTCGAGCAGGCTGTCGTACGTCTCCACCGGATCCAGCGTGGGGTCGACGACGGTCAGGATGCCCGCGTACGACTCCGGGAAGCGTCCGGCGAGCAGGCGCGCCCCGCGTTCGGCGGCGGGCCAGGACGGCCGGCCGGCGTGGTCGACGCGACGCGCGTTGTGCTCGGGGCGCCCGCCGTCGAGGCTGATGCCGACCTGGATGCCGTGCCGGGCCAGGACGCTCAGGCGGCCCTCGGTGAGGAGGGTGGCGTTGGTCTGGACGGTGGGACGGACCGTGCAGTCCGCCGGTACGCGCGCGCGTACGGCTTCGGTGAAGCGGGCGAGGGTGTCGACGCCCGCCAGCAGGGGCTCTCCGCCGTGCAGCACCAGGGAGACCGTGGTCAGGCCGTGGCTGCGGGCGTGTTCGGCGATACGGTCGGCGGTGCGGTCCAGGACCGTGGCCGAGGCGGTGGCGGGGCGGGTGCGCCAGGTGTGGTCCGGGCCCTCGTAGAGGTAACAGTAGGTGCAGGCCAGGTTGCAGCGGCCGTGCACCTTCACAATGAACTGGCGGAAGGGGTGACCGGTCGTAGACACTCCAGCACCCCCATGCCGTACGCCTTTTCACCCGTATCAGGCCGCATTCCCGGTGGGAGACGGGATGCAAACCCGATGCGATCGAAGTCGCCTTGATCTGTCTCTATTTGACCGAACGCAACCGCCTTTCACTGCGCCATGTGGCTCACAGCGCGCGCCCTGTGCCCTTCACATCGCGCTGTTGAAGCCCCAGAGCATCTCGCCCGGCCGTTCCGCCCGTTCGCGCAGCCCCTCCAACACCTCGCGCAGCACAGGGTGCTGAACAGTCCTCAGCTCGTCCAGGTCCAGGTCCAGCAGCTCCGGCAACGGCTCACCGGCCACCGGCCCACCCCTCACCCGTGACGTGTCGTCCCGTCCGCTCATGTCCCGTTCCTCTCCGTCTTCCGCGCTCACTCCAACGCCGCGAGCCGCCGCGCCGTGTCGTCGGCCGTAGGCTCCCCCGTGCCCAGCGTGCCCTCCGGCAGCCGCGACCACTGCGTCCGGGCGGACCGGTAGGCCTCGCGGGCGGCCCGTGGGCGGGCGGCCGCCTCATAGGACATACCCCGCCAGTGGTGCGCCTGCGCGCCCAGCACCACCGCTTCCTGGCGGCGGCGTTCGGTGCGGGCCGTCCCCTCCGCCTCCCGGGCGGACTCGGCGGCGAGGCGGAACGCGTCCACCGCCTCGTCGAGCCGGGTCGCACGGCCCAGGCTGCGGTAGGCCTCGTACTGCGCCTGCCCCAGCTCAAGACGGCAGTGGGCGGCCAGCAGCGGGGCGTCCGCCTCGTCCGCCTCGTCCGCCGCCAGCCCGAAGAGATACTCCGCCTCGCGGAGGTCGACGCGGTCGCCGCGCAGCCGGTAGCGCAGGATCAGGGCGCGGCCGAGCAACAGCAGCCGGTGACCGAGCTCGCGGTTCCCCGTGGAGGTCTCCCGGCGGCAGTCCCGCAGTACCCGGATCGCCTGCGACAACGGCGCCGAGGCGCGGTCACCGGTCTCCGACTCCGCCCGGCGCAGCAGGGCCTCGCCCCATTCGGCGAGGACCTGGGAGTACTCGGCGTCGTCCCGCGGCATCTCCGCGGCAGCGCTCGCGAACGCGGCGGCCGCCTCGTGGAGTTCGCGCGGGTCGCCCGACTCGGCGTACCGGGCGACCCGGATGCGCCCTGCCCGCAGATGCAGGGCGGCCCGCTGGCCGCGCCTCCGCGTGACCTCCAGTGCCTCGTCGACCCGGTTCTGGGCCTCGTCCAGGGCGGCGCCCGCGCGCAGTAGGGCGTCCACCAGGTCGAGCCGCACCCTGACCCGGTCCGCGGCCTCCGGAGCGGCCTCCAGAGCCTCGCGCAGCGACCGGGAGGCCTGCTCCGCGTAGCCGCGGGCCTGCTCGGGGTCGGTCGTCGCGTCCGACAAGCGCAGCAGGATCCGGCCGTGGGCCAACGGCAGTTCGGGCGGGCGGTGCCGGCGGTCCGGCCAGGCGTCGGCGAACGCCTCCAGCATGCCGACCGCGCTCTGCAGCAGCGCGCTGTCGCCGCCCAGCCTCCACTGCGCCTCCAGCGCGCCGACTCGCTCCAGTGTCAGCCGCAGCGCCTCCCGCTGATCGAGGTCGGGGGCACCGCAGGCCACCGCGTACTCCCGGTCGGCGCGGCGCAGCAGGTCGAGGGCGCCTGTCCGGTCGCCGCGCCGCCTGCGATCAGTGGCGGCGGCCACCAACACCCGTGCCATAACGGCCCGTTCGCGCCGGGCATGCGGGTGGGCCACGGCCCGCTCCGCCGCCCCCTCGGCCTCGCGCAGCAGATCGGTGCCGCCGCCCTGCACCTCCCACAGGCGCAGGGTGCAGTGCGCGTACTCCGCCCACAGCTCCGGGTCCGCCCCCACCGGCTCCTCGTGCCCGGTGGCGCCGCGCAGCAGCTGGACGGCGTCGATCAGGTCCTGCACCATGCCCTCGGCGTCGAACCGGGCGAGCAGGCCGCGGGCCCGGTCGACCGCCTGGTGGGCGGGGCGTTCGCCCGGTCGTGCGGCGGTGTCGCGGCCGCCGTAGAGGCGGAACTGTTCGGGCAGCGGCATGAAGCGCTCCAGCACGCGGGCGGCGACCTCGGCGAAGGGCTGCGGGACCGGGGTCGGGTCGCCGCTGTCTCCGTTGCGCGCCGGGTAGCCGGTGCCCGGCGGGGTGTACGGCCGCCCGGAGCCGCCGTTGCCCAGTTGGGCGAGGGCGAGGGCCGGGAAGTTGGGGCCACCCTTGCCGAAGCGCTGCTCGATGTACTCGGAGCAGTGCTTGAGGACGAGAAGGGCCTCGTCGCGGCCGAGCGTGGAGAGCAGCGCCTCCTGGACCTCGGGTTCCATCTCGTACCAGTGGGTGCCGTCGGCGCCGTAGTCCTCGCGGGCGCGGGTGGCCAGGCCGCCGAGCAGGACCTCGGCGAGTTCGGCGGGGCCGGAGTCGGGCAGCATGGTCCGCTGGACCAGTTGCATCACCGGGAGGCAGAGCGGGGCGGCGGCCAGGTAGACGGCGAGACGGCCGGCGCTCGGGGAGGCGACGGACTGGAACCTGCTGACCCGCTCGATCGGCGACAGCGTGCGCCCGGCGCGTACGGCCTGAGCGGGCGGCTGGTCCGCGCGCACCCAGCCCACCGCGCCCGCCACCGGCCCGGCGCCGACCCCGGACAGCAGCCTCGCCCACGCCCCGAGCGCCACCGACTCGGGCGGCAGCACCGGCACCGGTACGGCGCCCCGCGGCCCGCTGGAGGCGGCACCGGCCGGGGTGCGCACCCGCAGCGCGGTGGCGCCGCCCAGCGTCTCGCCGCGGCTGAGCTCGCCGTAGGTCACGGGCAGCCGGGTGCGGCTCCACATCCGCTGCGGCAGCGGCTGGAGCACGGCGACCGGGGCCTGCCGGGAGAGGTGGTGCAGCAGCCGGTGCGCGCGGCCGCTGTGCCACAACGGTCCGGCGCAGTCGCTGATCAGGACGGTGATACGGCGCCCGGTCGGGTCGCTGAGGCGGTCGGCGCTGTGCAGCGGGGCCGCGTGCACGTCCGCGCTGCGGCTGACCGCGGCCTCGCCGTCGGGGCCGGTGTGCAGATGGCTGATCTGGATGTCGCCGAAGGCGCCCAACTGGCCGAAGACCTGCACCAGTTCCGCGAACATCCGGTCCCAGACCCGCATCGACGGGGAGGCCTCCAGGACCAGTTGGAGCCGGGCGTCACCCCGGGTCACCGCACGGTACACGGGCAGGATCAGACCGCCCGCGCGTGCGCTGTGCTCGGCGGTCCCCGTCTCGTCCAGTTCGGTGCGCAGGGGCGGCGCGGCGCTGCGATAGGCCTGCAACGGCCGCAAAGCGCGCTGGAGTTCGAGTGGCGCGGGCAGCGCGGGGGCGGCGGGTACGCCGACCGGCAGCCCGGCGACCCGGCCGGCCCGCCCGCGGTGCCCGGCGCCGTGCTGCTGCGGCACGGGGTACAGGGAGGCACGGCGATCGGCTCCGCCGGTCTCGGAGGCGGCCGGTGACTGCCGCGGCGGCCGGCTCGCGCCATCCGTGGACGGAGTGTCCCCCTGCGGGTCCTTCGGCGGTACCACGGTCCCCTTCGGCAGGCCGCCGCCGGACCCGGGCACCTCCTGCTCCTCCTGCGCCTCGACGGCGGGCCGCGCCCACCGGGCCAGCCAGAGGGCGTCGCTCAGCCCCTCGGTATCCGGGTCGAGCCCGACCTCCCGCAGCCGGCGGACGAGTTCGGCCAGGGGGTCGCCGTCACCGGTGGGCAGGTCCGGCTCGCCCGGCGCCCGGTCCGGGTCGGCTGGGATCGGACCGTGTCGCGGCGCTGCGTCCGGCATCAGCGACTCACCTCGGGCGGTCGAGTCGCTGGATGAGCAGGTCGGCGAGACGGTCGCGGCTGGGCGGGGCGGCCGCGTCGGTGAGGTAGATGGCGTTCAGCAGCTGGTCGGCGGCGAGGAGTTCGCTGCGGGAACGCTCCAGGAAGCGGTTGATCAGGTCGTCGCCCTCGCGGGCCGCCCTGTTGCCGAGATGGGCGCGGACGAAGGTGGCGAGGCGGTTGTGGTCGGGGCGGTCCAGCTGGAGATGGATGCAGCGGCGCATCAGCGGGGCCGGGAAGTCCCGCTCGCCGTTGCTGGTGAGGACCACGAACGGGAAGGCCCGGCAGCGCACCCGGCCGTCGCGGACCCGGACCTTCGTGCCGTCCGCGGTGAGCACCTCGGCCTCGCGGTCCGGCAGCCGGTCGGCGATCCGCTGGAGCTCGGGTATCTCGAACTCCCCTTCCTCCAGCACGTTCAGAAGGTCGTTGGGCAGGTCGATGTCGCTCTTGTCGAGCTCGTCGATCAGCAGCACGCGCGGGGTGTCGGAGGGGAGCAGAGCCGTTCCGAGCGGGCCCAGGCGGACGTAACTGCCGATCGCCTCCACGGCGCCCGGGGTGCCGCCGGCCGCGCCTCCCCCGCTCTCGGCTTCGCTCGTGCGGGAGGTGCCCCCACCGCCCTGCGCGGCGATCTGGACGTCCTGGAGCCGGGCGATGGCGTCGTAGTGGTAGAGGCCGTCCTGGAGCGTGGAGCGGCTGACGATGGACCAGCGCAGCACGTCGCCCAGGCCGAGTTCGTACGCCACCGAGTGCGCGAGGGTGCTCTTGCCGGCGCCGGGGCTGCCGGTGACGAGGAGCGGGCGGCGCAGATACAGCGCCGCGTTGATCATCTCCAGCTCCTCGGCGCCGGGCCGGTGCAGCTCGGCCAGATGCCGGTTGGCGCCGAGCCTGCGGTCCCGGGAGCCGTCGCCGTCGTCGGCGCCCTCGTCGGCGGTCCGGCCGGAGAAGTCCCGCCAAGGGGGCGGCGGGGGCAGCCTGTTCATGCCGTCGTGGGGTTCTCCGGCGCCGCGGTAGATGAGCCACTCACTGGATTCGGTCATGTCCGGTCCTCGTCGTCACTCGTCCGTCCCGTCCCCATGGCACCCATCGAACGTGCATCACGTTATCGACCTACAGGAGACCTCGTAAGGGCCTCACACAGGGCGCGCGAGTTCACGGCGCCTGAAGCAAGTCACCCGCACCGGGCAGGGGTTGATGCGGATCGTCGTACAGGAGAGCGATGTCCTTGGCCCAGAACGCCTCCGTGAGCCCCTCGCGCACCTGTTTGCGTAACCTGTGGACCGATTCGGGCAGCGCCCAGGCGCCGTCCACGTCGTAGACGGTCATCCTGGCGCCCCGGTGGAACTCCCCGCACACGGAGTCGGTCTGGCGACTCCAGCGGCGCCACAACACCACCCCGTAGCCCGCGCGGACGATCCGGCCGAGTGCGGTGGCGTCGTCCGGGTAGCGCCGGTCGCCCTGGCGGCAGAGCACCGGGACCGTCCCGGGCGCGAGGCCGCGCAGCGCGGCCAGGTCCGACACGGGCCGGCGCACCGCGTCGTCGCAGTCCAGTATCTCGGCCCTGGCGCGGGTCTCGGCCCTGTCGCGCTCATCGTGCACCCGGCGCCATCGGGCGCGGCGGGCGGGCTCCTCGTCGCCGGGGAGTTCACCGCCGTACCCGCCGTCCTCACCCGGCAGCTGGTCGCGGTCCTTGCAGCGGACCACGACCGGCCGTTCGACGCCCAACGGGTCGGCGCCGGGCCGCAGCCGCCACTCGTCCACCGGGAGGTCGAGCAGCAGATGCGGCAGGGCGGCGTGCATCGCGACGGGCCGTCCGGGCTCGTCACAGCGGCGGAAGGCCTCGGCGAGCGGCTCGGCGACATGGGTGGCGAGGTCGGCGAGCGGGACGCCCTGCCCGTCGTCCAGCCGGGTCGCCTCGCCGTCGGCCCGCACCACCGCGACCGACCAGTCGCAGCGGCCGCGGTCCCAGGCCAGATGCTCCACTTCGAGCAGGACGGACTGACCGGGCGCGGTGCCACGTGGATGCTCGCGGCCCTGTTCCTCCGCCGCGCTCCCGGCCCGGTGCTCGCCACGTTCGCGGCCGGTCCGCTCGGGCAGCCGGTCGCCGAGGTGCTGGGCGCGCCCGCGGGCGAGCTCGCTGCGGTAGTCGCTGTCCAGCCGGGTCGCGGCCTGCTTGATCCAGTCCCACAGGGCCTGTTCGGCGTCGAGCACGAAGGGCGTGACCGGGCGCTCGGCGGTCATGACCCGCATCGCGTACTCGACGACGAGCCGGAGCGCGCCGTCGTTGCGGACGTTCTCGTACAGCGCGCCGAGGCCGTCCCGCCAGCCGCGCGGTGCGGGCGACATGGTCGGCAGCCGGAAGTTCGGCAGCGAGTGGAGGATGTCGAGCAGGCCACGGGTACTGTCCGGCGGCGGCAGATCGGCGAGCCGGCCGAGCAGCTCCCCCCGCTCGTCCGGGCTCAGGGTGCGGCCCGGGCGGGCGCCGAGTTCGCCCTGGAGGTCGGTCCAGGTGGGGCGCCCGGAGTCGGTGGGCTGCTGGCGGTCACGGTGGTAGCGGTCGTGGGCGTGGCAGACGGCCTGGTAGAGGTCGTGCTGGTACGGGTCGTGATGGCGCAGCCCGTGCCGGTACAGGTCGTGCCGCTGGGTGCCCGGCGCCATCGGCAGGGTGCGCAGCCGCTCGATCCCTATCGCGGTGCCGCCCGTTCCGCGGTCCGCGCGGGACTTCAGCACGCCGACGACCTCGCCCCGCACCGGGTCGATCACCGGCCCGCCGGAGACCCCGGGCGGCAGGTCGTTCTCCCCGAGGCGCATCTGGACGCCCGCCGACCAGCCGCCGATGGTGCCGTGCACGGTGAGGAAGCCGTCGAGGATCTGCGGCTGGCCCTGGTAGGAGGTCCAGCCGGCGTAGAACACCCGCCCTTCGCCATAGTGCGGTGTCGGGCGCTCGGAGACGTAGACACAGTCGTGGTCCACCGGCTCGCGCAGCCGGACGAGCGCCAGGTCGGGGGCGGGCCAGCTGCCCTGGACGGGGCTGTCGACATGCTCCGGGAGGGTCGCCGCGACCTTGCCGGGTACCGCGCAGGGCTCCTCGAAGGGACCGGGCTGATACACCACGGTGACCTCGCCCCCTTCCCCGCCGTGGATCACATGGGCGCAGGTCAGCACCCAGTTCGGCGCGACGAAGAACCCACTGCCGAGGAACGCCCCGGACTCCTCGGGGGCATACCCGACACCTGTGCGATGGATGCGCACGGTGGCCGCCATCACGAGTTCACGCAGCGCGTGGTGGGCCGGATCCCAGCCGCCGGATGCGCCCCCATCGTGCCGTTCCGTCATTCCGCGCCCCCGGCCCCGGCTCCCTGGACGCCCCCGTGCACCGGGGCGCCGTCGGACGCGCCCGCGTGAGCGCCCGGGGAGCCGTCATGGCCGGCGTCCGGATCGGGCGGGCCGCCCCCGTTCCATGTCAGGGTCACCGTGATGGCCGCCTTCGCCTCCCCGTCCGCGAGCAGTCCGACGACCCTGCCGGCCTTCGCGGTCAGTTCGATCCCGAACTCGACGCTCACCTCGTCGGGCCGCACCGCGCGCAACGGCTCGGCGAGCGACCGCGCCACCCCGCCGACCAGCGAGTTCAGACTCTCGACGGTCGCCTCCACACGCTCGGCGAACCCGGTGTCCGTGAACGACAACTCCCCCGGCGGCACGGCCAGTTCCTCGGCCCCCGAGATCCGCGCCCACACCGGCGTACCGTCCGGCAACCGCACCCGCGCTATCCGCGTAGCGTCCTGCTCCATCCCGCTCCCCCGTTGCCCCGAGCCCCGTGTGCTCCCTACGCCGTACCGTCCGCGGTTTCCCGCCCTTCCCGCACGGGAAGACATCGCCGCTTCAATCCACGGGGAGAGAGTCCTTCCCCCAGGAGGCGACCCCTACCCCTTCCCCGACGGCACACCTTTGTCATCCGCCTAGGCTGGTAGGCGCCCATCACCGGGCATCCACACATGTACGCAGGAGAGCAACCCATGTACTTCACCGACCGAGGCATCGAGGAACTGGAGAAGCGGCGCGGCGAGGAAGAGATCACCTTCGAGTGGCTCGCGGAACAGCTCCGCACCTTCGTCGACCTGAACCCCGACTTCGAGGTCCCGGTGGAGCGGCTGGCGACTTGGCTGGCGCGACTGGACGACGAGGACGAGGACGAGGGGTAAGGCGTCCGGGGGGCGCCCCGTGACTGTGACTGAGCGGCGAAGTGGGCCACTGGCCAACCACGCCGCCCAGCAGGCGGAGGAGAGGCGGACCATGATGGGGACGGGAGATCTAGGGCCGCTCGGGCAGGGTGAGCAGGTTGCCGCTCCAGCGCTCCTCATCGTCTCCCGGCGGCGTCACGCTTAGCCCGAACGCGTTCTCGGCGAGAGGCAGCACGTTGTGGAGTGGAACGGGCCGGCCGGGGACGAGTCCCAGCGGTCGCATCGCCTCGTCCAGCAGCGCCGGTGCCAGACCGGTCGGCTCCAGGGGCCCGAGCGTATGGAAGTCGACGAGGATGTCACCGTCCACCGCGTACTTCAGCCAGTACATCGGCTTCTCGTTGTAGTGCAGTACGACGGCCTGGGTTCCTGCTGAGACGGCGGAGAGGATCCGCTCGTCGAGACCGTGCGTGCCGCCCTGCTCCCAGGCCCATGTCCACGCACTGTCGACGCCGGTCGTCACTACTGGTTCGTCATCATCGAGGAGGGTGTCGCCGTACTCGTCGTACAGGCGCGTTTTGTCGCGCAAGGCCACGCTGCCCGGGTCGGCACCCATCCGAGTCAGCAGCTCCTGTGGAGGCACCTGCTTGGCGAAGGTCAGCGTGTAGATGGGGATGTCCGCCCGGAAGAAATCCAGCCCACGGCACCTGCCAGCGCTCATCATGCCTAGGATCCTGTCAGGCCCGGCCCCAGCGCGACGCGCTCCGGCCGCCACTCTGCCGGCCACCTAGAACGCACACCGGCCAACTGTGAAGCACGCATTCACAGTGACGACGGGCACATAGCGGCCGGTCAGGGGCGCCGGGCCGTATTCCATATTCGTTCGGTACGCGGCTGCCGACGCGCGGGCGCCCCCGTCCCCCACCGCCCCGCGGCCGACGCCCCACCTCCGTCACACGTCGTTCACGCCCGCGGTCCGTCAATCACGCGGGAACACCGTCTCGTACGACAGCTCCAGTGCCCCATGCACGATCAGCACCGCCCCCACCGCGGCCCACGCCACACTGCGCCGCCGCACTCCCCACGCGGCGACCGGCATCCCCACGGCCACCTCGGCCAAGGCCAGCCGATGCGCCCTCGGCATCCCTTCCTCCGCCTCGCCGTCCCCGACGCTCCCGACACCCTCGACGCCGTGGATGCTCCCGACGCCCTCGACGCCCTCGACATGCCTCACGTCGGATCCGGCGCCGGCCGCCTCGCGGAGGCGGTCGGCCGGTTCCCCCGGCGTCAGCCCTTCCCGCAGGTGCACCCCCGCGCGCGTGAGCACCGCGATCAGCCCACGCAGGCGCACGCGTGCGTCGGTTCCCGGATCCGGCACGGTCAGCCGGTCCAGGGACTGAACGTCCCGAACCGGGTGCAGCCCCAGCCGCGCGGCGAACTCGCGCATCGCCTCGCTCTCCCCCGCCGGCGTGCCGTCGGCGAGCCAGACATAGCCGACCGGGCGGCGGAAGCCGGACGCGAGGACGTAGCCGGCACCCTCGGCGTCCCACCACAGCGCGAGTACGGGCCACGCGGAACCCACGGCGAGTGCGGTGGCCCAGCCGGTCAGGACGCGGTCGACGGGCTCGCCCCCGCGCAGCCACGGCGTGCCCTCGGGGACGAGGGCACTCCACTCGCCGGCCCCGGTCAGCAGCATGCGCTCCCGCAGGAGAGGGGCGAGCGCGGCGACGGAGCCGGGGTCGGTCCGGCACAGCAGCAGGGCACCGGGGGCGGGGTCGTACGCGGACCGGGACACGGCCTTCGATTCTTCGGTCGGCATGGACACACGCTAAGCAATTCGCCCGCTTATCGCCCGATAGGAGGCCTGGACGGGCCGCGGTGGCGTCAATCTCACGCCTGGTCGTCACACCGAAGAGCTCCTTGACTTCCGACGGCCACGATATATCGTGTTTCAGGGAAGACGCGATATGGCGCGAGCCGTGCATGCGCGTCCCGTCTCCAGCCGTCATGCCCGGCCGAGGGAGGTCCGCACCATGTCCGAGTGGTCCGTCGCTGAGCCCAGGAAGCTCACCTTCGACACCCCCGTGAGCGATCTGCACGTGCGCATCGTCAACGGAACAGTCAACGTCGTGGGCACGGACGAGGGTTCCGCCCGCCTGGAAGTCTCCGAGATCGAGGGCCCACCCCTCATCGTCACGAACGAGGGCGGCACCCTCACGGTGGCCTACGAGGACCTGCCCTGGAAGGGCTTCCTCAAGTGGCTCGACCGCAAGGGCTGGCGGCGCAGCGCGGTCGTCTCGCTCGCCGTCCCGGCCGACACGCGCGTGGAGGTGGGTGTGGTCGGCGCCGCCGCGGTCGTCTCCGGGATCAGCGGCACGTCGGTGGTCAAGGGCGTCACCGGTGACACGACCCTGGTCGGCCTGTCCGGCGAGGTCCGCGCGGACACCGTCTCCGGAAACCTGGAGGCCCAGGCCGTCACCGGTGACCTTCGGTTCAACTCCGTCTCCGGCGATCTGACCGTCGTCGAGGGCTCGGGCTCCGCCGTGCGCGCCGACTCGGTCAGTGGCTCCATGATCATCGACCTGGACCCGGACGGCCCGACGGACGTCCGGCTGACCAGCGTCTCCGGCGAGATCGCCATCCGGCTGCCGCATCCGGCCGACGCCGAGGTCGAGGCCAACACCGCGAGCGGCACGATCTCCAATGCCTTCGACGGACTGCGGGTGCACGGCCAGTGGGGCGCCCACAAGATCACCGGCCGCCTCGGCGCGGGCAACGGCAAGCTCCGCGCCACCACGGTCTCCGGCTCCATCGCCCTGCTGCGCCGCCCGCCCAAGGAGGACGACGAGGAGAGGGCCGCCCGGGAGGCCGGTCCGACGACCGGACCGTCGGGACAGAGGGGGCCGACGGGGCCCATGGGGGCGACCGCCCCCTCCGCGCCCACCGCCAGGTCGGAGTCCGGGTCCGACACCGGGTCCGGCTCCGGCTCCGGGTCCGCAGCCCCGGCCGCCGGCACGACCGACAAGAAGGTGCTCTGACATGCCTCCCGTCTTCGCCCACGGCCGCCTCCGCCTCTACCTGCTCAAACTGCTGGACGAGGCCCCGCGCCACGGCTACGAGGTGATCCGGCTGCTCGAAGAGCGCTTCCAGGGCCTGTACGCCCCGTCGGCGGGCACCGTCTACCCGCGCCTCGCCAAGCTGGAGTCCGAGGGCCTGGTCACGCACACCACCGAGGGCGGTCGCAAGGTGTACGCCATCACGGACGCCGGCCGCGCCGAGCTGGCCGACCGCAGCGGCGAGTTGGCCGACCTGGAGCTGGAGATCCGCGAGTCGGTGGCCGAACTGGCCGCCGAGATAAGGGCCGACGTACGCGGCGCGGCCGGGGATCTGCGCCGCGAGGTGCGGGCGGCCGCGTCCGAGGCCCGGCGCGGCGGCGGGACGGGAGCCGGGGAGTTCGGCGACCTCGGCGACCTCGGCGACAAGGAGTCCTGGCGGGCCGCCAAGGAGGAGATGCGGCGCGTCAAGCAGGAGTGGAAGGAGCAGGCCCGCCGCGCCAAGGACGAGAGCCGACGGGCCCGTGACGAGGCCCAGCGGGCCCGCCGGCAGGCCCAGGAGGCCCGGGAGGCACAGGCCCGGGCCCGTGCCCAGGCCCAGGAGGAGATGCAGCGCGTCGCCCGCCGGGTGCAGGAGCACGTCCAGGACCACTTCGCTCGCGGCGACTGGCCGACGGGCGTCCGCGAAGGCCTGGCCGAGCTCGCCAAGGAGTTCGGGGAGTTCGGAAAGAACTACGGCAAGGATTTCGGCAAGGAGTTCGGAAAGGACTTCGGCTTCGGCGGCCACGCCGAGCCGCAGCCCGGAACCGGCCCGGACCTACGCAAGCCCACACCGGCATCAACAGAGACCCCGGCACCGGCACCGGAGTACTCGGAGACCCCGGAGGACTTCCCGGCGCAGTACGTCCCGGAATGGGCGCACGGCGACGAGACCGCCACCGGCGACCCGGCGCGCGACCTCGACCGGCTCCTGGACCGCTTCCGCGACGACATCCGCGACGCGGCCCGCGACCAGGGAGTCACCGCGGAGCAGCTCAGCGACACCCGCCGCCATCTGTCGACGGCGGCGGCCCGCATCGGAGCGCTGCTGCGCGGTCCGAAGCCCTGAGGAACGGATGTGTGGAAGCGGGCCGGCCGCACACGACCCGCCCGCTACCCCGCTCCCCCCTCTCCCCCGCTCAGGAGTTGGTGAGGACGATCTTCCCGAACTGTTCGCCTGACTCGAGCCGTTCGAAGCCCTCGCGGGCGCGGTCGAGCGGGAGCAGTTCGTCGATGACGGGGCGTACTCCGGTGGCGGCGCAGAAGGCGAGCAGGTCCTCCAGTTCGTCCTTGGTCCCCATGGTCGAGCCCACGACCTTCAGCTCAAGGAAGAAGATCCGGGTCAGCTCGGCATGCGAGGGCCGGTCGCCGCTGGTGGCGCCGGAGATGACGACGGTGCCGCCTGGCCGCAGCGACTTGACCGAGTGGGACCAGGTGGCGGCGCCCACGGTCTCGATCACGGCGTCCACGCGCTGCGGCAGCCGGGCCCCCGGTTCCACCGCCTCGACGGCACCCAGTTCCAGGGCCCGCTTCCGCTTCGCCTCGTCCCGGCTGGTGGCGAAGACCCGCAGTCCCGCGGCCTTGCCGAGCACGATCGCGGCGGTGGCGACCCCACCGCCCGCGCCCTGCACGAGGACCGAGTCACCGGGCCGTACGCCCGCGTTGGTGAACAGCATCCGGTACGCCGTCAGCCAGGCGGTGGGCAGACAGGCGGCCTCCGCGAAGGACAGTTCCCTGGGCTTGGGCAGGATGTTCCAGGTGGGGACGGCGACCTGCTCGGCGAAGGTGCCCTGGTAGCGCTCGGTGAGGATGGACCGGGGCTCGTTCGGCCCGACCCCGTGACCGCTCTGCCCGATCACGGAGTGCAGGACGACCTCATTGCCGTCCGCGTCGACACCGGCGGCGTCACAGCCGAGGATCATCGGCAGCCGGTCGTCCGGGAGGCCGACGCCGCGCAGGGACCAGAGGTCGTGATGGTTGAGGGAGGCGGCCCGGACGTCGACGGTACTCCAGCCGGGGCGGGCCTCGGGGGCGGGACGGTCCCCCAACTCAAGGCCGGAGAGCGGCTGGTCGTGGTCGATTCGGGCGGCGTAGACGGCGAACATAGGGCCGACGATAGGTTCCCGGCGCCGGGCGCGAAACCGCGCAGGGTTGTGACACATCCCCTCTTGCGCACAGCGCTGCCGCGTACAACGCCCCGTCAGGGGCGCAGGGCTGTGACACTTGCGGCTCCGCCGCGTGGCCGCCGCGTGGGCGCGCTCGGCCCCCACCCACCGGCACCCGACGGCGGCTCCCGCCACCCCGATACGGGGGTTCTGGGGGCGGCAGGCCCCAGGGCGACGGTCACCTCGTGACCACCCGAACGGGTGGGCGGTGGGCAAGGGAATGGCGCGGTGGGCAAGGAAATGGCCCCGCCCGAGCGGGCGGGGCCAGTCGAGTTACCGTCGGGCAACGCCCTCCGCCCGCGCCGCCGCGGCCACCGCCGCGGTCACCGCGGGGGCAACCCGCTCGTCGAAGGGCGACGGGATGACGTAGTCGGCGGCGAGATCGTCACCGACGACCGAGGCCAGCGCCTCCGCCGCCGCGATCTTCATCCCCTCGGTGATCCGGGAGGCCCGCACCTGGAGCGCGCCCGCGAAGATCCCGGGGAACGCCAGCACGTTGTTGATCTGGTTCGGGAAGTCGGACCGCCCGGTCGCCACGACCGCCGCGTACTTGTGGGCGACGTCTGGGTGCACCTCCGGGTTCGGATTGGCCATGGCGAACACGAACGCGCCCTCGGCCATGGAGGCGACGGCCTCCTCCGGGACCGTACCGCCGGAGACGCCGATGAAGACGTCGGCGCCGGCCAGCGCGTCTTCGAGGGTCCCCTTTAGCCCGGCCTTGTTGGTGAACCCGGCGACCTCGCGCTTGACGGCGGTGAGGTCGTCACGGTCGGCCGAGATGATGCCCTTGCGGTCGGCCAGGGCGACGTCCCCGACGCCGGCCTCGACCAGCATCTTGGCGATCGCGACCCCGGCCGCTCCGGCGCCGGAGATCACAGCCCGCAGCTGACCGATCTCCCGTCGGCTGAGCCTCGCCGCGTTCCGCAGCGCCGCCAGCGTCACGACGGCCGTACCGTGCTGGTCGTCGTGGAAGACCGGGATGTCGAGGCGCTCCTGGAGCTTGCGCTCGATCTCGAAGCACCGCGGTGCCGAGATGTCCTCCAGATTGACCCCGCCGAAGGACGGGGCGAGCCGGACGACGGTCTCCACGATCTCGTCGACGCCGGTGCAGTCGAGGGCGATCGGGACCGCGTCCACGCCGCCGAACTGCTTGAAGAGGATCGCCTTTCCCTCCATCACGGGGAGGGAGGCCTCGGGGCCGATGTCCCCGAGTCCGAGCACGGCCGTTCCGTCGGTGACGACGGCCACGACGGACGACTTCCATGTGTAGTCGTTGACCAGCTCGGGCTGTTCCGCGATCGCGGTGCACACGCGCGCGACTCCGGGCGTGTACGCGAGGGAAAGGTCGTCCTTGTCACGGACCGGCACGGTGGCCTGCACGGCCATCTTGCCGCCGCGGTGCAGCGCGAACACCGGGTCGAAGGAATCGAGGGGCTCGGCCCCGCCGTCCTGGTCCGAACTGCCCTGCGTGCTGTCGCTGCGAGGATTGACGATCTCCGCTGCCACTTGTCTTACCCCTTAGGTATGCATGATTTGAGGGTCGGCCACTCCCGGTGAGGGGTGGGCGGGCACCGCGCAGGGCCCGATCACTGATACGTACGAGTGGCACGTACGAGCACCTGCGCGACGGGCGCGCCGCACACGCGCCCTGAGCCCCGGATGAGGGGTGTAAAGAACCTTCTTACCGGACTGACGGCTCCCACGACGAGTCGAATACGTGCAAGGTCACATCGCGGAAGTCGTTGGTGACCGACGCACCACCGAGGGGTGACACGAGGGATGACACGAGGCTGACGCGACGGACGACGCACCAGGGCTCGAAAGGGACTAAAAGGGAGCGTAGAGCCGTATACCGCCCGGCCGCATCCCTGCCGGTGCGCCCACCGGCGAGATGAACCGGGGATGAACCGAAGATCTTCCGGCCGGAAGGCGGGATTTCCGCAGATGCGCGGGGGCGACGGGCCGGGGAAGAGCCGACCTGACGCGTCTCGGGGGTCACCCGTTATCCGATTTTGACATGGTGACACGCCTGTATGGGGCAATCCCAATGGCAGGATGCCGTAAACCCACGAGGTCGCGACACCCGAAGGTGTGTGTTTCCGTCGACCCATCGGCATATCGATATATCGGACACATCGGTATATCGGCTTGTTCAATTCACCGCCGCGGAGGAACCCACATGACCGCTAGCTCCACCCGTCGTACCACCGTCGCGCGCTCCAGGACCGCCGCGTTCGGTGCGATTGCGGTCGCAGGCGCCCTGATCCTCACCGGCTGCGGTGACCAGACGGACAAGGGCAGTGGTACCGGCTCGTCCTCGTCCTCATCGGCCCCGCTGGCGAGCAAGCTGCCGGACGACATCCGCAAGGCCGGTGTGATCAAGGTGGGCTCCGACATCGCCTACCCGCCGGTCGAGTACATGGAGAGCGGCAAGGCCGTCGGTGTCGACCCGGACATCGCGGAGGCGCTGGGCAAGCAGCTGGGCGTCAGGTTCGATTTCCAGAACGGCAAGTTCGCCCAGCTCATCGTGGGTCTGCAGTCCAAGCGGTTCGACATGGTGATGTCGGCGATGAACGACACCAAGGACCGCCAGAACGGTATCGACTCCGACACCGGCAAGAAGGTCGGCAACGGCGTCGACTTCGTCGACTACTTCACCGCCGGCACCTCGATCCTCGTCCAGAAGGGCAACCCCAAGGGCATCCAGTCCCTGGACGACCTGTGCGGTCAGGTCGTCGCCCTGCAGCAGGGCACCACCTCCGAGGGCATCGCCAAGGCGCAGAGCACGAAGTGCACGAAGGACGGCAAGAAGGCCATCACCCTGCAGACCTTCGACACCGACCCCGAGGCGCTGCTCCGTCTGAAGCAGGGCGCGTCCGTCGCCGACCTGAACGACTTCCCGGTCGCGGCCTACAACGCCAAGACCTCCGGCGGCGGCAAGGACTTCGAGGTCGTCGGCGCCCAGATCGAGGCCGGCCCCTACGGCATCGCCGTCACCAAGGAGAACACCCAGCTGCGTGACGCCCTCCAGGCCGCCGTGAACGCGATCATCAAGAACGGCGAGTACCAGAAGATCCTGGCGAAGTGGAATGTCACGCAGGGCGCGGTCACCGAGGCGAAGATCAACGGCGGCTCCTGATCACCTCGGGCAAGACTGAAGGGCTGCCACTGTGACTGACACGGTCGACAAGACTCCGGCGCCGTCGGTGCCGCCGGAGCAGATCAAGGCCATCCCGGTGCGCCACTACGGCCGCTGGGTGGCCGGCGCCGCCGTCATCGCCGTCCTGGTGCTGATCGGTATCGCCTTCTCCAACGCGAACATCAACTACAGCATCATCCCGGACTACCTCACGGACGGGACCATCCTGTCCGGCGTCTGGCACACGCTGTACATCTCGGTGCTCGCGATGGTCCTGGGCCTGGTACTCGGCATCATCCTCGCGGTGATGCGGATGTCCTCGAACCCGGTCACCAGCACCGTGGGGTGGCTGTACGTCTGGTTCTTCCGCGGTACGCCGGTGCTGGTGCAGCTGCTGCTCTGGTACAACCTGTCCCTCGTGTTCCCCATCCTCAACCTGGGGTTCTACAAGGACGAAATGAACCAGGTCATGACGCCGTTCCTGGCGGCGCTGCTGGGTCTGGGCCTGAACGAGGCCGCGTACATGTCGGAGATCGTCCGGGCGGGCATCCAGTCGGTCGACGAGGGCCAGACCGAGGCCTCGCACGCGCTGGGCATGACCAGCGGCCAGACGCTGCGCCGGGTGATCCTGCCGCAGGCGATGCGTGTGATCGTGCCGCCGACCGGCAACGAGTTCATCAACATGCTCAAGACCTCGTCGCTGGCGTACGCGGTGCAGTTCAACGAACTGATCAAGCGTGCCCAGGACATCTCCAGCACCTCGCTGGCGGTCGTGGAGATGTACTTCGTCGCGTCGATCTGGTACCTGATCCTCACCAGCGTCTTCAGCGTCGGCCAGTACTACCTCGAGCGCCGTTACGCCCGCGGTTCCACGCGCAGCCTGCCGCCGACGCCGTTCCAACGCCTGAAGAAGAACCTCCGACTGTTCGGTTCGTTCCGTCGCCCGGAGGTGGCCCGATGACCGGTCTCGCCAAGGACATCACCCCGCCGAGCAGCGGCGCGCCGATGGTCAAGGCCGAGGGCGTGCACAAGTCGTTCGGGCTGGCGCACATCCTCAAGGGCATCGACCTGGAGGTGCTGCCGCGCGAGGTGTTCTGCCTGATCGGCCCGTCCGGGTCCGGCAAGAGCACGTTCCTGCGGTGCATCAACCATCTGGAGAAGATCAGCGCCGGCCGCCTGTACGTCGACGGCCATCTGGTCGGCTACCGCCAGCACGGCGACAAGCTGTACGAGCTGAAGGAGAAGGAGGTCGCGGCGCAGCGGCGGGACATCGGCATGGTGTTCCAGCGCTTCAACCTCTTCCCGCACATGACGGCCCTGGAGAACGTGATGGAGGCGCCGGTCCAGGTCAAGCGCGAGTCCCGGGCGGTGGCACGGGAGCGCGCGGAGCGGCTCCTCGACCGGGTGGGCCTGGGCGACCGCAAGGGCCACTACCCGGCGCAGCTCTCCGGCGGCCAGCAGCAGCGCGTCGCGATCGCCCGCGCCCTCGCCATGCAGCCGAAGCTGATGCTCTTCGACGAGCCGACCTCCGCGCTCGACCCGGAGCTGGTCGGCGAGGTCCTGGACGTGATGCGGGACCTGGCCGAGGACGGCATGACGATGATCGTCGTCACCCACGAGATGGGCTTCGCCCGCGAGGTCGGCGACAGCCTGGTCTTCATGGACGACGGCGTGGTGGTCGAGTCCGGCCACCCCCGCGACGTACTGACCAATCCGCAGCACGACCGGACGAAGTCGTTCCTGTCGAAGGTGCTGTAGCGGGTACGACGGTTCGGACGCGGTGCGACGGTAAGGCCCGGTCCGGGGCTAAGGCGCGGTACGACGCGAAAGGGGCGGTACGAGGATGCTCGTGCCGCCCCTTCGGCGCTTACTTGACCGCGAGCAGCAGCGTGTCCGACGGCGAGCACCACACCGCCCGTGCCTCCCCGAACCCCTTGTCCCGCAGCACGCGCGCGTGCCAGGCCGCCGACGGCATGTCACCCTCGGCGTGCTCGCCGTAGATCCCGAACCGGCGGGCCGTCGGCCCGGCCAGCACCGGGTCCTTCGCGGCCAGCTGCCACCACTCGGCCCAGTCGAGCGCCCCCGACTCCTTGGCCTGATCCATCCGGCGATGCCGCTGCGCCCGTTCCGCCGCGTTGATCCGGGGTGTGCTGTCGTCGATCATGTGGTCCGCGTTCATGAGGACACCGCCGTCGCGGACGAGTTCCGCGATCTGACCGTAGAGGGCCGCGAGGGGTTCGCTGTGCAGCCAGTGCAGGGCCGTGGCGGTCAGGACGGCGTCGTACGAGTCGTACGGCAGCCTCGTGGGCCACTCGGGGTCCTTGAGGTTGGCGGAGACGAACGTGGCCCGCTCGTCGCCCGCGAAGCTGCCCTCGGCGATGGCGAGGAGGGCAGGGTCGAGGTCGACTCCGACGCTCAGCGCCTCCGGGAAGCGGGCCAGCAGCCGGGCGCTGATGCTGCCGGTGCCGCACGCCAGGTCGAGGACCCGGGGAGCCGTACCGACGAGCGCCTCGACCATGTCGAGCATGATCCGGAAGCGTTCCTCGCGGTCCGGCATGTACCACTCCTGCTGCCGGTCCCAGCTCTTCTGCCAGGCGCCCCAGTCGGTCCCGGTCGTGATCGTCCGCGCGTCCGTCATGGCAGCCCTCCGCCGCACAAGTCCCGTAATACCCTGGAAGTACGACCGTCTGTTACCCGACCGCACCACAGACCGTAGAGCACCCCCGTAAGGACTACAAGTGGAACTGGCCTATTACTCGGATTACGCTGTCCGTCTCGTCAACAGCGAGGAACCCGCCCGGGGCAAGGACTCCCTGACCTCGGTCGAGGCCGTCCGCGATCTCTTCCGCGTCAACGCGTCGGCGGCCCGCCGCACCACCGACGCCGATGTCACGCGCTTCCGTTCGGTACGGGCCCGGCTGCGCGCGGTCTTCGAGGCGGCCGACACGGGCGACGAGACGCTGGCCGTGGACCTGCTGAACTCACTGCTGCTCGAATTCCCGGTGTCGCCGCAGATCTCCGGCCACGACTACCGGGACGAGGACGGCCGCCCGCTGTGGCACATGCACCTGGCCGACCACCCCTCCAACGCCACCGCGGGCTATGCGGCGATCGCGGCGATGGGCCTGGCGTTCCACCTCACCGCGTACGGCGTCGACCGGCTCGGCCTGTGCGAGGCGGCACCGTGCCGCAACGCCTACCTCGACACCTCCACCAACCGCTCCCGGCGCTACTGCTCGGACCGCTGCGCGACCCGCGCCAACGTGGCCGCCTACCGGGCCCGGAAACGTCTGGAGGCCGAACGGCCCGACCTGCCCGAGCGGTCGGCGAGCACCGGGCGGGCCGCCGAGAGCGCCCAGCGCACCAGCGCGAGCGGCGAACGCTGACCGGCCCTGAGCGGCCGCCAGCGGAACAGGGCGCGGCCGAGGATCAGTTCCTCCGGCACGGTCCCGTAGTCCGTGCTGTCCCCGCCCGCGTACGCGTTGTCCCCGAGCACCCACCAGCCGCCCTCGCGCGGCTCCACGGCCCGCTTGACGACCAGCAGGTCCTGCTGGAAAGGGTGGCGCAGGACGACGACGTCACCGGCCCTCACCCGGGCCCCGTACCGCACCAGGAGCTGATCCCCCTGGTACAGCGTGGGCACCATCGAGGGGCCCGTCACCTCGGCCAGCCCGAAGGGCGCGGCGCCCCTCCCCCGCTCGGTCTCCTGCGACAGCTCCGGCATCGCCGGCACCTCCCCGGTCCGTTCCTCCACCAGTCTCAGTCTGACCCTGGACTTTTGTCCTAAGCCCATGGGGGCACTCGCGAAAACAGGCTTCCCAGGGAGTAATGTCCCACCTGAGAAGACGATCACGAGGAAGGAATGCTCCATGCTTTCCCGCCTGTTTGCCCCCAAGGTCAAGGTCAGCGCGCACTGCGACCTGCCCTGCGGCGTGTACGACCCGGCCCAGGCCCGCATCGAGGCGGAGTCGGTGAAGGCCATCCAGGAAAAGATGGCCGCCAACGACGACCCGCACTTCCAGGCTCGCGCCACCGTCATCAAGGAGCAGCGCGCCGAGCTCGCCAAGCACCACGTGTCGGTGCTCTGGAGCGACTACTTCAAGCCCCCGCACTTCGAGAAGTACCCGCAGCTGCACCAGCTGGTCAACGACACTCTGAAGGCCCTGTCCGCCGCCAAGGCGTCCACGGACCCGAAGACCGGCGAGAAGGCCCTTGAGCTCATCGCCGAGATCGACAAGATCTTCTGGGAGACCAAGAAGGCCTGATCTTCTGGTCTGCCTTGCCCGCACCCGGTCCGCAAGTCGCCGAGCACGGTGTCCTGACGGTCCGGGTGCGGGCTTTTTTTGCCCGGACCAGGCCCGGAGACGAGGACAGCCGTCGTGCCCGACCCCACGCAGGAGCCCGCGGAGCAGCCCAGGCTCTGGCAGGTGAAGATCGCGCTCATCGCCACGGCTGCTCAGCACGCGGAACTGATGGACCGCATTTCAGAAGTCCTGTGCCCTGACCCCAACCATGAGGGGCCCTGCCCCATCCCGTGGGGCATGCACAGCGTCAACGAGGACTCCCTCTCCCGGCGGCAGCGCGAGGCGCTGTTGACGGAGATCAGGGAAACCAACTGGAACCCCGAAGAGGACGACGCGCCACAGGAAACCGAAGCCCCCTGGCGGCCCGCCTGAGCCGGGCTCAGCCGACGGGACCGGGCGAACGGGGCCGGTGCGGGAGCGGCGGCGGTCGTCGCATCGGGGCGCGCAGCACCGTACCTCAGAGGCCGACGCCCCATGGCGCTGTACGACGCCGACGCCGACCTCGGTGACGACACGGCACCCGTCCCGCCCTCCGGCGCTCACCTCGGTCCCGTCGGCGAGATGACGCTGCACCGCCCCGTGTTCAGGAGGGCCACGCCTGGGCGCCTTCTATGACCACCTCTCCGAGGTGTGGCAGGAATGCCCGGTCACCGAACGGCATGAGCGGCCACGTGGTCGTGTGCAATCGATTCCCATAAGCAAAGAGGCCGGCCGGAGATCCGGTCGGCCTCATGGTGCTGGTCGGTGCTAGTGCCGGTCGTCGTGGTCGTCCTCGCCGGCCTCCAGGAGGCCCGCCGCCGCACCCACGATCCGCGGGTCCGGGCTGCCGACGACCTCCTCGTCCTTGTCGGCGTAGTCGAAGCGGGCCAGGACGCTGCGCATGGCCTCGACCCGGGCGCGCTTCTTGTCGTTGCTCTTCACCACCGTCCAGGGGGCGTACTCGGTGTCCGTCTCCCGGAACATCGCGACCTTCGCGGCCGTGTAGTCGTCCCAGCGGTCCAGCGAGGCCAGGTCCATCGGGCTGAGCTTCCATTGCCGTACCGGGTCGACCTGGCGGATGGTGAAGCGGGTCCGCTGCTCGCTCTGCGAGACCGAGAACCAGAACTTCACCAGGTCCACGCCGTCGTCCACCAGCATCCGCTCGAACAGCGGGGCCTGGCGCATGAAGCGCCGGTACTCGTCGTCCGTGCAGAAGCCCATGACCCGCTCGACGCCGGCCCGGTTGTACCAGGACCGGTCGAAGAGGACGATCTCACCGGCCGTCGGGAGGTGTTCGACGTAGCGCTGGAAGTACCACTGGCCGCTCTCGCGTTCCGTGGGCTTCACCAACGCCACCACCCGAGCACCACGGGGGTTGAGGTGCTCCGTGAAGCGCTTGATGGTGCCGCCCTTGCCGGCCGCGTCCCGTCCCTCGAAGACTATGACGATCCGGCGCCCGGTCTCCTTGACCCAGGTCTGCAGCTTCAGCAGTTCGATCTGCTGCAGCCGCTTGTGCCACTCGTACTCCTTGCGCTCCATGCGCTGCGGGTACGGGTAGTTCTCCCGCCAGGTGTCGATCGGGGACCCGTCCGGGCGGATGAGTACGGGGTCGTCCGGGTCGCTGTAGTCGACCTTCAGGTCGGCAAGGTCGGACAGCAGGTCCCGCATCGTCATCCAGTCCTCCTCCGGCTCAGTGGGTCAGTGGAACTGCGGCACGATCAGGTAGATGCTGTACGCCACCACCGCCACGCAGGCGGCGAAGCACAGCCCCGCCTGGGCGACGCCCACGGCACTGGTGCCGCCCTGCTCCTTGGCCCCCTCGTAACGGGCCAGCCCCAGGACGCCGAGGGCGAAGACAACCGCCACTGCGACTGTAACTCCGATACTCACCGCGGTGACCTGCCCGAGTGCGGTCCAGTCGATACTCATGGTGCGGTACTCCCGTGACTCAGGCGGCGGTGCCGACGTTGCTCGGTGCCACGGTGCGGATGGCGACTTCGTGGTGGTCGTTCACGTTGTCGGCGTGGACCGGGTTGCGGCGCGACAGGACGACGATGCCGGTCGCGAGCGCGGCGCCGACCAGCGCGACCACGACCGTGCCGAAGTTGCCGCCGTGCTTGACGGCCGCCGCGGAGACGCCGCCGACCAGCGCGGCGCACGGCAGGGTGATCAGCCAGGCGGCCACCATGCGGCCCGCGACGCCCCAGCGGACCTCCGCGAGAGGCCGGCCGAGGCCCGCGCCGAGGATGGAGCCGGAGGCGACCTGTGTGGTGGAGAGCGCGAAGCCGAGGTGGGCGGAGGTCAGGATGACGGCCGTGGAGGCCGTCTCCGCCGCGAAGCCCTGCGGGGACTGGATCTCGGTCAGCCCCTTGCCCATGGTGCGGATGATCCGCCAGCCGCCGATGTAGGTGCCGAGGGCGATGGCGAGACCGGCGGAGGCGATCACCCAGACCAGTGCCGCGACGATCACGACCGCCACGAGGAACGTCAAGTGGTCCATTGCTTTATGCAAACAAGCACGGGCCAATTACGCGAGAACCCAAGGCAGACGGAGGCAAACGACCGTTCAAGAACAGACCCGGTCCAGGTGCGGGATGTGCATGCCATGCTGAGGCCATGACCCTGGAGGACCTGAGGCGGCTGCGCCGGGCGCGCGACCGCATGGACCGCGAGTACGCCGAGCCGCTCGACATGACCGGACTCGCGCGTACGGCCCTGATGTCCCCGGGGCACTTCCAGCGCAGCTTCCGCAAGGCCTTCGGGGAGACGCCGTACAGCTACCTCATGACCCGGCGGGTCGAGCGGGCCAAGGCGCTGCTGCGGCGCGGCGATCTCACGGTGACGGAGGTGTGCATGGCCGTCGGCTGTACCTCACTCGGGTCCTTCAGCTCGCGGTTCACCGAGCTGGTCGGGGAGACGCCGAGCGCGTACCGGGCCCGGGACCACGAGGAGAGCACGGTGATCCCGACCTGCGTGGCGCGCACGTTCACCCGGCCCCGTCGCCGCCCGTACTGACCAGGTCACTTTCCGCTCCCCGGCCCTACACTGGCCGTCAAGGTCAACACCGTTGCCCGACAAGGCCTGTGAACGCTTCGGGGGGGTCCGTGGCAACTGCAATCATCTCCGTCCTGAGCCCCGGGCGGATCGACCAGCTGGGGGTGGCCGGGACGTATGTCCTGACCTCCGCCCAGCGCGACCAGGTCGCCGTCGCCCTCTCCGAGGAGGAACGCACCGCGTTTTCGGGCCGGTTGATACGACTGCTGCGCGAAGGGGTCGTCGGCGGGCCGTCGGGCATCGGCAGCCCGGCCCCCGCCGCCCGGCTCGCCCCACCCCCCGACCACGAGCCCCACGTCTGGGCCATGAGCTGACCCCGCACAGCGGCCCGTCTCGCCCTAGCCTGGCCCCATGGACGTAAAACTCGCGCAGTGTTTCATCGCCGTCGACGACCACGACAAGGCACTGGCCTTCTACCGGGACGTCCTCGGCCTGGAGGTCCACAACGACGTGGCGTTCGAGGGGATGCGATGGGTGACCGTCGGATCGCCCCAGCAGCCGGGCGTGGAGATCGTGCTGGAGCCGCCGGGCGCCAACCCGGACGCCTCCCCCGCCGACCGGCAGGCCATGGCCGAACTGCTCGCCAAGGGCATGCTGCGCGGGGTCATCTTCTCCACCACCGACTGCGACGCCCTGTACGAGCGCGTGCGGGAGTACGGCGGCGATGTGATCCAGGAGCCGACGGACCAGCACTGGGGTGTGCGGGACTGCGCGTTCCGGGACCCGGCCGGGAACCTGCTGCGGTTCATGGAACGCCGGGAGAAGTAGTGCCACCGCGAGCGCCCCTACGATCCCGTCCATGACCATCCGCTGGACGTACGCCTTCGCCGACCGCCCCGCCGCGCACCTCGCCTCCGCCCAGGCCTTCTGGACGGCCGTCACCGGCACCTTCCTCTCCGCGCCCCGGGGTGAGGACGACGAGTTCGTGACGCTGCTGCCGGCCAGCGGAGTCGACGCCTGCGTCAAGCTCCAGGGCGTCGACTCGGGCCCCGGCGGAGCCCACCTGGACCTGTGCGCCCAGGACGTGCCGGGCCTTGTGAAACGGGCCCGGGCACTCGGCGCCGAACCGGTCGCGGAGCACGAGGGCTGGGCCGTACTGCAGTCGCCCGCCGGACAGTTGTGGTGCGCGGTGCCCTGGCACGGGGAGGCGGTACGGCCGCCGGTCGTCGCGGGAAGCAGGCTCGACCAGGTCAGTGTCGACATCGCGCCGTCGGCGTACGAGACGGAGACCGCGTTCTGGGCGGAGCTGACCGGCTGGGAGCTGCTGACCGGTTCGCTGCCGGAGTTCCGGGTGCTCAGGCCACCGGCCGGGCTGCCCGTCAGGATCCTGCTCCAGCGGCTGGACCAGGAGCGGCCCGCCGCCGCCCACCTCGACCTGGCCTGCGCGGACGTCGCGGCGACGCGGGCCCGGCACGAGGAACTCGGCGCCGTCCACGTGGCCGACGGCCGGCACTGGACGGTGATGCGCGACCCCGCGGGCGGCGTCTACTGCCTGACCGGCCGGGACCCGGAGACGGGCGGACTCCCGGCCGTCACGCCCAGGGCCGCACCTCCACCACAGCCGTGACCGGGATCGGCCCGTACACGTGCGGGAACTCCTCCCCGCCCGGCTCCACCGCCTCCCACTTCACCGGTACGCCGACCAGGGCCGGGTCCACGACCAGCACCACCAGCTCGTCCGGGCCGTCATAGGAGCCGTACAGGAAGGCCGCCACGCGCGGGAGTTGGTCGGTGGTGGAGCAGTGGATGAAGCCCTCCTCCTGGAGGGTGCGGCCGCGGGTGGACATCTCGTAGGCGCCCCGCGCGCGGGCCTCCTCCCACAGGGAGCGTTCGGTGAGGTGCAGGATGTTCGGGAGTCGGGTCATGCGGTCACGCTACGGCGTCAGCCGGGCGGCGCGGGCCGCGTCACCGGCTCAGGATCCCCCCCGGCGGATTCGGGCGGTGGTGACTGCGGCGCCGGCCGCGGCGGTGACTGCTCCCGCGTGCTCGGCGGTCCGGTGTACTCGGCGCAGTGCGGATTGCGGCACGGCCCCGGCCCCCAGACCGGAACCCAGGCGCCCAGCGTCTTGTGCCGCCGCACCACACTCACGACAGGCTGTCCGCAGACCGGACAGACCTGGTCCTGGCTGTCCATGCTCCCAGCGTAGGCCGGGGCCGGGTTCAGCGCCTCCTGCCGTATGCGCGCACGACCACGCCGCTCCGGAAGACGCGGACCTCGTCGAGGGTGAACTCCTTGATGTCGACGCCCGAGGCGAACATCGGCATGCCGCGGCCGTAGACGATCGGGTAGCTCTTGATGACGAGTTCGTCGATCTCGTCGACCAGTGCGCCGGCCACCTGGGCGCCGCCGCACAGCCAGATGCCCAACGCGCCGTCCTCCGCCTTGAGTTCGCGGACCCGGCCGACCAGGTCGGAGGCGATGATCTCGACGTCCGGGTCGGGCGACTCGCCCAGGGTGCGCGAGGCGACGTACTGACGCAGATGGGCGTAGGGGCTGGTGATGCCCTCCTTGAGCGCCAGGTCGTAACTGGACCGGCCCTGGACGATGGTGTCGTACCGCTTGCTCGGGAGGTGGTCGATGCCGAGCGGCACCCTCACGGCGTGCGTGGGCAGGGTCTCCGGGAACTCCGTCTTGAGGAAGTCGAGGTACTCCTCGTCCATGAAGCTGAACATCGCGGAGGCGTCGCCGCCGGGCTCGCCGATGAAGCCGTCGAGCGAGCAGGCGACGAAGTACGTGAGCTTTCGCAAGCTGTTCTCTTTTCGTAGGCTGCAGACGTCGTATGAACCACGTCAGTTGTAGTGCTTCATCCGTAGTGGTTGCAAGGGTGTTTCGTGGCACGGGGGCAAGTGAGAGAGGGGACTCCGAATGGCGGTCAATCCGGAGCGCCGGGCGGCGCTGGTGGCGGCGGGGATCGTGGTGCTCGCCCGGGCGGGGGCGCGCGGACTGACCTTCCGGGCGGTGGACGCCGAGGCCGGAGCGCCCGTCGGCACGGCGTCCAACTACTTCACCGGCCGCGACGACCTGCTGCGCCAGATCGACGCCCGGCTGCACGAACGGCTGGCGCCCGACCCCGAGGTGCTCGCCGGACTGCTGGCCGCGCCCCGGGACCGGGATCTGGTGACGGCCCTGATGCGGGACCTCATGCGCCGCGTGACCGCCGACCGCACGGGTTATCTCGCGCTGCTGGAGATGCGCCTGGAGGCCACCCGGCGCCCCGAACTGCGTGCCTCGTTCACCCGCTCCGTGCGCGGCGACCTGGAGGAGGGCATCGGCTTCCACCAGGAGGCCGGTCTGCCCGGCGGCGCCGGCACGGTCACCGTGCTCTATCTGGCGATGCTCGGCCTGATCCTGGAGCACCTCACCCTGCCCGGCGTACTGGAGGGCGTCCTGCCCGGCGTGGACGTGCCGGACGGGCTGGTCGAGCGGATCGTGGCCGCGATCGTGCCGTGACGCCGAGCGCCTCTCCCGGAGATCGGTGAGCCTCCCCGGGGCGGAAGTCGGCGGGCCCCGCACACCGTGGGGATGTGCGGGACCCGTCAGGCCGGAGCCCCCGGGGGCCGTGCGGGGTCAGGAGCCGCGCGGTCCCGGGGGCTCCGGGGTCTTCATCTGCTGCGCCGGGTCACGAACTCCGCGAGCGCGAGCAGGCCTCCGGCCGACTCGGGATCTGGTACGGCCCGGGCGAGCTCCTGCATCGCCCGGGCCATCCGGTCGGCCGCCTCGGCCTGCGCCCAGTCGCGGCCTCCCGCCCGCGCCACGGCCAGTGCCGAACGCGTGATCTCGTCGGCGTCGGCCCGCACATGCGGTGTGGCGTACAGCTCGGCGAGTTCGCCCGCGGCCAGGGTGCCGGAGGTGAGGGCCGCGACGACCGGCAGGGACTTCTTGCGGGCCGCCAGATCCGCGCCGGCCGGCTTGCCGGTGTGCCGCGGGTCACCCCATATCCCGATGACGTCGTCGATCAGCTGGAAGGCGAGCCCGGCCTGCCGGCCGAAAGCGTCGAGCGCCGCCACCTCCTCCGCTCCCGCCACCGCGTACAGCGCGCCCAGGGCGCAGGCGGAGCCGAGCAGGGCGCCGGTCTTGGCCTCGGCCATGGCGAGCACCTCGTCGAGGGTGACCTCGCCGGGGGCCCGGTCCTCCATGGCCGTGTCCGCGTGCTGACCGGCGCACAGTTCCAGGACGCACTGTGCGAGCCGGGCGCCGGCCGCCCCGGACGCCGGGTGCGGATCCTCGGCGAGCAGCCGCAGGGCCAGGGCCAGGAGGGCGTCCCCGGCGAGGATCGCGTCGGCGTCGCCGAACACGGTCCACGCCGTGGGCCGGTGCCGGCGGGAGGTGTCCCGGTCCATGACATCGTCGTGCAGCAGCGTGAAGTTGTGCACCAGCTCCACGGCCGCCGCGGCCCGTACGGCGGCCGCGCGGGCCGCCGGTCCGCCGAGCGCGTCGGCGGCGGCGAGGACGAGGGCGGGCCGGATGGCCTTGCCCGCGTTGCCGGCCGCCGGGGTGCCGTCCGCGTGCTCCCACCCGAAGTGGTAGCGCGCGATCCGCCGCATCGAACCGGGCAACGAGTCGACGGCCAGGCACAGTTCGGGGTCGACGGACGCCCGGGTGCGCTCCAGTATGGCCGCCGCCTCGGCCCCGTCGAGGGACTCGGACCTCTCCGGCGGCACCTCCGTGGCTCGCTGCTGCCGCTCCGTCACGAACTCGGCCATGGCCTCCCCCTCGCGGAGTGCGCATACGGTGGCGTCTGCGCCCCGGCTTGGCACGTACCCCGAGGATGTACCCGCCCCGGAGGGCGGGAACACGGCCGCCAAGTGCGGAAACGTCACCTCCAGCGGCCGATCTCGACGTTCTCCAGCACGCCGAGCGCGTCGGGCACCAGGACGGCGGCCGAGTAGTAGGCCGTGACCAGGTAACTGATGATGGCCTGCTCGTTGATGCCCATGAAGCGGACCGAGAGGCTCGGCTCGATCTCGTCGGGGATCCCGGACTGGCGCAGCCCGATGACACCCTGGTCCGACTCGCCCGTACGCATGGCGATGATCGAGGTGGTCCGGGCCTCGGAGACCGGGATCTTGTTGCACGGGTAGATCGGGACCCCGCGCCAGGTCGGGAGGCGGTTGCCGCCGATCTCGACGGACTCGGAGACCAGTCCGCGCTTGTTGAGCTCACGCCCGAAGGCGGCGATCGCGCGCGGGTGGGCGAGGAAGAGCTTGGTGCCGCGCCGACGGCTGAGCAGCTCGTCCATGTCGTCCGGACCGGGCACGCCGTCGTGCGGCTGCAGCCGCTGTTCGTACTGGCAGTTGCTGAGCAGACCGAACTCCGGGTTGTTGATCAGCTCGTGCTCCTGGCGCTCCTTCAACGCCTCGACGGTGAGCCGGAGCTGATGCTCGGTCTGGTTCATCGGCTGGTTGTAGAGGTCGGCCACGCGGGTGTGGATGCGCAGCACGGTCTGGGCGATGCTCAGCTCGTACTCACGCGGCCGGGCCTCGTAGTCGACGAAGGTGTGCGGGATGTCGGGCTCGCCGCTGTGGCCGGCCGCGAGGGCGACCTCCTTCTCGCCGTACTTGTTGGTGCGCTGCTCGGGGATCGAGCGCAGCTGCTGAAGGTGCTCGCGCAGTGAGTCGGCGCGCTCCGCGACCTGCTCGAAGTCCTGCCGGGACAGGGCCAGCACGGTGCAGGCCGTGTCCGCGCGGGCGGTGTACTCCCAGATGGCGTCGGGGTCGATCAGAGCCTGTTCGCCGAAGTGCGCGCCGTCGGCGAGGACGCCGAGCACCGCGTCGTCGCCGTAGGGTCCGGTGCCGATCGTCTCGACGCGGCCGTGGGCCAGCAGATAGACCTCCTCCGCCTGGTTGCCGAACGAGGCGATGACCTCGCCCGCGGCGAAGTCGCGCTGCCGGCAGCGCTGGGCGAGCTTCCCGAGCACCTCCTGGTCCTCGTACGACCGCAGAATGGGCAGCTCGCCCAGCTCCGCGGGGATGACCTCGACACGGTCGCCGGTCTTCAGGAACGTGATACGGCCGTCGCCGACCGTGTAGGTGAGTCGCCGGTTCACCCGGTACGTGCCGCCCTGGACATCGACCCAGGGCAGTGTCCGCAGGAGCCAGCGGGAGCTGATCTCCTGCATCTGGGGCGCGGACTTGGTTGTGGTGGCCAGGTTCCGCGCTGCCGCCGTGTCCAGAGACTGCTGCGGCTTGCCCTGATCCGTGCGGACCTCTTCGCCTACCGACATAAGGAAATGACCTCCCATACCTGCGCGGACGCCGAACTGCCCACGCCTCGGTCTCGTCGCCCACCCTGTCATCACGGAGCGTGTCGGGGCCATTACCCGAACGAGCGGGAATAGATCATCGAGCAACTGGGCATGTCGGGCGAATACCCACTCACCGGACACGCGATATGGCGACTTGTCCGGATCGGCTCGCACGCGATCCGAACACCTCCGTGGCAGCTGGCCCGGGAGGCCCGCCTTCTGTAGAAGTTCCGGCACAGGCCAGTACAAATACGAAGGAGGCGGTCATGGCCCCACCCATGTCCGCGGGCGCTTTCCTCGACGCGTTGCGGAACGAGGGCATCACGGTCGTCGAGGTCGGCGACTGGAGAGAACACAACCGGAACCACAAGGGCCCCTGGGGTCCCGTCCACGGCGTGATGATCCACCACACGGTGACCCGGGGCGCCGAACACACGGTCCGGCTCTGCTACGACGGCCGCCCCGACCTCCCCGGCCCGCTGTGCCACGGCGTCATCACCAAGGACGGCACGGTCCACCTCGTCGGCCACGGCCGCGCCAACCACGCCGGGCCGGGCGACGACGACGTCCTGCGCGCCGTGATCGCCGAGAAGGCCCTGCCCCCGGACAACGAGGCGAACACCGACGGCAACCGGCACTTCTACGGCTTCGAGTGCGAGAACATGGGCGACGGCGAGGACCCCTGGCCCGAGGCCCAGCTGGAGGCCGTCGAGAAGGTGGCCGCGGCGGTGTGCCGGCAGCACGGCTGGTCCGAGCGGTCGGTGATCGGCCACTTGGAGTGGCAGCCGGGGAAGGTGGACCCCCGCGGCTTCACGATGGCCTGGCTGCGCGAGCGCGTCCGGGACCGCCTCAAGTGACCCCCTTGTGCACGCCGCGGGCGACAATGACGGCGTGACCAGCGCCGACATACTCACCCCCCGGCTGCCGTCCCCCCTTGAGGAGGTGGCCGACGACCGGTTCGCCCGCCACGGCGTCCGGCTCCTCCTCAAGCGGGACGACCTGATCCACCCGGACCTGGTCGGCAACAAATGGCGCAAGCTGGTCCCGAACCTCGAGGCGGCGGCCGGACGGCCGGTGGTCACTTTCGGCGGGGCGTACTCCAACCATCTGCGGGCGACGGCCGCGGCGGGCCGCCTTCTCGGTTTTCCGACGGTGGGAGTCGTCCGGGGCGAGGAACTGGGCGCCCGGCCGCTGAACCCCGCGCTGGCGCGGTGTGCGGCCGACGGCATGCGTCTGCACTTCGTCGACAGGTCGACGTACCGACGCAAGGCCGAGCCGGACGTGCTGGCCGGTCTGCTGCGGGCGACGGGCGCCGAGGACGCGTACGTCGTTCCGGAGGGCGGCAGCAACGCGGCCGCGGTACGGGGATGCCGGGCCCTCGGCGAGGAGTTGCGGGGTCGGGCCGACGTGGTGGCCGTCGCGTGCGGCACCGGGGGCACGCTGGCCGGGCTCGCCGCCGGGCTGGACGCGGGGCAGCGGGCGTTGGGGGTACCGGTGCTCAGGGGCGGTTTCCTGGAGGGGGAGACGGAGCGGCTCCAGGGGGAGGCGTTCGGGGGGCGGCGCGGGGACTGGTCGCTCGACGGGCGGTTCCACTTCGGCGGGTACGCGCGGACGACGCCTGAACTCGATGACTTCGCCCGCGACTTCGAGGACCGGCACGGGGTGGCGGTGGAGCGGATGTATGTCGCCAAATTGCTGTATGGGCTTGTCGAGCTGGCCGGGGAAGGCGCGTGGCGGCGGGGGACGCTGGTGGCGGCGGTCATCACGGCCTGATCAGCGCTTCCGCCGGGGGGCTCAGGCCGCCTCCCGGTACGCCGCCGCCTCCTCCAGGTCCAGCCGGCGCAGCAGTGTGCGGAGCATCTCGTCGTCGATGTAACGGTGGTCGCGGAGGCGGACGAAGACCTCGCGTTCGACGCTGATCACGTCCCGGGACAGGCGGCGGTAGGTTTCGTCGACGGACTCGCCGGTGATGGGGTTGGTCTGGCCGAGGCGTTCCCAGACGGCGTTGCGGCGGCGTTCGAGGACGGTGCGCAGCCGGTCCGCGAGCGACGGCGGCAGCTCATTGCGGTCGTCGGAGAGGAGTTCGTCGAGGCGGTTCTCGGCCGCGCGGGACGCCTGCGCCTGGGCGTTGGCCTCGGCGAGGGTCTCGGCCTGCACGTCCCGGGGCGGGAACTTCATCAGGCGGATCAGCGGGGCCAGCGTGAGGCCCTGCACCACCAGGGTTCCGATGACGGTCGTGAAGGTCAGGAACAGGATCAGGTTGCGCTGCGGGAAGGGGGCGCCGCCGTGCACGGTGAGGGGGAGCGAGAAGGCGATGGCCAGCGAGACCACGCCACGCATGGCCGCCCAGGAGGCGACGATGGGGCTTCTCCAGCTGAGGTCCTGCTCGCGTTCACGGATCCGCCGGGACAGCAGGCGCGGCAGGAACACCGCCGGGTAGATCCACACGAACCGGGTCACGACCACGACGACGAAGAGGGCGATCGCGTACCAGGCGGCGTCGACGCCCTGGTACGCCCCGAGGCCCTTCAGGACGACCGGCAGCTGCAGTCCGATCAGCGCGAAGACCGCCGATTCGAGCAGGAACGCGACCATCCGCCACACCGCCTCCTCCTGGAGGCGGGTGGCGAAGTCGACCTCCCAGGCGCGGTGCCCGAGATAGAGGGCCACCACCACGACCGCCAGCACACCGGAGGCGTGGAACTGCTCGGCGACGCCGTACGCGACGAACGGGATCAGCAGCGACAGCGTGTTCTGCAGCAGGGGCTCCCTGAGATGCGTGCGCAGCCAGTGGATCGGCACCATGAGCACCAGGCCGACCAGCACGCCGCCGAACGCGGCCAGCAGGAACTCCCCGACCCCGTGGACCCACGAGGCGCCCTCGCCGACGGCGGCCGCGACGGCCACGCGGTAGGCGGTGATCGCCGTGGCGTCGTTCAGCAGGGACTCGCCCTGCAGGATCGTGGTGAGCCGGGACGGCAGGCCCAGCCGGCGGCCGATCGCGGCGGCCGCGACGGCGTCGGTGGGTGCCAGCACCGCGCCCAGTGCCAGCGCCGCGGGCAGCGGCAGCCCAGGCACGATCGCGTAGGCGGCCCAGCCGACGACGAAGGTCGCGAAGAGCACGTACCCCACCGACAGCAGCGCCACGGGCCGCATGTTCGCCCGCAGGTCGAGGTACGAGCTCTCGGTGCCCTCCTTGTACAGCAGCGGGGGCAGCACCAGCGGCAGCACGATGTCCGGGTCGAGCGTGTAGTCGGGAACTCCGGGGATGTACGACACCGCCAGTCCGACGGCGACCAGCAGCAGGGGCGCCGGCACCGGGGTGCGCCGCGCCGCGCCGGCGATCGCCGCGCTTCCCGCCACCAGCAACAGCAGTGGCAACACGTCCATGGTCCTCGCCCGCCCTCATTTTCCGCGCGGCCACCCGCACACCCGTCGTAATCTGGCAATCATGAAACAGTGCATGCACGCCTCCGCGCTGCCGCACCCGGAACCCGAACCCCAGAACAAGACCTGCCCGGAGTGTCTCGCCCGGGGCTGGCACCCGGTCCAGCTTCGGCTCTGTCTGTCCTGCGGCCATGTCGCCTGCTGTGACTCGTCACCGGGGAGACACGCGACGGGTCACCACGAGACGTCCGGTCACCCGGTGATGCGGACGTTCGAGCCAGGCGAGGACTGGCGCTGGTGCTTCGTCGACCACGTCCTCGTGTGACACTGCACTACGGCTGCTGAAGACCGCCGTTCCGACGGTTCGACGGTTCGACGCGGGGGTACGTCAACCCGGCGCGCGCTCTTCCCAATTGGGCAAGCCGGACCCCTAGACACGGAGCGTATCCAGAGGTTTACTGTGAGTGACGCCAGGGGGTTGGGGTCCCGGGACAGAAAAGTTCGGAGCGCGGTAGCGTCACCGCTGAAGCACGTAGTGCGTTACCCGGGGGGCGACCCTCGGCCCCGAAAAGCTTGTACCACCATGGAGGTGAGGGTGTCCCAGATCGCAGGCGAGCCCGCGACCCAGGACTTCGTGGAAGTCCGGCTGCCGGCTGCGGGTGCCTACCTGTCGGTGCTGCGGACGGCCACGGCCGGTCTCGCGGCCCGCTTGGACTTCACCCTGGACGAGATCGAGGACCTGCGCATCGCCGTGGACGAGGCCTGCGCGATCCTGCTCCAGCAGGCCGTTCCCGGCTCGGTGCTCAGTTGTGTCTTCCGCCTCGTCGACGACTCGCTGGAGGTCACGGTCTCCGCACCGACCACGGACGGTCACGCCCCTTCGCGCGACACCTTCGCCTGGACCGTGCTCTCGGCCCTGGCGGGCAAGGTCTCGTCGGCCGTCGACGAGGACAGGACCGTGTCGATCAGCCTCTACAAACAGCGCGGCGCGGGACCCGGGCCGGCGTGAGGAACGGGGACGGGCCGGTGCGGGACGAAGAGCGCGGCACACGGGAGCTGTCGGCCGGGGGCGAAGGCCCCGAGGACGGCTCCCGACGCATGGCTGACGGCATCGACGGCATCCCGGAACAGGCCAGGCCGCACCCGGAGGACCCCTCCGCGCGGATCGGTCTGGACGGTGCCGCGCAGAGCCCGCCCCCGGAAGGGCGGAACGGGGTCGCGGCCCCGGACCGAGCCGGGGCGAAGGCTCGTGGAAGGGCGACGGGCGGGACGATGAGCGAGCACGAGCGACACGCCGAGGACGAGGCGCTGGCCGTGGAGGTTGTGCAGGCGACCCAGCATGAACCTCAGGACCGCAGCGGCGCGCGCGCCCTGTTCATCGAGCTGCGCAAGCTGAAGGAGGGCAGCGCCGAGTACGCGGAGCTGCGCAATCAGCTGGTCCGGATGCATCTGCCGCTCGTGGAGCACCTCGCGCGCCGGTTCCGCAACCGCGGAGAGCCGCTGGACGACCTCACCCAGGTCGCCACCATCGGCCTGATCAAGTCGGTCGACCGGTTCGACCCGGAACGGGGCGTGGAGTTCTCCACATACGCCACCCCGACCGTGGTCGGCGAGATCAAGCGCCACTTCCGCGACAAGGGCTGGGCGGTCCGCGTCCCGCGGCGTCTCCAGGAGCTGCGCCTCTCGCTCACGACCGCCACGGCGGAGCTGTCCCAGCAGCACGGCCGCTCCCCCACGGTCCACGAGCTGGCCGAGAAGCTCGCGATCTCGGAGGAGGAGGTCCTGGAGGGCCTGGAGTCGGCCAACGCGTACTCCACCCTGTCCCTGGACGTCCCCGACACCGACGACGAGTCCCCGGCGGTCGCCGACACGCTCGGCGCGGAGGACGAGGCCCTGGAGGGCGTCGAGTACCGCGAGTCCCTCAAGCCACTTCTGGAAGACCTCCCGCCCCGAGAGAAGCGGATCCTTCTCCTCCGCTTCTTCGGCAACATGACCCAGTCCCAGATCGCCCAGGAGGTCGGCATCAGCCAGATGCACGTCTCACGGCTGCTGGCGAGGACACTGGCTCAGCTGCGGGAGAAGCTGCTGGTCGAGGAGTAGATCCACCGGCCGGTGGATCAGTCGCTGCGCCCCGGCCCCTTGACCCCAAGGGCCTGGGTCGTGGCGGGGTTCACCAGCAGCACCAGCGAGGCCACAGCCACAGCGGCCAACGCGATTCCCGCCGGAATGGCCGCGCTGTCGGCCTGCAACAGGCTGTAGGCCACCGGCAACGCCATGATCTGAGTGATCACCGCAGGCCCCCGGCTCCAACTCTTCCGCAGCAGCAGCCCGCGCGCGGCGATCAAGGGCAACAACGCCAGCACGATCACGGTGATGCCCCCGGTGACCGCCTGTCCCCTGTCGTCCGGTGACCCGGCGAGCCCGAGGACGAGCATCCACACCCCGCCGACCGCCAGCGCGAGCCCTTCCAGCCCGCTCAGCGCGGCCGCATACATCAGCCGCCGCGGACGGGGCCCGTCGGTTACGTCGGCCTTCTCAGCCGTAGGCGCATTGCTCACGCCAGAAGGGTAGCCCTCGCCCGAAAACGTCGGCCCACACCCCGCAGGGACACGTGTGCAGACTCACGCCCCTTTCTCTTACCGGATCCCTAACACGGCCTGGGCCCGGTACTTTCGAGTAGGTACGCTGCAATCCATGCGTGCACTTCTCGTGGTCAATCCGGCAGCAACCACCACAAGCGCACGTAGGCGCGATGTCCTGATCCACGCGCTGGCGAGCGAAGTGAAGCTGGAGGCGGTCACCACCGAGTACCGCGGCCACGCCCGCGACCTGGGCCGGCATGCGGCGGAGAGCGACGACATCGACCTCGTCGTGGCGCTCGGCGGCGACGGCACGGTCAACGAGGTGGTCAACGGACTTCTGTTCGCCGGCCCCGACCTGGACCGGCTGCCCGGTCTCGCCGTGGTCCCAGGTGGTTCCACCAATGTCTTCGCGCGCGCGCTGGGCCTGCCCAACGACCCGGTCGAGGCCACCGGCGCCCTGCTGGACGCGCTGCGCGAGAAACAGGAGCGGATCGTCGGCCTCGGCCTGACCGCCGGCACACCCGGCACCGCGGACGAGGCGGTCCCGGCCCGCTGGTTCACCTTCAACGCGGGGCTCGGCTTCGACGCCGGCGTGGTCGGCCGGGTCGAGCAACAGCGCGAGCTCGGCAGGAAGTCGACGCACGCGCTGTACGTACGACAGGTCGCCCGGCAGTTCTTCGGTGAGCGGCACCGCCGGCACGGCACGATCACGCTGGAGCGGCCGGGTGCCGACCCGATCCACGATCTGGTCGTGGCGATAGTCTCGAACACGTCGCCCTGGACGTATCTCGGCAATCGCCCGATGTACACGTCACCTAAGGCCTCGTTCGACAAGGGCATCGACGTACTCGGTCTCAGCCGTCTGTCGACCGCCGCTGTTGCCCGGTATGGCACACAGTTGCTCAATTCGTCCCCCGAGCGCGGACCCCATGGCAAGCACGCGGTGTCCCTGCACGACCTGGACCAGTTCACCTTGCATTCGAAGGTCCCCCTCCCCCTTCAGATGGACGGAGACCACCTAGGACTGCGTACGAGCGTGACGTTCACAGGCGTACGCCGCGCACTGCGTGTGATTGTGTGAGCGGAACGGTCCAAAGTCCTTTCACTCGAACGTTTAGGCCAGGATCCACCCCATGGAAGTACGGCTGTGACCCAGTCGACACCGAGGAATCAAAAAAAACTTTCCGGAAAGGGTTGTATCCGTCGCTGAGGTTTGCGAGTCTCTACGTGGCGGTCGGGACAGCCCGCAAGATTGGCGTCCGCTGATCGCCGGAATCCCCTTCAACTCACAGGACCTCTGCCAGGGAACCTGGCGGTCGGCCCTTCACTTGTTGAGGGATTCGTGAAAGCGTTCACATTCACAAGCAGCATGTATGTAATACCAAGGAGAGGTAGCAGCCATGGACTGGCGTCACAACGCCGTTTGCCGCGAGGAAGACCCCGAGCTCTTCTTCCCCATCGGCAACACCGGTCCTGCGCTGCTGCAGATCGAGGAAGCCAAGGCCGTCTGCCGTCGCTGTCCCGTTATGGACCAGTGTCTGCAGTGGGCGCTCGAGTCCGGTCAGGACTCCGGCGTCTGGGGTGGCCTCAGCGAGGACGAGCGTCGCGCGATGAAGCGCCGTGCCGCCCGCAACCGGGCTCGTCAGGCCTCCGCCTGACGCAACCCCAACCCACCCCGCTCAGCCTGAGCTTGGCGGCGCGTACAGCGAGTACGCATCTCCCGCCCCCGAGCCGCAGCGCGCAGTACCCCCGATGCTCCCATAGAACGAGCAGCAACGAGCGAGCAGCCCCGGACTCACCAGGTCCGGGGCTCTTTGCTGTCCCCGGCGCCCCCGGTCCGAGCTACTTCTGCGGCTTCACCGGAACGTCGAGGATCACCCGGGTCCCCCGCTCCGGCGCCGGCACCATGTCGAACGTGCCGCCCAACTCGCCCTCAACCAGCGTCCGTACGATCTGAAGACCGAGGTTGCCGGAGCGGTGCGGATCGAAGCCCTCGGGCAGGCCGACGCCGTCGTCCTGGACGGTGACCAGGAGGCGGGCCTCCTTGGTGGTGCCGCCGCGGACCGCCGTGACCTCGACGGTGCCGGTGTCCCCCTCGCGGAAGCCGTGTTCGAGGGCGTTCTGCAGGATCTCGGTGAGGACCATCGACAGCGGGGTCGCCACCTCGGCGTCGAGTATGCCGAAGCGTCCGGTACGCCGGCCGGTGACCTTGCCCGGCGAGATCTCGGCGACCATCGCGAGCACCCGGTCGGCGATCTCGTCGAACTCCACGCGCTCGTCCAGGTTCTGAGACAGCGTCTCATGCACGATCGCGATCGAGCCGACCCGTCGTACGGCCTCCTCCAGGGCCTCCCGGCCGCGCTCGGACTCGATCCGGCGGGCCTGCAGGCGCAACAGCGCGGCGACCGTCTGGAGGTTGTTCTTCACCCGGTGGTGGATCTCCCGGATGGTCGCGTCCTTGGTGATCAACTCGCGTTCGCGACGGCGGAGTTCGGTGACGTCCCGGAGCAGTACCAGGGAACCGATGCGGGTGCCCTTGGGTTTGAGCGGGATCGCCCGGAACTGGATCACACCGTCGTTGGACTCGATCTCGAACTCGCGCGGTGCCCAGCCGCTGGCGACCTTGGCGAGCGCCTCGTCCACCGGCCCCCGGGTCGGGGCGAGTTCGGCCGTGGTCTGCCCCAGATGGTGGCCGAGCAGGTCGGCGGCGAGGCCGAGGCGGTGGTAGGCGGATAGGGCGTTCGGCGAGGCGTACTGGACGATGCCGTCCGCGTCCAGCCGGATCAGGCCGTCGCCGACGCGCGGTGAGGCGTCCATGTCGACCTGCTGGTCGGGGAAGGGAAACGATCCGGCAGCGATCATCTGCGCGAGATCGGAGGCGCTCTGGAGGTAGGTCAGCTCCAGCCGGCTCGGGGTGCGCACGGTCAGCAGGTTGGTGTTGCGGGCGATGACCCCGAGGACCCGGCCCTCGCGCCGTACCGGGATGGACTCGACCCGTACGGGGACCTCCTCGCGCCACTCCGGGTCACCCTCGCGGACGATCCGGCCCTCGTCCAGGGCGATGTCCAGCATGGGGCGGCGGCCGCGCGGGACGAGGTGGCCGACCATGTCGTCGTGGTAGGAGGTGGGGCCGGTGTTGGGGCGCATCTGGGCCACCGAGACATACCGGGTGCCGTCGTGGGTGGGGACCCACAGGACCAGGTCGGCGAAGGAGAGGTCGGAGAGCAGCTGCCACTCCGAGACCAGCAGATGGAGCCACTCGAGGTCGGAGTCGTCGAGGGCGGTGTGCTGGCGGACCAGTTCGTTCATGGAGGGCACGTCTGCGAGCGTACCCGCGGGTCTGTTCATGGCCTAAAAGCAGCTTGAAAACACCCGCGGGCCGCGGCGCCTGAGAGGGACCCTCAACCCTCCCGGCACCGCAGCCCGGAGCAGCAACGGCCGTGGGGTGTGCGGTCCCGGTCGGCCGAAGGTGAGGAGCCGGGGCAGTCAGGGCAGAGAGCTCCGGTTCCTCGGTCCGTCTTCCTGTGCGGGGAAGACGGAAGAGTGCGACTGTGCCGTACGGCCCTGCCGTACTGCTTCAGCGCTCGTACGCAATTGTGGACTAGACCATGGTGTGTGTCTATGCGTTGGAGACTGTTCACAGTTGATGCGCTCGCAGCGTAGCCCGCTGGCGGAGGTTGTGGGGCCGGATGGGCGCGGCAATTTCCGAAGCCCCGGCCCACTGGTCCGAATTTCCCTGATTCACCCGCTCTGATGTATTCGCGTAACCTCGCACTTGTCCCTTTTTCTGCGCCCGCTCCCAGCGATGACGGGGGCTGGTTCTGTTAGATTGGTCCCATCGGATTGGTCTAAACCACATAGACAGAACGGCAGGCCCAGCGTGGAAGTTGTCATCGTTCCGGACGCCGCCGCGGGTGGCGAGCTGATCGCCGAGGCCATGGCCCAGCTGCTCCGCCGTAAGCCCGACGCGCTGCTCGGGGTGGCCACGGGCTCGACCCCGCTGCCCATCTACCAGGCGCTCACGGCCAAGGTGCGTTCCGGTGCCGTGGACACCTCCCGGGCGCGCATAGCCCAGCTCGACGAATACGTGGGGCTGCCGGCCGAGCATCCGGAGTCGTACCGGTCGGTGCTGCGGCGGGAGGTGCTGGAGCCGCTCGGCATCGGGATGGACGCGTTCCTCGGCCCCGACGGCGCGGCCGAGGACGTACAGGCCGCCTGCGAGGCGTACGACGCGGCGCTGGCACAGGCAGGCGGTGTGGATCTCCAGCTGCTCGGGATCGGGACCGACGGGCACATCGGTTTCAACGAGCCGTGCTCGTCGCTGGCCTCACGGACGCGGATCAAGACGCTCACCGAGCAGACCCGGGTCGACAACGCGCGGTTCTTCGACGGGGACATCTCGCAGGTGCCGCACCATGTGATCACCCAGGGGATCGGGACGATCCTGGAGGCGCGGCATCTGGTGCTGCTCGCGACGGGTGAGGGGAAGGCCGACGCGGTGGCGGCGACCGTGGAGGGGCCGGTCGCCGCGGTGTGTCCCGCGTCGGCACTGCAGTTGCACCCGCATGCGACGGTGGTGGTGGACGAGGCCGCCGCCTCGAAGCTGAAGCTCGCGGACTATTTTCGGCACACGTTCGCCAACAAGCCGGAGTGGCAGGGGATTTAGCGGCTTCACCTGCCGGGTACGGTTCGGTTCGGGCTGACCGTCGTGGTGGGTTGCTCGCGCCCGCGCGGCGGAGCCGCACATCGATACAGCCCCGCGCCCCTAACGGGGCGCCATGACCTCCGCCGCTGCCGTGCCGCAGACCTTCGCCGCGCCGTGTGTCGCTATGTACAGGGCGCCTCTGGGTGGGGCCTGGGGTACGCCCATCTCCACCACGATCGTGTCGGGGCGGGAGTTGAGCAGGGTGTCCAGGGCCGTTGTCATCCAGGGGTGGCGGTGTTCGTCTCGGACCACTGCCACGATCCTGCGGTCGCCCGCTGCCGACAGGGCGTCCTGGCCTGCGTGGTCGCCGGTGAAGCCGGCCGCCTCCGTGCCGGGCAGCCGGCGGGACAGTTCCGCCGCCACCCCCCAGGGTGTCTCCGTGCCGACCGCGATATTGGCCACCGGGGTGAACGCGGCCACGAAGGGGGCCGAGGTCAGCGGCGGGTAGGAGTCGACGCGCGTCACATCGAGTGCGCGGCGGGCCGCCACCAGGCCGATGTCGGTGAACTGCGAGGTCGGGTCCGGAGCCGAGGTCGCCGACGTCCAGCGGGCCACTGACCGTACCCGGTCAGCCGCCTCCGCCAGGCGTTCCTCGGGGAGTTCGCCGGAGTGGACCGCCGCGACCAGGGCGTCGCACAGCCGTCGTACCGTCTCCTCGTCCGAGGGGCCGCCGCCCACGCAGATCGCGTCGGCTCCGGCGGCGATGGCCAGGACGGTGCCGTGTTCGATGCCGTAGGTCGCGGAGATGGCCTGCATATCCATCCCGTCGGTGACGATCAGGCCGTCGTAGCCGAGTTCGCCGCGGAGGAGATCGGTGAGGATCGTGCGGGACAACGTGCCGGGCCGGGCCGGGTCCAGGGCCGGCACCAGGATGTGCGCGCTCATCACGGCGCGGGTGCCGGCGGCGATGGCCGCGCGGAAGGGGGCCAGCTCGCGGGCGTGCAGGACGTCGGCGGTCGCGTCGATGCGGGGCACGGCGAGGTGGGAGTCGACGGCCGTGTCGCCGTGGCCCGGGAAGTGCTTGGTGCAGGCCGCCACCCCGGCCGCCTGGAGGCCGGTGACATAGGCCGCCGTGTGGCGGGCGACCAGGTCGGGGTCGGCGCCGAAGGAGCGGACGCCGATGACCGGGTTGGCCGGGTCGGAGTTGACGTCGGCGGACGGGGCCCAGTTGAAGTTCACCCCGCAGGCCGCGAGGCGACGGCCCAGTTCGAGGGCGACCTCCCTGGTCAGCTCCACGTCGTCGACGGCGCCGAGGGCGTGGTTGCCGGGGAATGAGGAGCCGGTGCGCACCTCGAGGCGGGTGACGTCACCTGCCTCCTCGTCGATCGCCACCAGGACGTCGTCCCGTTCGGCGCGCAACTGGGCGGTGAGAGCGGCGAGTTGCTCGGGCGAGGCGACGTTGCGGCCGAACACACCCACGGAGGCGAGGCCTTCGCCGAGCCGGCGCAGCAGCCAGTCGGGGGCGGTGGTGCCGGCGAAGCCGGGCTGGAGGACCGTCAGCGCGTCGCGGGTCAGCCCGTCCTTCGGATCGGACGCGGTGGTGCCGCTGGCGAGTGTCGTCATCGGGTGGCGTTATCCCTTCACGGCGCCCGCGGTCAGGCCCGCGGCCATCTTGCGCTGGACGAGGAGGAACAGGACGACGATCGGCACGGCCATCATCGTGGAGCCGGCCATCATCGGGGCGTATTCGGTGCCGTGCTTGGTGGTGAAGTTGGCGAGCCAGACGGTCGCGGTCTGGTGCTCCTGGCTGAGCAGCATGAGGGCGTAGATGTACTCGTTCCAGGCCTGGATGAAGGCGTAGACCGAGGTGGCGACCAGGCCCGGGGCCAGCAGCGGGAAGACCACCCGCACGAAGGCCCCGGTGCGGGAGCAGCCGTCGACCATCGCGGCCTCCTCCAGCTCCTTCGGGATGTTGACGATGAAGCCGCGCATGGTCCACACCGTGAACGGGAGGATGAAGGTCAGATAGGTGATGATCAGGCCGGTTAGCTTGTCGTACTGCCCCAGGTCGTTCAGGAGCAGGAAGACGGGGATGATCATCGCGACCAGCGGGACCATCTGGACCGCGAGGATGCCGACGATCACGATCCTGCGGCCGCGGAAGGCGAACCGGGAGATGGCCAGGGCGGCCAGCAGGCCGATGGCCATGCCGATCACGACGACGGACAGGGAGACGATCAGGCTGCGGCCCACCGAGCCCCAGAAGTCGCCGATGTCCAGGGCGCGGCGGAAGTTGGACAGGGTCAGACCCGTGGGCAGCAGGCTCGGATCCGGGTTGATCGCGTCCTTCGCCGGCTTGAACGCCGTGTTCAGCATCCAGTAGACGGGGAAGCCGACGGTGACGAAGACCAGGAGGCCGAGGAGGTTCCAGCCGAGGCGGGGTCCCCTGCGGGCGGCTGCGGTGCTCATTCGACCTCTCCGATCTTCAGCATCTGGCGCATGTACACGGCGACGACACCGAGCAGGAGGAGCACGGTGAGCAGGGCGATCGCGGAGCCCTGTCCGTAGTCGTTGACCACGAAGGCGCGGTCGTAGGAGTAGGTGGTCAGCAGCTGGAACTCGGGCTCGGGGTGGCCGCCGCGCATCACGAAGACCTGCGGGAAGACACCCATGTCCCAGATGACCGAGAGGGTCGTGAGCATCACGATGATCGGCTTGAGGATGGGGAGCGTGACATAACGGAAGACGCCCCAGGCGCCCGCGCCGTCGAGGCGGGCGGCCTCCGCCAGCTCCGCAGGGACCTGGGTGAGACCGGCGCTCAGCGTGATGACCACGAAGGGCACCGCTCCCCAGACCACCAGGAGCATGATCACCGCGAGTCCCTCGGGCCCGCTGGCGAACCAGTTGTGGCCGATCAGCTCGACCCCGGGGATCTTGCTGAGCAGGGCGTTGAGGATGCCGTAGTCGGAGTCGAAGAGCCACTTGAAGAGCGTGGTGGCGACGATGACCGGCATGCCCCAACTGGCCACCAGCGCGATGTTGACCAGTGTCTTCACCCAGCCGGACACCCGCTGCAGCAGCAGGGCGATGAGCATGCCGACGACCATGGTGAAGACCACACAGCCGACCGTGAAGACGATCGTGCGCAGCACGACCTGCCAGAACTCGGTGTCGCCCAGCACATGGGAGAAGTTCCCGAACCCGACCCAGTCGGCCGGCTTGAACCCCCACAGCTGGGACTGCCCGAACTCCTGGAAGGAGAGGGCGACCAGCCGGTAGAGGGGATAGCCGAGTACGAGCCCGAGAATCGCGAGGCAGGGCGCGAGCAGCAGCCAGGGGGCGCCCGGCCCGCCGGATCGCCGGTTCGCGGGTGGTCTGGCCTGGGTGCCCGGGGGTGGCGCCTGCCGCTGCGGCGGCACCTTGGCGGGTGTGGTGGTATCAGCGGCACTCATCGCGAGCTCCTAAGCAGATGAAGAGAGGCCGGCATCGACGCGCCCCTTCGGGGGCGCGGGGCGGTATCGATATGCGTCTACCGCCGCGTGTGCGCGACCAGCCACAACGCACCGGCACCAACCCAGCAACCCGTCGCGGCACGTTCCGACTTCAAGCACCGGCCGGACCCGACCCCCGTCGGCCAGGCCCGGTCGCAGCCACTACGCCTTGTTGATGACCTTGTCGATCGCCGCGTCCGCCGCCTTCGCCGCCGCCTCGACCGTCTGCTTGCCCGTGCCGATGTTCTGCAGCATGGTCTGCAGGACCTGCGCCTTCTCGACCTGGCCCCAGCCCGGCGCCATCGGGACGAACCAGTTGGACTCGGCAGCGGTGGCCGGAACGGCCGTCGCCGGGTCGTTCTTCAGGGTCGCGAGGTCGGTCTTGTTGTTGGGCAGGTTGCCCTTGGCCATCAGGCCCTTCTGGCCGGACGGACCGGTGAACGCGTTGATCCACTCGGCGGCGACGCCCTGCGCCTTGGACTTCACCGGGACGGCGAGGTCCGAGCCGCCCAGGAAGACCGGCATGTTCTTGCCGGACGGGCCGGGCATCACGAAGTTGACGAGGTTGTCCTTGAGCTTGCCGCCCGTCTTGTCGTTCTTCGGGTCGGCCGAGGTCGCGCCCTCCCAGGCGGCACCGAAGATCATGGCCGACTTGCCCTGGCCGTAGACGATGTACCGGTCGGACTCGTCCTTGGTCTTGTCACCGTGCATGTACTTGTCGATGACGTTCTTGAAGTCGGTGAGGCCCTTGAGGGACTCGGGCGAGGAGAGGTTGCCCTTCCACTGGCCGCCGGACTCGGCGGCGATGGAGCCGCCGGCGTCGTAGACGAAGGACATGGCCGCGTACCAGTCGCGGGTGGGCTGGTACCAGGAGCTGAACTTGTCGCCTTCCTTCTTCTGGATCTTGTCCAGGTCGGCGGTCAGCTCGGTGTAGGTCTTCGGCGTGGTCTTGACGCCGGCCGAGGTGGCGATGTCCTTGCGCCAGTTGGCGACGCGGCCACCGGCGTAGTACGGCACGCCGTAGGTCTTGCCGTCGTAGGTCACCGAGGCCTTGAGGCCGTCGAGCCACTGGCCGGAGTTGGTGAACTGGGAGGTCTCGACGGGGGCGAAGGCGCCCTTGACCATGTAGCTGAGCATCTCGGTGTTGCCCATCTCGACCACGTCGGGGGCCTTGTCCGTGGCGAGGACGGCGTCCAGCTTGGTGTTCTTGTCCGGCCAGCCGTAGTACTCGTGCTTGATCTTGATGCCGGGGTGCTTCTTCTGCACGGCCGCGTCGGCGGCCTTCACCAGGTCGGGCCAGTTGTTCTGGGCGTCCACGGTGAGCCAGACGGTCAGCTCCTTGGCGTCCGCCCCCTGCGCCTTGTTGTCGTTCTTGCCATTGCCACACGCCGCGATGGAGACGACCATGCCCGCGATACCAATCGCGGCTATCAGCTTGCGCTTCACGCCACCCTCCTCAGGGATGCCACAAACCCCCCTGCCTCCCCGCGCGAGCGTTGGGCCGGGACCTGGACCAATGGTGTAGACCAGTGCGGGAAGCCTGGCCCAGACCAGCAGGCCTGTCAAGGGGGGCCGAATGGGCTCCGACCAGCCGTTATGCGACCTATATATGCAGGAACCTTTAAGTAAGAAGCCCTCGAAAACCTGGGGCGCGGACGAGACAATTCCGGTAGACCACTCCAGTGGTGGACTAGACCAAAAGGGCCCGCGGCGGTATACAGAGGAGATCACGCAGCGTGCCGGGGAACTCCCGGTACGCTGCCGTGCCACGAGGTGGCCGGATCAGGAGCCGGGAAGGCGGAGCATGAGCACCGACGTCAGCAGTGCGGAGAACGAGAGCGGGACAGCCGTCCGTACCGCGCGTGTGCCCAAGTACTACCGCCTGAAGAAACATCTCCTCGAAATCACGGAGACACAGACGCCCGGCACCCCGGTCCCGCCTGAGCGCACGCTGGCGGCCGAGTTCGACACCTCCCGCACCACCGTCCGCCAGGCCCTCCAGGAACTGGTCGTCGAGGGTCGCCTGGAACGCATCCAGGGCAAGGGCACCTTCGTCGCCAAGCCGAAGGTCTCCCAGGCGCTCCAGCTCACCTCGTACACCGAGGACATGCGCGCCCAGGGCCTGGAGCCGACCTCGCAGCTGCTGGACATCGGCTACATCACCGCCGACGACCGGCTCGCCGGCCTGCTCGACATCACCGCAGGCGGGCGCGTGCTGCGCATCGAGCGGCTGCGCATGGCCAACGGCGAGCCCATGGCCATAGAGACCACCCATCTGAGCGCCAAGCGCTTCCCGGCCCTGCGCCGCTCCCTGGTCAAGTACACGTCCCTCTACACCGCCCTCGCCGAGGTGTACGACGTCCATCTCGCCGAGGCCGAGGAGACCATCGAGACCTCGCTGGCCACCCCGCGCGAGGCCGGCCTGCTCGGCACCGACGTGGGCCTGCCGATGCTGATGCTCTCCCGGCACTCCCTGGACCGCGAGGGCCAGCCGGTGGAGTGGGTGCGCTCGGTCTACCGCGGCGACCGCTACAAGTTCGTGGCCCGCCTCAAGCGTCCGCAGGACTGACCCGGACCGCCCTTCACGGAATCGGCGTACCGATAGACGGACGGCTACTTCCGCTCCGGTGACACCGTGACCTAGATTGCCTGCGCATTACACAGGTGAACGGTGAGGGGACGGAGCCGCGGTATGTCGGATGTATCTGAATTGAGGCACCCGGTGGTGACACCGGTACGCGTGATCATCGCCGTCTGCCTCGTCGCGCCCTTCGTGGCGCTGCTGTGGGTGGGCTCCTACGCCAAGACCGACCCGGCGTTCATCGGGATCCCGTTCTTCTACTGGTACCAGATGCTGTGGGTGCTGATATCCACCGCGCTCACGATGCTCGCGTACCAGCTGTGGCAGCGTGACCAGCGCGCCCGCAAGGCAGAGAGCAAGAGTGGGGGTGCGCAGAAGTGAAGGACGGTGTGAACGGCGTCGCGCTCGGCGTCTTCATCTTCTTCTTCCTGGCCGTCACGGTCATGGGTTTCCTGGCCGCGCGCTGGCGCAAGGCCGAGAACGAGCACTCCCTCGACGAATGGGGCCTGGGAGGCCGGTCGTTCGGCACCTGGGTCACCTGGTTCCTGCTCGGCGGCGACCTCTACACGGCGTACACCTTCGTCGCCGTACCGGCGGCGATATACGCGGCGGGCGCGGCCGGCTTCTTCGCGGTGCCGTACACGATCCTCGTCTACCCTCTGGTCTTCACGTTCCTGCCCCGCCTGTGGTCGGTCTCCCACAAGCACGGCTATGTGACGACCTCGGACTTCGTGCGCGGCCGCTTCGGCTCCAAGGGCCTCTCGCTCGCCGTCGCCCTGACCGGCATCCTGGCGACGATGCCCTACATCGCGCTCCAGCTCGTCGGCATCCAGGCCGTGCTGGACGTCATGGGCGTCGGCGGCAGTGACGGCACCAACTGGTTCGTGAAGGACCTCCCGCTGCTGATCGCCTTCGCCGTCCTGGCGGCCTACACCTACTCCTCCGGTCTGCGGGCGCCCGCCCTGATCGCGTTCGTGAAGGACGGGCTGATCTACCTCGTCATCACGGTGGCGATCATCTACATCCCGATCAAGCTGGGTGGCTTCGACGACATCTTCGCCAAGGCGGGCGACGCGTTCGCCCAGGTCAGCCCGGCGACCGGCAAACCGCGCGGTGCGCTGGCCCCACCGGAGGCGGGCCAGTGGACGTACGCCACACTGGCGTTGGGCTCCGCGCTCGCCCTGTTCATGTACCCGCACTCGATCACCGCGACGCTCTCCTCCAGAAGCCGTGAGGTGATCCGCCGCAACACCACGATCCTGCCGCTGTACTCCCTGATGCTGGGCCTGCTCGCGCTGCTCGGCTTCATGGCCATCGCGGCCGGCATCAAGGTCACCAACGGCCAGCTGGCGATCCCCCAGCTGTTCGAGAACATGTTCCCGGACTGGTTCGCGGGCGTGGCCTTCGCGGCGATCGGCATCGGCGCCCTGGTCCCGGCGGCCATCATGTCCATCGCGGCCGCGAACCTCTTCACCCGCAACATCTACCGGGACTTCATCAAGCCGGACGCCACACCCAAACAGGAGGCCCAGGTCTCCAAGATCGTGTCCCTGCTGGTGAAGGTCGGCGCGCTGATCTTCGTCCTCACGATGGACAAGACGGTCGCCATCAACTTCCAGCTCCTGGGCGGCATCTGGATCCTGCAGACCTTCCCGGCCCTCGTGGGCGGCCTGTTCACCCGCTGGTTCCACCGCTGGGCCCTGCTGGCGGGCTGGGCGGTCGGCATGGTCTACGGCACGGTCGCGGCGTACGGGGTGGCCTCCCCCACCCAGAAGCACTTCGGCGGCTCGGCCAAGGAGATCCCGGGCATCGGCGAGATCGGCTACATCGGCATGACGGCGTTCGTGCTGAACGTGCTGGTGACGGTGGTCATGACGTTCGCCTTGAAGGCGCTGAAGGCCCCGGAGGGCGTCGACGAGACGAAGGCGGAGGACTACACGGCGGACTCGGGCGACCCGGGCGTCAAGGTCGATCTCCCGCCGGCTGTCGTGGGAGGCGGCCACTAGAACGCGCCCCGAAGAGGCGCGTGGCTGTATCAGTATGCGGCTCCGCCGCGTGCGCGCGACCAGCCACGACGAGGCCGCAGCGGGCCGCCGAGAGAAATCCTCTCGGCGGCCCGCTTCTCTTCCCCCACACTCACCCCCATGACCATCCACATCCGCGAAGCTCACCCCACCGAATACGAACCCCTCGGCGAGATCACGGCCCAGGCCTACCTCCAGGACAACCTCCTCGACTTCGGGGAGAGCGACACCTACCTCGGCGAACTGCGCGATGTGGCCAAGCGGGCCGCCGCGGCGGAGGTCCTCGTAGCCGTGAACGGCGACACCCTCCTCGGCGGAGTGACCTTCGTCCCCGGTCCCGGCCCCATGGCCGACATCGCCGCCCCCGAAGAGGCGGAGATCAGAATGCTCGCCGTCGGCCGAGCCGCTCGCGGCCACGGCGCCGGCGAGGCACTCGTCCGCGCCTGCGTCGACCGCGCACGGGCCCTCGACGGCTGCGAAAAGGTCGTTCTGTCGACTCAGCGCACCATGCACGCCGCCCATCGGATCTACGAGCGCCTGGGCTTCGTCCGCACACCCGGCCGCGACTGGAATCCCCTGCCGGAGCTGGACGACATCACTCTGCTCACCTATGAGTTGACGCTGCGACACTAGCGCGACACAACATGTGGGGGTGACACGACGACCCGGCACTAGATGTATGCTCATGCTCGCTGTCGCCGCAGGGGAATCCGGTGCGAATCCGGAACTGTCCCGCAACGGTGTACTTGCGCACATCTGTGCCCAAGCGTCAGTCCGAGGACCTGCCGACAGCACGCCCGGCCGTCCGGCCCGGGTGTTCTGACGTCCGGGCCTCGTGGAGTGGGCCGGAGACGCGACACGCGTGCGTGCGCTCGTGTGCTGCCTCCTGCCCTCCGCCAGGCCCCGTGCCGAGCGAGGGAGAGCCCCACGTGACCATCGCGCCAGCCGAACCGGCTTCAGCCACCATCTCCGTGGACGAGGACGGTCCCGGCACCTCGTTGCTGCGGACCCTGACCGGGCTGACCGCCGACCTCCCCGACGCCGATCCCGGCCGGGTCGCCGCCGCCGCGCTGCGCGGCCGGTCCGCGCGGGCCGACGAGGCGGAGTTGCGCGAGCTGGCCACCGAGGCGGCCGCCGGCCTCATCTCCGAGGACCCCGCCTACTCCCGGCTCGCCGCCCGGCTGCTGACGATCTCGATCCGCGCCGAGGCCGCCTCGCAGGGCGTGACGTCCTTCACCGAGTCCGTCGCCGTCGGCCACCGCGAGGGCCTCATCGCCGACCGCACCGCCGAGTTCGCGCGGCTGCACGCGGCCCGCCTCGACGCCCTGGCCGACCCGGACGCCGACGACCGCTTCGGCTACTTCGGCCTGCGCACGCTCCACAGCCGTTACCTGCTCCGGCACCCGATCACCCGCAAGGTCATCGAGACCCCCCAGCACTTCATGCTCCGGGTCGCCGCCGGTCTCGCCGAGGACGCCACCGGTCGCGCGCTGGACGAAGTCGCCGCGCTCTACGGGCTCATGAGCCGCCTCGACTACCTCCCCTCCTCCCCCACCCTCTTCAACTCCGGCACCCGGCACCCCCAGATGTCGTCCTGCTACCTCCTCGACTCCCCGAAGGACGAGCTGGACTCCATCTACGACCGCTACCACCAGGTCGCCCGGCTCTCGAAGCACGCCGGCGGCATCGGGCTCTCGTACAGCCGGATCCGCTCCCGCGGTTCGCTCATCCGCGGCACCAACGGGCATTCCAACGGCATCGTGCCGTTCCTGAAGACCCTCGACGCCTCGGTCGCCGCGGTGAACCAGGGCGGCCGGCGCAAGGGCGCGGCCGCGGTCTACCTGGAGACCTGGCACTCCGACATCGAGGAGTTCCTGGAACTGCGCGACAACACCGGCGAGGACGCCCGCCGTACGCACAACCTCAACCTCGCGCACTGGGTCCCGGACGAGTTCATGCGCCGGGTGAACGCCGACGGGCAGTGGTCGCTCTTCTCCCCCGCCGACGTGCCCGAGCTGGTGGATCTGTGGGGCGACGAGTTCGACGCGGCGTACCGCGCGGCAGAGGAAAAGGGCCTCGCGCGCAAGACCATCCCCGCGCGTGACCTGTACGGCCGGATGATGCGCACCCTCGCGCAGACCGGCAACGGCTGGATGACCTTCAAGGACGCGGCCAACCGGACCGCGAACCAGACGGCCACCGCCGGCCATGTCATCCACTCCTCCAACCTCTGCACCGAGATCCTGGAGGTCACGGACGACGGGGAGACGGCGGTCTGCAACCTGGGTTCGGTGAACCTCGGCGCGTTCGTCGACACGGCCACGGGCGACATCGACTGGGAGCGGCTGGACGCGACCGTCCGCACCGCCGTCACCTTCCTCGACCGGGTCGTCGACATCAACTTCTACCCGACCGGGCAGGCGGGCCGGTCGAATGCCAGGTGGCGGCCGGTCGGTCTGGGCGCGATGGGTCTCCAGGACGTCTTCTTCAAGCTGCGGCTGCCCTTCGACTCCCCCGAGGCGAAGGCGCTCTCCACCCGGATCGCCGAGCGGATCATGCTCGCCGCGTACGAGGCCTCCGCCGATCTCGCCGAGCGCGGCGGCCCGCTGCCGGCCTGGGAGAAGACCCGTACCGCACGGGGTGTGCTGCACCCCGACCACTACGGCGTCGAGTTCAGCTGGCCGGAGCGCTGGGCGGCGCTGCGCGCGCGGATCGCGAAGACCGGCCTGCGCAACAGCCTCCTCCTCGCCATCGCGCCGACGGCCACCATCGCGTCCATCGCCGGTGTCTACGAGTGCATCGAGCCGCAGGTCTCCAACCTCTTCAAGCGCGAGACGCTGTCCGGCGAGTTCCTCCAGGTCAACTCCTATCTGGTGCAGGAGCTCAAGAATCTGGGCGTCTGGGACGCCCGCACCCGCGAGGCGCTGCGCGAGGCCAACGGCTCGGTGCAGGACTTCGGGTGGATCCCGGCGGACGTACGGGCGCTGTACCGCACGGCGTGGGAGATCCCGCAGCGCGGTCTGATCGACATGGCCGCCGCCCGGACGCCGTACCTGGACCAGGCCCAGTCCCTGAACCTCTTCCTGGAGACGCCGACCATCGGCAAGCTCTCCTCGATGTACGCGTACGCCTGGAAGTCGGGCCTGAAGACGACGTACTACCTGCGCTCACGCCCGGCGACCCGAATCGCCCGTGCCGCCCAGGCCCAGCCCACCGTCCCCGTTCAGCAGACGGCACCCGAAGGCGCGGTCGCCTGCTCCCTGGAAAACCCCGAGTCCTGCGAGGCCTGCCAGTAATGACCAGCCAGAACAAAAACCTGCTCGACCCGGGCTTCGAGCTGACTCTGCGTCCCATGCGCTACCCGGACTTCTACGAGCGCTACCGGGACGCCATCAAGAACACCTGGACCGTCGAGGAGGTCGACCTCCACTCGGACGTCGCCGACCTCGCGAAGCTGACTCCGTCCGAGCAGCACCTGATCGGCCGGCTCGTCGCCTTCTTCGCGACCGGCGACTCGATCGTGGCGAACAACCTGGTGCTGACGCTGTACAAGCACATCAACTCCCCCGAGGCGCGGTTGTATCTGAGCCGGCAGCTGTTCGAGGAGGCCGTCCACGTCCAGTTCTACCTGACCCTGCTGGACACCTACCTCCCCGACCCGGAAGACCGGACGGCCGCGTTCGCCGCCGTCGAGAACATCCCCTCCATCCGCGAGAAGGCCGAGTTCTGCTTCAGGTGGATGGACTCGGTGGAGAACCTGGACCGCCTGGAGTCCAAGGCCGACCGGCGCCGCTTCCTGCTCAACCTGATCTGCTTCGCCGCGTGCATCGAGGGCCTGTTCTTCTACGGCGCCTTCGCGTACGTCTACTGGTTCCGCAGCCGGGGCCTGCTGCACGGTCTCGCCACGGGCACCAACTGGGTGTTCCGCGACGAGACGATGCACATGAGCTTCGCGTTCGACGTGGTCGACACGGTCCGCAAGGAAGAGCCGGAACTTTTCGACGATGCACTCCGGCAGCAGGTCACCGACATGCTGCGGGAGGCCGTCGAGGCCGAGCTGCAGTTCGCCCGTGACCTGTGCGGTGACGGCCTGCCCGGCATGAACACCGACTCGATGCGCCAGTACCTGGAGTGCGTCGCCGACCAGCGGCTGGACCGCCTGGGCTTCGCGCCGGTGTACGGCTCGGAGAACCCGTTCTCCTTCATGGAGCTCCAGGGCGTTCAGGAGCTGACGAACTTCTTCGAGCGGCGCCCGTCCGCGTACCAGGTGGCGGTGGAGGGCACCGTCGACCTGGACGAAGACTTCTGAGCCTTCTGAGGCTCGTGCTCCCCGCGGTCCTCATGGGCCTCCCTGATCTGCCGGTCGATGCGCCTGTCGCGCAGGATGCCGAACACGGACGGGAGGACCATGAGGACCAGGATCCCGAGGACCAGGGCCATTCCGACAAGACCTTCGATCTGGTTTCCGTTCATGGACACCACTGTCGCGCCGGATGCTCCTTACCGTGAGTGGCAGCACTGCCATACACCCTCGAATTCCTGCCGAAGGCGAGGCACACTGGCAGCATGCTGACGAACGTGGCCGCGGTGCTCCTGGACGGTGTGCACCCCTTCGAGCTCGGGGTGGTCTGCGAGGTCTTCGGCCTCGACCGCTCCGACGAGGGGCTGCCGGTGTACGACTTCGCCGTGGTCTCGGCGGAGGGACCGGCGCTCGGCACCCATGTGCCGGGCCTGACGGTCTCCACGCCGTACGGTCTGGACCGGCTGGACGAGGCCGATCTGATCGCGGTGCCGGCCTCCGACGCCAATGTCGACCGGGCCTACCCGCCCGAGCTGCTCGACGCGCTGCGCCGGGCGGTGGACCGGGGCGCCCGGGTGCTCAGCGTCTGCTCCGGCGTCTTCGTCCTGGGCGCGGCCGGGCTGCTGGACGGGCGCCGGTGTGCCGTGCACTGGCGGCACGCACAGCTGCTGGCCCGCCGCTTCCCGCGCACCCGGGTCGAGCCGGACGTGCTCTACGTCGACGAGGACCCGGTGATCACCTCGGCGGGCACCGCGGCCGGCATCGACGCCTGTCTGCACATCGTCCGCAAGGAGCAGGGCCCCGAGGTCGCCAAGAAGATCGCCCGGCGGATGGTGGTGCCCCCGCACCGGGACGGCGGCCAGGCGCAGTACATCGAGCGCCCGCTGCCGGAGGGCCCCTGCGACACGGTCGGCGAGGTGCTGGCCTGGATGGCGGAGCACCTCGACGAGGAGGTCACCGTCGAGCAGCTGGCCGCCCGCGCCCTGATGGCCCCGCGCACCTTCGCCCGCCGCTTCCAGCAGGAGAGCGGCACCACCCCGTACCGCTGGATCCTGCGGCAACGGGTTTTGCTGGCCCAGGAGTTGCTGGAGGCGACGGACGAGACGATGGACGCCATCGCGGGCCGCACCGGCTTCGGTACGGCGGCCGCGCTGCGGCACCAGTTCGTGAAGGAACTGGGCACCACGCCGAACGCCTACCGGCGCGCGTTCCGGGGCCCGCAGGCCGCCTGAGCGCGCGCCGGTATCAGGAGTCACCCCCGGCCGGTCCGTAGGTCACCAGGGCACGGGCGTGAGCAGCAGCCGCTGCGGCCGCAGGGTGATGCCCACCCGGGTGGCGCCGTTGGATCCCGGGGCCTGCTGGAAGCGGTACCTGGCACACAACGCGGCTGTGATCAGGCTGAGTTGGGTCATGGAGAAGTGGTCGCTGGGGCACTTGCGGTTGCCGACGCTGAAGGGGCTCATGGCATACTTCGGCACCTCCTGGGCCCGCTCCGGCAGCCAGCGGTCCGGGTCGAAGTCGAGGTGTGCGGCGTACGAGCGGGCGTCGCGCTGGATGGCGTAGGGGCTGTAGACGATGTCGGCCCCCGCCGGAATGCGGTAGCCACCGAGCTCGGTGTCGGCCTTGGCGCGCCGCGTCAATATCCATACGGCTGGCCGCAAACGCATCGCCTCGACGACGACATTGTTGGTGTGCGTGAGCCGCCGAACGTGCTCGAATCCAACCGGTCGACCTCCTGTCACGGATTCGACCTCGGTCCGTACCTTCTCGGCGTGTTCGGGGTGTTCGGTGAGCACCTGGAGGAGCCACATGATCGTGGACGCGACAGTTTCGCTTCCGGGGGTGAGTATCGCGACGACCTGGTCGTGGATCTCCTGTTCCCCGATGGGGTCGCCATTGTCCTCCTTCGCCGCCAGCAATGCCGTCAGCAAATCGTCCGGCTTTCGACCAGATGCCCGGCGTTCGGCGACGATCTCGTCGACGAGGAGGTGCAGATCGGCCAGCGCCCGGTTGAATTCGCGGTTGGCCGGCAACGGCAGCCGGTACAGCGGGCCGAGTGGTATGACCATCCGGCGGTACATACCGCGGAAGACACTCGCGAGGTCGACGCTCAGCCGCTCCGCGCGCTCGTCCATGTACTCACCGCGCAGCAGACAGCGGGCGGCGATGCGGACGGCGACCCGGAAGGACTCCGAGGTGCAGTCGACGGTGTCGCCGGGCTGCCAGCGTTCGGTCAGCGCGTGTGCCTCCTCCTCCATGATCGGCCCGTAGTCGGGGATCGCGGAGAGGTTGAACGCGGGCTGGATGGTGCGGCGCTGGCGGCGGTGGCGGGGGCCGTTGGCGGTGGCCACGCCCTCCTTGCCGAGCAGTCCCTCCAGGGACTCCCACAGCGGGCCGGCGATGATGAAGTCGGGGTTGAGGGCGAGGGCCCCGGTGAGCGCCGGGGTGGTGACGGCGTACACCTCCTTGGGGCCGAGGCGCAGGCGCACCATGTCGCCGTGGGCGCGCAGCCGGGACATGAAGGCCAGCGGGTCGCGGGCGAGTTGCCAGCCGTGGCCGAGCATCGGGACACCGCCGCCGGCGAGGGGCGGTTCGCGCAGTTCACTGTGGTCGGAAGCCTCTGCGGTCACGGGCTTCACGGACTCGACGGTCATTTCTCACCTGCCGCTTCGTTGTTGACGTACGGGGGCGTGGACCGGTCGTCCCAGCTGTCGACCATGTAACGGCCGGATTCGTGGTGGAACCAGTAGACGGAACTGAACCAGTTCCGCATATTGGCGACACAGGCCAGGACCGCGGCACCGATTTCCTTTCCGCGCACGGTGCCGTCGTCGAGCTGTTCGGCGAATCGATGAGCGGTCCGCTCGGCGGCCAGGAATTCACTAATGCATTCCTCGACGCGTCGCCTGACCTCTTCGATTGCCTGTTCCAGACTCATACCCTCATGGGTGACGAGACTGATTCCTAGATTGTGCACCTCATTGCCTGCTATTTCCTTGGGCAGCGAGCAGAGGTCGTTGTACCAGGCGGCGAATTCCTGGCTGAGCAGCGCCGGGCGGCGGTATGCCGGATTCTTGCGCACGGCGTCCGGGAGTTCGGTTCCGGCGCTCGGCTCAAGGAGGTCCGTCCATATCCAGTGGGCGAAGGTGAGGCGCCGCAGGGCGAGGTATTCCTCGGCCTCCGGGATGTATCCCGTGGTGCGGTTGCGGTACTCGCGGTCGTACGCCTCGATCACCTCGTGGAAGTGCTGGGCGAACCGCTGGTTCCAGGTCCCCGGCAGGAACGAGTACAACCGAGCCACACTGTCCGCGAACCCCGCGACCAGGGTGTCCGGGTGGTGCAGATGGTGCAGTGGGGCATCGAGGGCCGAGTGTAAACGGAACCTCAGCCGCCGCCAGTCGGCCGCGCGGCCGTGCACGACGTCACGGTCGTGGCGGTCGTCCCAGACGAAGAACCATGCGCTGTAGTCGCATATCGCCTGGATCACCTCGTCCGGCGCGCCCAGGTAGTACCCGGCCATGAGGTCGGTGTAGCAAAGGCCGTCGGCATATTCCTGTACCTTGTCCGCCGGCATCAGCCGCTTTTCCAGCAGCCAGAGGCGGGTGTTCTCCTGGAGCCGTGGCCAATACGGATGCAGCTGCCGAGGAAACTCGGCCTCGATCACGGGCAGGGCGAGTTGTGGTGGAACCGCGAGCGCCGTCGGCGTCGATGTGGTGCTGTGTGAGAAAGCGTGCACGAACAAACCCCTCTCAGCCGCCAGGAACGCACACCCCTCCCGCTGTGCCGGGCGTGCGCCGTTGCGTATCCCCGCACTTCCCATTCAGCCCTACAACTGACTGCTCTGGGAACGGATTTGCTCCATTCACTACCCCACAGTGCCGAGAATCTCCCCTTGTGTGACTGATTAGGGATCGCTAGGGGCGCACAAAGGCTCGAATGTACGACGGACAGGCGAACGAGTCCGACCGGACATGACGCACGTCTGGCCGGGCGATCGCCGACCAGGCGTCACAACAGCCCCTGTCCGTCTCAGTCGTTGGCGACCACGGGGTAGCGGGGCTCATTCTCGGCCATCTGCCGCAGGGCGTCCTTGCGCTCACGCTTGGAGAGCCGGTCGATGTACAGGTAGCCGTACAGGTGGTCCGTCTCGTGCTGCAAACACCGAGCGAAGTAGCCGGTGCCGCGCACCTTGATCGGGTTGCCCTTCTCGTCCTGGCCGGTGACTTCGGCGTAGTCGGGCCGGGCGAGCGGAGCGTAGGCGGTGGGCACCGACAGACACCCCTCGTTGCTGTCGTCCAGCCGCCGCCTGTCCGCCGGCAGGTCGACCAGCTTCGGGTTGCAGACGACACCCACGTGCCGGGCACCCTCGTCGTCCTGGCAGTCGTAGACGAAGACCTTCAGATCGACGCCGATCTGGTTGGCGGCGAGGCCGACGCCCTCGGCGGTCCGCTGGCTGGCGAACATGTCGGCGATCAGCTGCGCCAGCTCGTCCCCGAACTCGGTGACGTCCCTGCACTCCTTGTGCAACACCGGGTTGCCGACGACGGTGATGGGCCGCGAGGTCCCCCGCGCACGCCAGGCGTTCTCGCGCTCCTCGGTCCCCTCGGTGTCGATGACGAACCCCTCGTCATCCACGGGGAGCACGCCCACGTGCTGCTGATCGGTGTCCTGCTGCGCCATGACCGAGGTAAGCCTTCCTAGGTAAAACGGGGGGAATGTTGCTGATACAGGGTACGTGGATCCGCCCGTTCAGGGACGCGCCCCAAAGGGGCGCGGGGAACTGCGCGACAAGCTCCCACCGGCCTGCACCCGACGAGCGACGCTCAGCAGACCTCTTCCAAGTCACGCCAATCCCTGGAGTCAGGGCTGTCGGCAACCCACCCGTCCAGCAACCCCCTCACCAGCGAAGCCGGCGCGGCCACCCCGCACTCCCGCTCCGGCACCCACAGCTGCCCGTCCGTCCGGTGCCCCAAAGGCCCCGGGTGCCCAGGCTCACTGTGGTCGTGGGGATCGAGATGCACTCCGTCGCCCTCGTCGGACGGCATCCGTGACTCGGAGCACATCCGGCACAGCAACCGCACCGACGACGACCAGTCCTCCGCCGCGAACCCGGCGTCCCCGGCCAGCTGCTCCAAGGCGTCCCGGTCGCCCTCCGTAGCCGCCTCCAGCAGCACCACCCAGGTCGGTACCGGCGACGGCGCCCACAGCTCGATCTCGTCGAAGACGGGGTACGCATGCCCGGTCGCCGTGGTCCGCTCGCCGTGCGGCACCCCGTCGTGCAGCACGACCTCGCCCCAGCGCCGCCCGGACGACGGCAGCGGAATGGACTGCACCTCGATGCGGGCGGGGTCCAGCCGCCGCCCCCACACCACTTCGGCCTCGCCCTCCGGGGACAGCCGTACGGCGGCGCTGCCCAGGTCCATTCCGGCCGGCTCACCGGACACGGTGGCTCCGCCGGGCACCCGCAGCCCATAGGCCTGCCAGGCCCGGCGGGCCAGCGGCCAGTCCTGCAGCGCGGTCGCCGCGATACCGACGTTCCACCAGTCGGGCGCCCCGGTCTCCCGGTCCAGCAGGGCCACCGCCCGCAGCCCGGCCGCCCGCGCCTGCTCCCAGTCGTGCCGGAACTTGTGCAGCAGGGCGAGGTTGAACCAGGACTCGGACAGCCAGGGTTCGAGGTCGGCGGCACGTGTCAGCAGTTCGCCCGCGTCCTCGTATCGGCCGTCGCCGATCAGCGTGAACGCGCGGTCGGTGGCCTGCCGCCAGGAGGCGGAGGGCCGGTGCCGTCCCTTGCCGAAGATCCTCACGATTCCCGCCTGCCAGTTCCATTTCCGCACAGTGGGCTGGCTTGTGCCCCCGGACACCCTCTCCCTCGCATCCAACCACGTACGACGGGAGGGCCGCTCATTACCCATGGGTTACCCAGCCGTGCGCAGGGTCAGACAGTCCCTGGACAGTACGCGCGCCAGGGACTCCACGACCTCGGGAGCGTAGTGCCCCGCACTGGCCAGCCGTAACTCCTCCAGTGCGGTCAGCGGTCCGCCGGGCCCGGAATCCCGGGCCTTCTCCTCGTACGCGTTGACGACCCGCACGATCCGTGCGGCCAGTGGCTGCTCCCGGTACGGATCGGCCTGGCGCTCCACGACCACGGCGACCGCCGCGTCCACCCCGGTCTGTCTTACGACGGCCCCGCCGAGCAGGGCTATGCGGCGCTGTTCCGCCGGCGGCAGTGCGGCCGTGGCGCCGGCCGGCACCGGGTCGAGCAGGCTCAGCTGGCCGATGTCGTGCATGAGCGCCGCGTACTCCAGCACGGTGAGCTCCGCTCCGGACAGCCCCAGGTCACGCCCGACGGCCTGGCTCAGCGTGGCGACCCGGCGGGCGTGCCCGGCCGGGGTGTACCCCGCTATCTCGGTGGCACGGGCGAGGGAGGCGATGGTCTGCCGGTAGGTGGCCCTTACTGCCGCGTACCGGCGCAGGGACAGCTGCGTGAGGAGGAGGGGCAGACAGAAGACGGGCAGCGCCCAGAGGCCGACGACGGCGACGGCCAGCGCCATCACCGCGCCGGTGGCACAGACGGCGGACCCGATGCCGAGCAGCCCGCGCAGCTCGTCCCGCAGCAGCGGCCCGAACGGCCACCCGGAGCGGGAGTGCGCCTGCGCGGCGGCGAGCACGGCGTCGCACAGCGCGGTGAGTACCAGCAGCGCGACCAGCAGCAGCGTGTACGCCGGTCCGCCCCACTGCTCCAACACGCCCCTGCTGTAGAGGGGTTGGAAGCAGACGGCGGCGAATCCGACGGTGAGCACACGGCGGGCGAGATGGTCGAGTGTGGGCCGGCGCCCGCCGGCTATGTGGGGCACGCTGCCGAGCAGCGAGGCCGCGCACACGACGGTGACGACTTGAAAGGCCCCGTCGTGCGTGGCCACCCCGGCGTCGGCGCCGAGCAGGGCGTAGGCGAGCCCTCCGGCGGCCCCGAGCGGCGCGGCCTCCCGTACCTCGGCCCCGGTCCACCGCGCCCACTCCCCGACTCCGACGAGTACGCCGAAGGCGAGGGCGATACCTCGGTCTTCGAGGCCGGTCCAGAGGGTGCCGGCGAGACAGCCGAGGGCGAGGAGAAGGGCGGCGAGCCGGATGCACCACAGAGCCCGGGGGAAGCGAAACAGGAGCCCGGCAGGGGGACCGGCGGGGCCACGACCCGCTCTCGGCCTGGTGCCGAACGCCAGGTCACCGGGGGTCATGGAGCACCCGGCCCGATGCTCTGCGGCTCGGTGCTCGGCCGGCTGGGGACGGGCGAGCCGGGTGGGTGGACGTCGGCGGTGACCGCGGGGTGCCAGCCGTGCCTGGCCAGCGCCCGGACCAGGGCGTCGACAGCCTCCGCGTCGAAGTGCCGGCCCGCGCACCGTCGCAGTTCCTCCACCGCCGCCCCTACCGGCCGGGCCCTGCTGTACGAGCGCGTCGAGGTCATCGCGTCGAACGCGTCGGCGACGGCCACCACGCGGGCGGACTCGGGGATCTGACTGCCGGCCAGACCGTAGGGGTAGCCGCTGCCGTCGATGCGCTCGTGGTGGTGGAGGATCGCCGCGCGGGCCTCGCCGAGGAAGGAGATCCCGCGCACCATCTCGTGGCCGTACTCGGGATGGAGTTCGATGATCCGCCGTTCCTCGGGGGTGAGCGGGCCGTCCTTGCGTAGCAGCCGGGTCGGGACGCCCAGTTTCCCCACGTCGTGCAGGATCCCGGCGAAGCGGAGCACCTCCACCCGCTCGTCGTCCATGCCCAGTTCGCGCGCGATCATCACGGAGGCCTGTCCGACCCGTTCGCTGTGCCCGCGGGTGTAGCCGTCCTTGATGTCGACGGCCTGGACGAGGGCGCGGATGGTGGCCTGGTGGGCGGCCCGTTCCCGGTGGTATTGGGCGAACACCCACCAGGACACGCACATCGGCAGCAGGACGAGGAACGCGGCGACGGGACCGTAGGGGCTGCGCCAGAGGACGGCCATCATCAGCCCGGCGAGTCCGTGCACCCCGATCGGCGCGAGGGAGCGGGAGAGCAGACCGCGCCAGGCCCGTCGTACGGGGACACGCTCGGCTAGGGCGAGGATTCCGCCGTCCAGCAGGGCGAGAACCCCGCAGAACGCCAGGACCGCCGCCGCGCACGGCAGCAGCGCGTACGGGAAGTCGCAGTCCACGACGGAGTCCCGTCCGCCCAGGGCCCAGTGGACCCGTCCCGCGGCCCACACGGCGAGCGCCAGTTCGGCGGCCCGCCAGATCCGGCGTAGCGCCTGCGGCCGCTGCTCGACGTGCGCGAGCAGCGCGCCCGGCAGCGGTACGAGCGCGGCGGCCGGCGGTGGCAGCAGGAAGGCACCGGCGAGCAGCACCGGGTAGAAGGTGCCGCCGAGACGCCGTCGCACGACGTGCTCGCAGCCCACGTACAGCGCGGCCGGCAGGGCCACCGCCCACCAGGGCGTACGGAGGGCGGGCAGCGGCAGCAGACAGCACAGGGCGCCGAGGGCGACACAGGCCACGTACGCGCGTACCCGTGCCGGTACTGTCTCCATCTCGCCCCTCCCCCGACCACGCCTGTCCAGGCTCCGGAGCCTAGGGCGGGAGCCGGAGGGTCCGGGGAGTTATGAGCGGAGGATTAGCACGTTCGGGTGACGGGCCACCAGGGGCGGCAACGCTCGGTAAGAGCGCTCAGCTCTCCTGTGACGTCACCGGAGCGGCCTGTGTGGCCGGTGCGGGCTGTGTGGCCGTGACGTCGTGCTCCGGGACGGCCTGGCCGGAGCGGATCAGGTCGAGCCGCCCCAGCACCTTGGCCCGCAGGTCACTCGGTACGTCGTCATGGCCGCAGCACCGCTTGACCAGCTTCTTCACGGCCTGCTCCAGCCCGTACTTCTCGAGGCAGGGCGAGCACTCCTCGAAGTGCTGCTTGAACTTGACGCGATCGACGTCAGGCATCTCACTGTCGAGGAACTCGTACAGATGGTCGAGTACCTCACTGCAGTCCGTCTCGTGCGGCTCTCCGCAGCTCATGAGCCCGAGCCTTTCGCTTCGTTCGACTCTCCGGCGCCGGCCGGGACGAGCCCGCGCTCACGCGCGTAGTCCTCCAGCATGCCGCGCAGTTGACGGCGGCCCCGGTGCAGCCGGGACATCACCGTACCGATGGGTGTCCCCATGATGTCCGCGATCTCCTTGTACGCAAAGCCCTCTACGTCGGCGAGATAGACGGCGATGCGGAATTCCTCGGGGATCGCCTGCAGCGCTGACTTGACGTCCGAGTCGGGCAGGTGGTCCAGCGCCTGCGACTCGGCGGAGCGCAGGCCGGTCGACATGTGCGACTCGGCACGCGCGAGCTGCCAGTCCTCGATCTCCTCGGCCGCGCTGCGCTGGGGTTCGCGCTGCTTCTTGCGGTACGAGTTGATGAAGGTGTTCGTGAGGATCCGGTACAGCCACGCCTTGAGGTTGGTGCCCTCACGGAACTGGTGGAAGGAGGCGTACGCCTTGGCATACGTCTCCTGCACCAGGTCCTCGGCGTCGGCCGGGTTGCGCGTCATGCGCAGCGCGGCCGAGTACATCTGGTCGAGGAATTCCAGCGCGTCCCGCTCGAAGCGCGCGGTGCGCTCCGAGGTCGACTCCGCGCTCACGCCCTGGCCCTCGGGCAGCTCCGCCTGACCGTTGTCGGTCCCTGCGTCGGTCCCAGTGACCGGACCCACCTCCTCAAGATCCAGGGCAGGACCGAAACCGATCCCACTCGACTCGGAGGATAGAACACGACCCGTGCCTGCCGCCGCTCGAATAGGAGCGGTCTTCGCCGCGTGCAGAACTGACCACTCCAGGTCAGCGCTGCGTTCACGGCTCGGGCAGATGGTCGAACCCATGCGGCGGACTTCCTCTCCTTCGGCGTCGGCGCTGGTGCCCCAGCACTTCTGTCCGCCTCAACAGTGGTCCGCCGTTCGGCATTCCCGGGCGTCACCCGAGGGTCGCGATCCACGAGGTGACCGCGTCCGTGATGCTCGCCACTGTCCGTTCCGGCTCGATGCCGGCCCTTTTGGGCACCGCGAATCCATGATCGCCGTACGGCACCTCGACCAGTTCGTAGTCGCCCGCCGGGAACTCGGCCGGCTTCCCGAACGGGTCGTTCCCGCCCTGGACGACGAGCGTGGGCACCCCGGCCCCCAGCAGCTCCCCGGCCCGTGACTTCTCCGGGCTGCCCGGCGGGTGCAGCGGGAAGCTGAGGGCGAGGACGGCGACCGCGCCCAGCTCCGTGGCCGTACGGCAGGCGACCCGGGCCCCGGCGCTGCGTCCACCGGACACCACCGGCAGCCCTGGTGCGGCGAGCGCCGGCCACACGCCCCGCCAGCCCAGGTCGAGCGTCTTCGGCGCCGGGGCGACCTTCTTGCCGGCGACCCGCCAGGGCTGCTCGACGAGCGCGACCGTCACACCGTGCTCCGGCAGTACCGCGGCAATCGCCTGGAGGTCGCGGGCCTCGATCCCGCCGCCCGCCCCATGGCCGACGGCGAGTACCAGCCGCGCCTTCCGTGCCTCGTACCAGGTGATGCGGGCGTCCCCCGCCTCGGTACCGACGATCTTCGAAATGGTCACGCTAGAAGAGTGTGCTCTCTTCCGGTGCCGCCAGCTCCGTCAGCAGCTCCGGGCTGTTGTTGCGGACATTGCTGACGGCTGTGGAGACCGGATAGGCCCGCATCAGGCCCTCCGGCGGCGAGGCGAGCAGCGAGCGCAGATCCTCGACGTCCGTGCGGGCCGGGTCGAGCCAGGCGTCCCAGCGGTCCGGGGTCAGCATCAGCGGCATCCGGGGGTGGATGTCGGACAGCGACCGCGGGCCCTCGGCGGGCGCCACCGCCAGCGGCGAGGTCTCCGCCTCCGTGGTGATCACCGAGCAGGTCACCCACCAGGCCAGCGGGTGCTCTTCGGGGAGCGTCCGGTCCCGCCAGAACTCGTACAGCCCGGCCATGGCGAACACCGAGCCGTCTGCGGGGAGGACGAAGTACGGCTGCTTGCGCGGCCGCTTCTTCTTGCCCTCGGCCTCCAGGTCGCGTTCCTCCTTGGCGGTGACCCACTCGTAGTAGCCGTCGGCGGGCAGGATGCAGCGGCGGGCGGCGAAGGCGCGGCGGTACGACGGCTTCTCGTGCACGGTCTCGGCGCGCGCGTTGATCATCCGGGCGCCGCCCTCCGGCGACTTGGCCCAGGAGGGCACGAGGCCCCACTTCAGCCTGCGCAGTTGGCGGACCGGCTGCTGGTCGTCCGCGTCCTTCAGGGGCCGGTCCAGGACCGCGTAGACCTCCTTGGTGGGAGCCACGTTGTAGTCGGGCTCCAGAGTCTCCTCCGGCTCCCACTTCTCGACCTCGAAGATTCCGGCCAGGTCCTCGGGCCTACGACTCGACGCGTACCGTCCGCACATTTTGGCAAGCCTACATTTCACTCCCGGGGAAGACGATCTGCTCGACCGGGACGACGAGCTCAGGGCAGGGATCCGGGGATGTTCCCTGTCTCCTGGCCGTTGGCATGCCGGCCACACATGCATACGTGTCACACTGCCGACTCCGTACGACGAGAGGGAACGACCGGAGACCATGGACACCAGCACAGCGACCTCTCTCTGGGACGAGCTGACCGGCACCCAGCCCGACCCGGACCTGTGGGTGGTGATCGCGACGCTCGCTGCCGGGGCCGCCGTGGTCGTCCCGCACAGCGTGTGGCGGATATCGCGCAACGCCATCACGATCGCCCACGAGGGTGGCCACGGCCTGGTCGCCCTGCTCACCGGCCGCCAACTCACCGGCATCCGCCTGCACTCCGACACCAGCGGCCTCACGGTCAGCCGGGGCAAGCCGCACGGTTTGGGCATGATCCTCACGGCGGCGTCCGGCTACACCGCGCCCCCGCTCCTCGGCCTGGGCGGCGCGGCCCTGCTCGGCGCCGGCCGCATCACCCTTCTGCTGTGGGTCGCGACGGCCCTGCTCATCGCCATGCTGGTGATGATCCGCAACGCGTACGGCGTCCTGACGGTGTTCGTGACGGGCGGCGCGTTCCTGCTGGTCTCCTGGCTGGCGGGAGCCCAGGTGCAGGCGGCGTTCGCTTACGCCGTGGTGTGGTTTCTGCTGCTGGGCGGGGTACGCCCGGCGTTCGAACTGCAGGCGAAGCGGTCGCGGGGCGGGGCCGGCGACTCGGACGCGGACCAGCTGTCGCGGCTGACGCATGTACCGGCGGGGATGTGGCTGTTCCTGTTCCACGCGGTGTCGCTGTGCTCGCTGATCGGCGGGGGCAGGTGGCTGCTGGAGGCATGACGCGCCCCGGAGGGACAAGCGTCAGGGGCGCGGGGCCGTATCGATCGGCGGCCCCGCCGCGGGGACGTGGCCGGCCCCACCCGCCCGCATCCGAATGACGGCCTCCCCGCGAAGCGCCCCGCACGCGAAGGCTCTACGCGCGGCCTCCCACTAAAGTGACCCCATGGCCGCAAACCCCACCGCACCAACCGCCCTCTGGCTCGCCCCCCACGCAAGCGGAGCCGTCGACGCGACGGTCCACGTGCCCGGGTCCAAGTCGGTCACCAACCGCGCCCTCGTCCTCGCCGCCCTCGCCTCAGAACCCGGCTGGCTGCGCCGCCCCCTCCGTTCCCGCGACACCCTGCTGATGGCCGGCGCCCTGCGCGCGATGGGCGTCGGCATCGACGAGGGGGTCGGCCCCGACGGCTCCGGCGAGGCGTGGCGCGTGCTCCCCGCCGGCCTCCGCGGCCCCGCCACTGTCGACGTCGGCAACGCCGGCACCGTGATGCGCTTCCTGCCGCCCGTCGCCACCCTCGCCTCGGGCGACATCCGCTTCGACGGCGATCCCCGCTCCTACGAACGCCCCCTGCACGGTGTGATCGACGCCCTGCGCGCCCTCGGCGCCCGGATCGACGACGACGCCCGGGGCGCGCTCCCGCTGACCGTGCACGGCAGCGGCGCCCTGGAGGGCGGCCCGGTGTCGATCGACGCCTCGTCCTCGTCCCAGTTCGTGTCCGCCCTGCTGCTCTCCGGCCCGCGGTTCAACCAGGGCGTGGAGGTCCGCCACATCGGAGCGACGCTCCCCTCCCTCCCGCACATCCGCATGACCGTCGACATGCTGCGCGCGGTCGGCGCCCAGGTGGACACCCCGGAGTCCGGCGGCGAACCGAACGTCTGGCGGGTCACCCCGGGCGCCCTGCTCGGCCGGGACCTGACCGTCGAGCCGGACCTCTCGAACGCCCAGCCGTTCCTCGCCGCCGCGCTGGTGACGGGCGGCAAGGTACTGATCCCCGACTGGCCGTCGCGTACGACCCAGCCGGGTGACCGGCTGCGCGAGATCTTCACCGAGATGGGCGGTTCCTGCGAACTGACCGAGTACGGCCTGGAGTTCAGCGGTTCCGGCCGGATCCACGGCATCGATGTCGACCTGGGTGACGTGGGCGAACTGACCCCGGGCATCGCCGCGGTCGCCGCGCTCGCCGACTCCCCCTCCACCCTGCGCGAGGTCTCCCACCTCCGGCTCCACGAGACGGACCGGCTGGCCGCGCTGACCAAGGAGATCAACGAGCTGGGCGGTGACGTCACCGAGACCGCCGACGGCCTGCACATCCGCCCGCGCAGGCTGCACGGCGGGGTCTTCCACACCTACGAGGACCACCGCATGGCCACGGCCGGCGCGATCATCGGCCTGGCCGTGGAGGGTGTTCAGATCGAGAACGTGGCGACGACGGCGAAGACCCTGCCGGACTTCCCCGACCTGTGGACCGGGATGCTCGGGAGCGACGGGGCTTAGGGGCGTACCACCATGCGCCGCTACGGCAAGCACACCGACGAGGACGACATCCGCCAGCGTCCCAACCGCAAGGGCACCCGGCCCCGTACGCACATCCGCCCCGCGCACGAGGACGCGGCCGAGGGCATGGTCCTCACGGTCGACCGGGGCCGGCTGACCTGCCTGGTCGGGGACCGCACGATCCTGGCGATGAAGGCGCGCGAGCTGGGCCGCAAGGCGGCGGTGGTCGGTGACCGGGTGGCCCTGGTGGGCGATCTGTCCGGCAACAAGGACACCCTGGCCCGTATCGTGCGCATCGAGAACCGTAGGTCCGTGCTCCGCCGCACCGCCGACGACGACGATCCGTTCGAGCGGGTGGTCGTCGCCAACGCCGACCAACTGGCGATCGTCACGGCCCTGGCCGACCCGGAGCCCCGCCCGCGTCTCATCGACCGCTGTCTGGTCGCCGCCTTCGACGCCGGCCTTACCCCGCTCCTGGTCATGACCAAGTCGGACCTCGCCCCACCGGACAAGCTCCTGGAGCTGTACGGCCACCTGGACATCCCGTATGTGGTCACGAGTCGCGAGGAACTGGAGACGGGGGATGCGGCCCGCATGGTCCAGGACCATCTGGACGGCAAGATCACGGCGTTCGTCGGCCACTCGGGCGTCGGCAAGACAACGCTGGTCAACGCCCTCGTCCCCGAGGACCTCCGGCGTACGACGGGCCATGTGAACGCGGTGACCGGCCGAGGCCGCCACACGACGACCTCCGCCCTGGCCCTCCCCCTCACCGGCGGTGGGGGCACCTCCCGCTCGAGCGAGGCCGGGAGTGGGGGAGGCTGGGTCGTCGACACCCCGGGCGTCCGCTCCTTCGGGCTGGCCCACATCGACCCGTCCCGGGTGATCAACGCCTTCCCCGACCTGGAGCCCGGCACGGTGAACTGTCCGCGCGCGTGCAGCCACGACGAGCCGGACTGCGCGCTGGACGAGTGGGTCGCCGAGGGCCACGCGGACCCGGCCCGTCTCTACTCGCTGCGCCGCCTCCTGTCGACGCGCGAGCGCAAGGAAGGCGACTGACCACCGCGTGTTTGTCATGACCCGAGTTCGGTAAGTGCATAATCGCACCGAGCTGGACTACGGGAGGACGGCACATGGCGTGGCTGCTGGTGATCGTGGCCGGAATTCTGGAGACCGGCTTCGCCGTGTGCCTCAAACTCTCCCACGGCTTCACCCGCCTATGGCCGACGATCGCGTTCGCGTCCTTCGCCCTGGGCAGCTTCGGCCTCCTGACCCTCTCCCTCAAGAAGCTGGACGTCGGCCCGGCGTACGCGGTGTGGACAGGCATCGGGGCGGCGGGGACGGCGATCTACGGCATGATCTTCCTGGGCGACCTGGTATCCACCCTGAAGATCGTCTCGATCAGCCTGGTGATCATCGGAGTGATCGGCCTACAGCTTTCGGGCTCCACCCACTAGCAGTTGACGGCACGGCAGCCGACCAGGGGGCGCGGGGAACTGCGTAAGAAGCCCCCACCGGTCCGCAGTCGACACACGACCCGCCTCTCTCACACCGGCTCCCGCTGCAGCGCGCCCCGCACCAACTCCGCCAACCCGCTCTCCCCCGGCGGCGCGGCCACACACGACAGCGCAAGCCGGACGACCAGCTCGCAGGAGCGAACGAGCTCGCCGTTCCCCTTCACGGCTCCCGGTCCGGAAAGCACCGCCACCGCCCGATCCCGCACCATCTGAACGAAGTCCCCGGGCGAGGGCAGCGGCCCATCGGCCCGCCGCTGCGCCGGCACCAAGGAGGACGACGGCACCGAGGTCAGCGTCGGCGACGGCAGCCGCTCGCTCCAGCACCCCGTGAGCATCGCCCGTACCAGCGCGTTCTCACGAGCCGCCGCCGCCATCCACTCGGCCGTCGCCGTCAGGCGTTCCCGCACCTCGGTATGGCTGCCCAGCGCCCGCTCGACCCCCGCGAGATACCCGTCGGCCTCCCGGCGGACCAGCGCCCTCGCCAGGCCTTCCTTGCTGCCGAACTCGTTGTACAGCGTCTGCCGGGACACCCCGGCCGCCGCGGCCACGTCGACCATCCGCACGGCGGCCCACGGCCGGCGGGCGAGCGCCGTGTACGCGGCGTCCAGCAGGGACTCCCGGGCTGCAGGCATCATCGCCTCCTGGGGCGAGCGGCTCTGCGCCCAGATTTGACGCGCACGATTGCACTGTCAAGGGTTCGTGAAAGCACCGGGGGGCGCCCTTCGGCCAACACACGCGGGCTCACCGAGGCCACCACCCGGTCGCCGCCCGGTGCCGCCACGGCCGCCGAACGCCCCCTGCGTCCCCGGCATCCCCCGTATCCCCCCATCCTCGTGTAGCCCCGCCCGCGCCCAGACAGATAGCGTTCGTCACATGCCCGACTACCTCGATGACCTGCGGCTCGCCCACGTGCTCGCGGACGCGGCCGACGCCGCCACCATGGACCGCTTCAAGGCCCTCGACCTCAAGGTCGAGACCAAGCCGGACATGACCCCGGTGAGCGAGGCGGACAAGGCCGCCGAGGAGCTGATCCGGAACCATCTGCAGCGGGCCCGCCCGCGGGACGCGATCCTCGGCGAGGAGTACGGGGTCGAGGGCACCGGTCCGCGCCGCTGGGTGATCGACCCGATCGACGGCACCAAGAACTACGTACGCGGTGTCCCGGTCTGGGCGACCCTGATCTCCCTGATGGAGGCGGCCGAGGGCGGCTACCGGCCGGTCGTCGGCCTGGTCTCCGCGCCCGCGCTGGGCCGCCGCTGGTGGGCGGCGCGGGGTCACGGCGCATACACGGGCCGCAGCCTCTCCTCGGCCACCCGCCTCCACGTCTCCAAGGTCTCGACGCTGGCCGACGCCTCCTTCGCGTACTCCTCGCTGAGCGGCTGGGAGGAGCGGGGGCAGCTGAACGGCTTCCTGGACCTCACCCGCGAGGTGTGGCGCACGCGCGCGTACGGCGACTTCTGGCCGTACATGATGGTCGCCGAGGGGTCGGTGGACATCTGCGCCGAGCCGGAGCTGTCCCTGTGGGACATGGCGGCCAACGCGATCATCGTGACGGAGTCCGGGGGCGCCTTCACGGGCCTGGACGGCCGCCCGGGCCCGCACAGCGGCAACGCGGCCGCGTCGAACGGTCTGCTCCACGACGAGCTGTTGTCCTACCTCACCCAGCGTTACTGAAACAGCCTTCTGTGGCACAACTGAGCAGACTTCTACAGCACATATGAGCGCGTGCGCCCTCAATTGGCCGCACGCACCCCCTTGTTGACCCGCGCTTTACCTGCCACCCTATGAGAACCCCCACATTGTGCATTTGTGAATCGCTGAACTAACTCAGCGGTTCCCTAGGAGGTGGCACTTCATGCTCGTCCGTGACGCCATGAGCACGGTGGTCCTCACCGTCGGCCCCGCCCACACCCTCCGTCAGGCAGCCGCCCTGATGTCCGCGCGCCGCGTGGGCGCGGCGGTAGTCCACGACCCGGACGCCGGCGGCATCGGCATCCTCACCGAACGCGACATCCTGAACTCCGTCGGCCTGGGCCAGAACCCGGACACGGAGCCCATCCACGCGCACACCACCAACGACGTCGTGTTCGCCGCCCCGACCTGGACCCTGGAGGAGGCGGCCCAGGCGATGACCCACGGCGGCTTCCGCCATCTGATCGTCCTCGACGGCGGAGAGCCCGCCGGCATCGTGTCGGTCCGCGACATCATCCGCTGCTGGGTCGGGGCCCGCGCACCGGAACCCGTCTAGCACCCCGTACCGGCACGCCGAACGGGCCGGACCCCGGCCTTCCGGGGATCCGGCCCGGCCGCCCACGACAAGCGGTCCAGTGCTGGAATGTCAGCCGCGCAGGGCCTGGACCGCGGCCTCCAACCGCTTGCCGAAGTCTCCGTCGGCCTGACGGAAGTTGCCGATCGCGCGCTCGGCAATGTCGTCGCGCGACACCTTGGCGATGAAGCCTGCCAGGTTCTCGATCAAGCGTTCCTTCTCGCTCTCGGACATCAGGCGGTAGAGATCGCCCGCCTGCACGAAGTCGTCGTCCTCGGCGTGCAACGGCGCCGGGTGCTCGCCGGTCGCGCTGCTCACCGTGGTGCCCTGCCACAGCGGCCGGCCGGTCTGCGCCGGTCCGCCGAAGCTGTTCGGCTCGTAGTTCTTGGCGCCGCCGTGCCGGCCGTCGTACAGGGAGCCGTCACGGGAGTAGGTGCGCGCCTCGGCGGCGTGCGGGCGGTTGACCGGCAGGTGGTCGGCGTTGATGCCGACGCGGTAGCGGTGCGCGTCGCCGTACGCGAAGAGCCGGCCCTGGAGCATCTTGTCGGGCGACGGCCCGATGCCCGGCACGAAGTGCGCGGGGCTGAAGATCGACTGCTCGACCTCGGCGAAGACGTTCTGCGGGTTGCGGTTGAGCTCCAGCCTGCCGATCTCGATCGGCGGGTAGTCCGCGTGCGGCCACACCTTGGTGAGGTCGAAGGGGTTGAAGCGGTAGGTCGCCGCGTCCGCCGCCGGCATGATCTGCACCTGCACGGTCCAGGACGGGAAGTCCCCGCGCTCGATGGCCTCGCGCAGGTCGCGCTGGTGCGAGTCCGGGTCCTCACCCGCGAGCCGGTTCGCCTCCGCCTGCGTGAGGCTCTTGATCCCCTGGTCGGTCTTGAAGTGGTACTTGACCCAGAAGACCTCGCCGGCCGCGTTGTTCCACTGGTAGGTGTGTGAGCCGTAGCCGTTCATGTGGCGGTACGACGCCGGGATGCCACGGTCGCCGAACAGCCAGGTCACCTGGTGGGTCGATTCGGGGCTGAGCCCCCAGAAGTCCCAGACGTTGTCCGCCTCCTGGCTGCCCGAGAACGGGTCGCGCTTCTGGGTGTGGATGAAGTCGGGGAACTTGATGGCGTCCTTGATGAAGAACACCGGGGTGTTGTTGCCGACGAGGTCGTAGTTGCCCTCCTCGGTGTAGAACTTCAGCGCCCAGCCGCGCGGGTCGCGCACGGCGTCCGCCGAACCGAGGTTGCCGGCGACGGTCGAGACGCGCAGGAAGGCCTCGGTCTGCTTGCCGACCTCGGAGAGGAAGGCGGCGCGGGTGTACGGGGTGACGTCGGCGGTCACCGTGAAGGTGCCGTAGGCGCCCGCACCACGCGCGTGCACCACGCGCTCCGGGATGCGTTCGCGGTTGAAGTGGGCGAGCTTCTCCAGCAGGAGCTGGTCCTGCACCAGGACCGGGCCGCCGATGCCGGCGGTCTCGCTGTTCTGGTTGTCGGCCACCGGCGCACCGGCCTCGGTGGTCAGCGCCCCCTGCGTCACACCTGTCTCCTGCGTCATTTCGCACCATTCCTGTCGCTTTGCTGGCCCGAACTCGATCCTACATTGGACTTAATCTAAGTCAAGCACAGTTCCAAAGTCACACCTGTTCGTAAAATGGTCGGCCTGCTGTTAGGCTGGTGTCCATGAGTGACCTTCTGGAACGGCTGCGTGGACGCGGGTGGCGCATGACCGCGCAGCGACGCGTCGTGGCCGAGGTTCTCGACGGCGAACACGTCCATCTGACGGCCGACGAAGTCCACGCCAGGGCTGTCGGCAAGCTGCCGGAGATCTCCCGGGCGACCGTCTACAACACGCTGGGTGAGCTGGTCTCGCTCGGCGAGGTCATCGAGGTCTCGACGGACAAGCGCGCCAAGCGGTACGACCCGAACGCGCACCGCCCGCACCACCACCTGGTCTGCGCCCAGTGCGGCTCGATCCGCGACGTGCACCCGACCGGCAACCCGCTGGCCGACCTCCCCAGCTCCGAGCGCTTCGGCTTCACGGTCTCCGACGTCGAGGTGACGTACCGAGGCCTGTGCCCGGACTGCGCGGCGGCCGCCTGACGAACGTTCCCGAAAGCCCCGGCACCCTTGTGGCGCCGGGGCTTTCGTGACGCACGCACTCATGCGCGCGCACGACCACTCGGTGGCGGGCAACTTCGGAGTACAAGCACCGAGGGCCGGAGTCCATTTCTGGACTCCGGCCCTCGGCTTTCAGTAGCGGGGACAGGATTTGAACCTGCGACCTCTGGGTTATGAGCCCAGCGAGCTACCGAGCTGCTCCACCCCGCGTCGTTAAACGCAACATTACGTGAGAGGCGCGGGCAGAAGCAAATCCATCCCTGTCACCCCGTTTGACCTGCGGAAAGGCCCAGGCCTAGGCCGACAGTTCCTCCCGCAGGGCGTCCCGCAGCCGTCCCGCCCGCTCGGTCACCTCGGCCGGTCCCAGCGCCACCGCCCGGTCGGCCCACCGCTGCCCCTCCGCCAGCTCGCCACGACGCGCGTAGACCAGGGCCAGCCGCAACGCCGCCCGCCCGTGCCCCGCGTCGGCGGCCCGCTGCCACCACACGGCGGCCTCGGGCTCGCTGCCCTCCCGGGCCAGCAGCAGCCCCAGGTTGAACGCTCCGTTGCGCGACCCGGCCTCGGCCGCCACCCGGTACCACCGCGCCGCCTCCACCACGTCCCCGCGCGCCGCGGCGAGCATCCCGACCCGCACCTGGGCGCGCCGGTGCCCCTGAGAGGCGGCCCGCTCGTACCACTCCTCGCACTCGGTCTTGGTGTGCAGCGAGGACTCGCCGAGCTCGTGCTCGGACACCGCCGGCCGGCGCGCGTCGAGCACGGCGGCGAGCCGGTACGCGGCCTCGGCGCTCCCCCCGCCCGCGGCGCACCGCAGATGCCGCTCCGCGGCGGCCTCGTCGCCCTCCCGCAGCCGGGCGATGCCGACCTGCAGCGCCGCCTCCGTGTGCCCGGCGGCGGCCGCCCGCTCGTAGCAGCGCAGCGCGACACTGTCTTCGCCCCGCCCGGCGTAGAGGATCCCGAGATTGAACGCGGCGTCCACGCTGCCGGCCTCGGCCGCCTTGGAGAACCACGGTTCGGCGCCGGCCGTGTCGCCGCCCTGGAGCAGCAGAATGGCGAGCGCGTTCGCCGCCTCCCGGTGCCCGGCGTAAGCCGCCCGCCGGTACCACTGCTCGGCCTGTGCGGTCCGCCCCTGCTCGGCGCAGAGCAGCCCGAGGTTGTACGCCCCGTTGTCGTCGCCGGCGTCCATCGCCGCCCGGTACCAGCGCTCGGCGGTCTGTGTCTCGCCGCGTTCGGCGTGCAGCGCGCCGAGCGCGTTCGCCGCGTTGCCGTCGCCGTCCTGTGCGGCCCGCAGCCACCACACGGCGGCGCTCTCGGTGTCCCCGGCGTCACGCAGCAGAAAGCCGAGCGCGCAGGCCGCCCGGGCCTCGCCGTCCTTGGCGGAGGTCAGGTACCAGCGCCCGGCCTCCTTGAGCTTGCCGCGCTTCTCCAGGATCGCCCCAAGGTGCAGCGCGGCCCGCCGGTGCCCGCGTGCGGCGGCCTGCCGGTACCACTGCTCGGCCTCTTCGGCCTCCGCGGCCCCGGCGGCGGCCTCCGTACCGGCACCGTTGTCGCCTCCGGTCTCGCCCTCGTTCGCGAGCGCTCTGCGATCGAGGGCGCGCGCCAGCCGGTACGCCGCCTCCCGGTGGCCGCGCTCGGCGGCGGCTCGCATCCACTGGCCGGCGTCCGCGTCCCCCCGGTGCTCCAGCAGGTCGGCCAGCGCGTAGGCGCCGAGCGCGTGGCCCTGCTCGGCGGACTGGCGCAGCCAGTACTCGGCGGCGGGTTCGTCCCCGCGCTCGCGGTGGTGGCGGCCCAAAGCGTGGGCGGCGGCCGCGGAGCCGGCGACGGCGGCGATCCGCCACCATCCGGCGGCCTCCTCGGGGTAGCCGCGCTGGTGCAGCAGGACGCCGAGGTTGTTGGCGGCGGCACGGTCACCGGCGGCGGTGGCGGCACGCAACTGGGGTTCGGCTCCGTCGAGGTCGCCACGGCGCAGCAGCATGGCACCGAGCACACTCATCGACTCGACGTCACCGGCCTCGGCATGGAGCCGGCGGCGTGCCTCCTCAGCGGCCTCGGCGGCCTCGTCGCGGGTCGGCTCCTCGCCCGAAGGCTGCACAAATCGCCCTGTCTCGAACAGAGCTGCCTTGTCCCCCATAACGTCCATCGTCGCACCACCTGCAACCTGGGTACATCCGGTATACCGCAACCCGTGAGGTCACTTCAGCGTTTTGTCGACTTGCCCACAGAACGACAAGTCAAACACATCCCTGCCGACTCCCCACAGTGGCACGGCGCCCTCTCGCACCGGTACATGCGTTCGCCGCCCGTCCGGACACCATGAGCCGCCCCTGCGGACAGCAGGAGCCGGCGGTCCGGGCGCCACTGGCTGCCCGTCCGGACATCACGAAGGCCCGGATCCCAAAGAGGATCCGGGCCTTCGACTTCAGTAGCGGGGACAGGATTTGAACCTGCGACCTCTGGGTTATGAGCCCAGCGAGCTACCGAGCTGCTCCACCCCGCGCCGTTGTGTTCAAACCGTACCACGGCGCGGGGCGGGCGTGATCATCCGCTCGGACTGGGACTGCCGCTCGCGGCTGGACTCGAACTGGTACCGGGGCTCGGACTACCGCTCGGCGACGTGCCCCCACCGGTCTTGCCGGCCTTGGACTGCGCCTCCTCCGCCCGGTTGAGCGCGTCCTGCAGCTCGCCCTGGGCCTTGCCGTACGCCGTCCAGTCGCCCTTCTTCAGGGCCTCCTGTCCCGCCTCGAAGGCCTTCTGGGCGTCGTTCAGAGCCTGTTGGACCGTCGGATTGCCGGACGTCGGTGGCGTCGTCGTCCCGCTGTCCGAGGACCCGGTGCCCGAACCGTTCGAACCGAACACCTTGTCGAGTGCCTCGTTGAGGGTGTTCTCGAACGCGGTCTTGCCCTCGTAGGTCACCAACACCTTGCGCAGCAGTGGGTACTTGACCCCGGCACCGCGTACGTAGACGGGCTCCGCGTACAACAGGCCCCCGTCCAGTGGCACGGTCAGCAGATTGCCGTACTCGACCTCGGAGTCGCCGCCCTTGAGGAGTTTGATGGCGGCGGCGATGTCCTGTTCGGAGTTGAACTGGCTCTGGACCTGTTTGGGCCCGTCGACGGTCGTACTGGTCGGCAGTTTCAGGATTCTGATCTTGCCGTAGTCCTTCGAACCGGCTTCGGAGTCGACCGACATGAACGCACTGAGGTTGTCCCGGCCGTTGGGCGTGAACGTCGTCGACAGCGAGAACGTCTGCGCGCTCTGGTCCGGCATCTTCATGCTCAGGTAGTACGGCGGCACCGCGTCGCCCGACTTGTTGCTCGGGTCGTCGGGCACCTGCCACACCTCGCTGCCGGTCAGGAACGTCTGGGCGTCCGTCACGTGGTAGCGGGTGAGTAGTTCACGCTGCACCTTGAACAGGTCCTGCGGGTACCGGAGGTGGTCCATCAGCTCCTGCGAGATGGCGCTCCTCGGCTGCACCGTGCCCGGGAAGGCCTTCATCCAGGTCTTCAGCACGGGGTCCGCGGTGTCCCACTGGTAGAGCTTGACCTCGCCGGTGTACGCGTCGACGGTCGCCTTCACCGAGTTGCGGATGTAGTTGACCTGGTTCTGCTGGGCCACAACCGCGCGCGAGTTGTTGTTCGCGGTCAGCGAGTCGGCGGTGGTGTCACCGAGGGTCGTACGGGAGGCGTAGGGAAAACCGTTCGACGTCGTGTAGGCGTCGACGATCCACTGGATCCGGCCCTTCACCACCGCCGGGTAGGCGTCGCCGTCGATGGTCAGCCACGGAGCGACCGCCTCCACGCGCTCCTTGGGCGTGCGGTTGTACAGGATCCGCGAGCCCTTGCCGATCGCGCCGGAGTACAGGATCTGCGGCTCGTTGAACGCCACCGCGTACGCGGCCCGGTTGATCGGGCTGGAGAGACTGACCCCGCTCCCGCCCTCGTAACTGGTGGTCTTCTCACCGCTGTCGTCGGAGTAGTCGATCTCCTTCTGGGGACCGCCGGCGATCGAGTAGGTGTTGGTCTTCTCGCCGTAGTAGATCCGCTGCTGGTACGTCCCCAGGTCGCCCTTGGACGGCAGGTCGGACTCGATGAAGACCGGCTGGCCCTGGTTGTCGGCCTCGGTGCCCTTGGCGGCGACCACGCCGTAGCCGTGCGTGTAGCGGAAGTGGTCGTTGATCCAGTTGTTCTTCGGGATGCCGTCGAGGTTGAGCTCACGCAGACCGATGACGGTGTCCTGGACCTTGCCGTCCTTGGTGTAGCGGTCCACGTCCAGATTGGTCGGGAACGCGTAGTAGTTCCGCATCTGCTGGAGCTGCTGAAACGTCGGCGAGACGATGTTCGGGTCCATGATCCGGATGCTCGCCGTGGCGTCGACGTCGTCCCGGAGCTTGGTCTTGTCCGTGGTGGTGCTCTTGCCCGTGTACTCGGTGACCTTGGTGTCGTCGATGCCGTACGCCTCGCGGGTGGCCTTGAGGTTCTTCTGGACGTACGGGGCTTCCTTGGCCTGCTCGTTGGGCTGGACCTGGAACTTCTGGACGATCGCCGGGTACAGGCCGCCGATGAGGATCGCCGAAAGCACCATCAGGCCGAAGCCGATGACGGGCAGCTGCCAGGTGCGCCGCCACAGGGTGGCGAAGAACAGCAGCGCGCAGATGACGGCGATGCAGAACAGGATCGTCTTGGCCGGCAGATACGCGTTGGCGTCGACGTACCTGAGACCGGTCCAGTTGCCGGTGGCTTTGAAGTCGCTGGACTTGACGGCCAGTCCGAACCGGTCGAGCCAGTAGGCGACCGCCTTGAGGGCGACGAAGAATCCGAGCAGCACCGAGAGGTGGCCGGTCGCGGCACCGGTGGCGCGCGCACCGGGGCTGGTGACGCGCAGCCCGCCGTACAGGTAGTGGGTGAGCGCGGCGGCGATCAGGGAGAGGACCGCGGTGGCGAAGCCGAAGCCCAGCAGGAAGCGGTACCAGGGCAGGTCGAAGGCGTAGAAGGAGACGTCGAGGTGGAACTGCGGGTCCTTCTGGTGGAAGGGCACGCCGTTGACCCACATCAGCCAGGTGCGCCACTGGCCGGCCGCGGACGCGCCGGCGATCAGCCCGACCAGCGCGGTGACCGCGAACAGCAGCCACTTCTTGTACGGCGCGATGCCCATCCGGTAGCGGTCCAGGCTCTGCTGCTCCATGGACATGGCGCTCAGCGGCGGCCGCAGCCGGTGCGCGAGCCAGACGTTGAAGCCCACCGCGGCCGCCATCAGCAGGCCGAAGACGAAGAACAGCCCGATCTTCGTCCACAGAGTGGTGGTGAACACCGAGGAGTAGTGCACCGACCGGTACCAGAGCCAGTCCGTCCAGAAGCCCGCGAACATGGTGAACGCCATGCCGAGCACGGCAAGGACGCCCAGTGTCATGAGCAGGGTCCGGACACGCCGGGACGGGCGGCCCGCTCTGATCCGCGGCCCTGTCGGGCCTCCGCCGCGGTCCGGCATCTGGAAAGCCAAGGTGCGCACCTCGAAGTTCGCTGTTGATCCGCTTCTGTTCCGTCAGGCCCTCGTGTCCGGGGGCCTTTCGTGGCCCCCCGTGATCGCGGGGCCACACCTATGCAACTTACTCACGGTTTACTCGGTTCCCGATTCCGGCCATGAACGAGGCAGGATTGTGACCATGTCCAACACTCCCATGGCAGCGAACCCGCTCACCCGGGCCGTCCTCGAGATCGACGAGTACGCCTCCGGTCTCGGCTGGGACCAGCCCGCTCGCCTCTTCGCCCTCGTCGACACCGCACGGCTGCGCACCCAGGAACCGGCTCTCGCCGCCCAGCTCGGTCTGGAGGACGAGTCCGCGACCACCGGTCTCACCCCGATCGAGCAGGACGAAGTGCCAACGGAAAAAGCGTTGGACGAGTTCCTGGGCACCATCGCCTGGCCGGACGCGGTGGTCGGTTGCGCGCTCACGGTGGAGCGGCTGATGCTGCCGCCGTCCGCCGAGTCCCAGGTCCCGGAGGGGATGAGCGAGGCCGGGCTGGCGCAGTGGGTGGCGAGCCACCCCGACCGCCAGGAGGTCCGGATGACGGTCGGCGTGCTGCGGGACGGCAGCCGCGACTCGGCGGTGCGGCTGCGCGAGAAGGACTCGCCGACGGAGGTCCTCACCGGCCCCGATCTGGTCCCGGGCCTGGCGGAGGCTTTGAAGGCGACGTTCGCGGACTGAGACCTTCGCGCAACGGCTCGCACGCGCCTCGTACACGGCACCGGGGGCGCCCCTCATCAGGAGGGGTGCCCCGGCTTTTCAGGTCCGCTGTAGGTCCTCAGCTCTTGGTGCTGCACTTCGGCAGGGCGCCGGTGTCTCCGTCGCGGATGTCCTTGAGTGCGCCGAGGGCGTCGTCGATCGTCTTGACCTTGACCAGGGTGAGGCCGCTCGGGGTGTCCTTGGCGGCCTCGGCGCAGTTGTCGGCCGGGGTCAGGAAGTACTGGGCGCCCTTGCCGCGCGCGCCGATGGTCTTCATCGAGATGCCGCCGATCGGGCCGACCGTGCCATCGTCCTCGATCGTGCCGGTGCCGGCGACGAACTTGCCGCCGGTGAGGCTGCCCGGGGTGAGCTTGTCGTAGATGCCGAGCGCGAACATGAGCCCCGCGCTCGGCCCGCCGACATCGGCGAGCTTGATGTCGATGGTGAACGGGAACGTGTGATCGGTCCCGGCGGAGATCCCGACGATGGCGCGCTTCGTACCGCGGTCGTCGGAGGTGGCCGTGGTGACGGTGACCTTCTCGGTCTTGGTGGCCGTCTTGTTCGCCTTCTCGGCGGCGGCCTGCTCCTTGGCCGGCACGACCGTGAAGACGACGTCCTCGCCGGGCTTGTGCTTGGTCACCAGCGTGGCGACGTCGGTCGGCTGCTTGACCGTCGTACCGTCGACGGCCTTGATCACGTCACCTGCGTGCAGCTTGCCCTCGGACGGCGAGCCCTTGAGGACCGTGGAGACGATGATCCAGGACTTCACCGGGACGCCCAGCTCCTTCAGGGCGGCGACCTTCGCGCTCTCCTGGGACTGACTGAACTCCTCGGCGTTCTCCTGGGTGGACTGCTGCTCGGTCTTGCCGTTCGGGTAGAGCGTGTCGTGCGGCACGACCTTGTTGTCGTGGGAGAGCCACCCGTAGACCGCCTCCACGAGGTTCATCTTGTAGCCGGCGCTGGTGACCCGGACGGTCGTCATGTTCAGATGCCCGGAGGTCGCGTAGGTCTTGTGACCGGAGATCTGCAGCACCGGCTCGCCGCCGTGGTCCCCGAGCGTGTTCACGGTCGGGCCCGGGGACATCTCCGAGTACGGCACGTTGATGAGCACTCCGGCGCACAGGAGCGCGATCAGCATCAGGGTGGAGGCGAGCATCGTCGCGGTGCGGCGTGGCATGCAAAGACAGTACGGGACGTGTCTGTCAGCGCACCTTCAGGGCCACCCGTCAGACGCGGCTCAGCTGCCGGAGTGGGACCTCTCCATGGCCTCGCGGAATCGCGCGTACCCGTCGAGTTCGGGCCCGTCGCTCCGTGCTCTCCTGGTCCGACTGGCCCAGCTGCCCCACAGACCGGCAGCGACCGCAGCCACAAGCGGAATCAGCAACCAGACAAGCGCCCCCATGCCGACCTCCCAACCCCATGAGCTTCCGCGACTGACTGATCAGCAGATTAATCAGCCGCACTGACAACGCTCACGCGGGGGGTACGGTTACGCAACCGGAAACCGGACACGGGCCCTTCAGCAGGCCCCGACCCATTCCTCCGTGCCATCCGAGAACTTCTGGTGCTTCCAGATGGGCACCTCGTGCTTGAGGTCGTCGATCAGCTTCCGACAGGCTTCAAAGGCGTCCCCGCGATGCGGACACGACACACCGACGACCACGGCGAGATCACCCACCCGCAGGTCCCCCACCCGGTGCACCGCGGCCAGCGCCCGCACCGGGTACTCGGCGGCGACCTTCTCGGCGATCCGCCGCATCTCGGTCTCGGCACTGGGATGACACGAATACCCGAGCGTGTCCACGTCGGCGCCCCCGTCGTGGTTCCGCACGGTCCCCACGAACAGCGCGATCCCACCGGCCGCGTCGTCCCCCACGGCCGCGAAGACCTCGTCCACGGAGAGCGCACTCTCCCGAATCCCGATCAGCTTGACGGGATCTTCGGCACCAAGCTCACCGGGGTGATCGTTCACAGCAGCCATACCCCCATCGTGCCGCAAGCCGGGGACCACGCGGAATACACCCAACACCAGGCACACACGCGTGCGGCTTGGAGACTCCTACCAGTTCCAGCCCATGACCACTACTTCCGGCCCATGACCACTACTTCCTGCGCGTGGTCACCACTTCCGGCTCGTGCCACCACTTTCGGCTCGTGCCACCACTTTCGGCTCGTGGTCACCACTTTCGGCTCGTGGTCAGATCCGCCGCCGGGCCTTCCGCGCCCGCCGCACCACCGCCGCCGCGCCCAGCAACGCGACTGTCGCACCCGCGGCCCCCGCGGCCGTCGCGTCCTTACGGCCAAGCCGCCGCCCGACCACGGTGTGCCGTCCGGCCACCTCCTCCAGCAGCTCGGCGAGGACCTCCTCATTGGTCCACCCCGGCCGCCACCCGGCCTCGTGCAGCCGGCTCCCGCTCACCACCCACGGATACATCGTGTAGGCGAGATCCCCGGCAGGCGACGGCGTCAGCCCGATCCGGTGCAGCCGGGCCGCGGCGCCGAGCGCCACCGCCGACGGCAGTTCCATCCGCCGGATCCCGCTGAGCTCCTCGACCTCCTCCTGCTCCAGCCATCCGTCGCAGCCGACGGCGAGTTCCCCGTCGACCTGCTCCAGCACGGCGTACTCGAGCGCGCTGCACAGGTCCTCGACATGACAGAACTGCCAGGCCGGCCGCGACCCGGCGACCACAAGCAGACGAGGCGACTCGAAATACCTGGTGAGCGCGGTGTCGGTGCCGCCGACGAGCACCGCGGGGCGCACGACGGTGACATTGAGCCCGGGGTGCGCGCGGGGCGCCCGGCGCGCGAGCCGCTCGATCTCCAGCAGGTCCCCCACGCCCGTGGCCTCCGCCGTGGCGCGCAACTCCGCGTCCTCGGACAACGGCAGCTCGTTGTCCGGAAGCGCGCCGTAGACCATCGCGGAGGTGCACAGCACCGCGCGGTGCACCCCGGCCGCGGCCGCCGCGGTCAGCACGGTCTGCGTCCCGCGCACGTTGTAGGCCGTACGAGCGGCCGGATCCGTCTCGAGATCCAGGTCGAGCGCGAGATGCACCACCACATCGGCCCCGCGGAGCTTGTCCGCAATGGCCGGATCCCGCACGTCGAGGATGTGCCACTGGGCGTCCGCGCACTCCCCGCGCCGCTCGTCGATGGCGATGACCTGCTTGATCTCCTCGGACGCGGCCAGCCGCTCGGTCAGCAGCGCGCCGACCCCGGTCGCGGCGCCGGTGACGGCGACGACGGGCCCGCGCACGGCGGCAAGGGTTGACGGGTTTCGCGCTGCGCGAACCTGCGGATCTGGGGAACTCACCGGGCGTCTCCAGCGGTTGTCTTCAGTACGAGCGTGAGTGACGCGTACGTACCAGGTGGCATCCATCCTGCCGCAGGCCGACTGTCGGCGAAGCACCGAGGCCCGATCGGGTCGGGGTGTCTACGCTGGGTGGTGTTGTCGGGCAGCCGCGCCGCCGGAGAGAACCGGTGGCCTTACCAGCCGAGGATTCCCGTGAGTGACACCCCATTCGGTTTCGGCCTTCCGCCGGAGGAGCCGGAAGACGGCGACGAGGGCAAGAAGAAGGACCAGCAGAGCGGTGGTGGGCAGGGACCGGCCAACCCGTTCGGTATCGGCACACCCGGGGCCGGCGGCTTCGGCGGCCCCGGCGCCGACAATCCGTTCGCTGCCATGTTCGGTTCGCTGAACCCCACCGACCTGGGCGCGGCCTTCCAGCAGCTGGGCCAGATGCTCTCGTACGAGGGCGGCCCGGTGAACTGGGACATGGCCAAGCAGATCGCCCGCCAGACGGTCTCCCAGGGCACGTCGGACGGCGTCAAGGACGCGAGCATGGGCCCCGCCGAGCGCACGGCGGTCGAGGAGGCCGTGCGGCTGGCAGACCTGTGGCTGGACGACGCGACATCGCTGCCGTCCGGTTCCGGCTCGGCCGTGGCGTGGTCGCGTGCGGAGTGGGTCGAGGCGACGCTGCCCGCCTGGCAGGAGCTGGTCGACCCGGTCGCGGAGCGGGTCGGCGCCGCGATGGGCGATGTCCTGCCGGAGGAGATGCAGGCCATGGCGGGCCCGCTGATCGGCATGATGCGCTCGATGGGCGGCGCCATGTTCGGCACGCAGATCGGGCAGGCCGTCGGCGTGCTCGCGGGCGAGGTCGTCGGCTCGACCGACATCGGCCTGCCGCTCGGCCCGGTCGGCCGGGCCGCGCTGCTGCCGGTGAACATCGAGGGGTTCGGCAAGGACCTCGGCGTGCCGAAGGAGGAGGTGCGGCTGTACCTCGCGCTGCGCGAGGCGGCCCACCAGCGCCTGTTCGCGCATGTGCCGTGGCTGCGCTCGCACCTGTTCGGCGCGGTCGACGGGTACGCGCGCGGGATCAAGGTCGACACGGCCAAGCTGGAGGACGTGGTCGGCCAGTTCGACCCGCAGAACCCCGAGCAGCTTCAGGACGCCCTCCAGCAGGGCATGTTCCAGCCCGAGGACACGCCCGAGCAGAAGGCGGCCCTGGCTCGTCTGGAGACCGCGCTGGCACTCGTGGAGGGCTGGGTCGACGCGGTGGTGCATGCGGCGGCGAAGCCGCGCCTGTCGTCCGCCGACGCGCTGCGCGAGACCCTGCGCCGCCGTCGCGCCACGGGCGGCCCGGCGGAGCAGACGTTCGCCACGCTGATCGGCCTGGAGCTGCGCCCGCGCCGGCTGCGCGACGCCTCCCGCCTGTGGGCCTCGCTGACCGATGCACGTGGTGTAGACGGCCGGGACGCGCTGTGGGCCCACCCGGACATGCTGCCGACGGCGGGCGATCTGGACGACCCGGACGGCTTCGTGCACCGCGAGCAGCTGGACTTCTCGGAGCTGGACAAGATGCTCGGCGAGGCGGCCCAGAAGCCCGACCTGCGCAAGAAGGACGACCAGGCAAAAGGCGACGACGCCGAGTGAGCCTGTACGACGACGCGGTCCTCGTCCTCAAGGGGTACGAGGGCCAGGAGGAGCTGCGCCAGGCCTACCTGGACCATCTCGCGGCGCACCCGGACGGAATGTGGAAGGCGTGTCACGCGGGGCATGTCACGGCCAGCGCGCTGGTCGTCGACCCCGAGCACGGCAGGGTACTGCTGACCCTGCACCGGAAGCTGCGGATGTGGCTGCAGATGGGCGGCCACTGCGAGCCGGGCGACGCGACGCTGGCCGCTGCGGCCCTGCGGGAGGCGACCGAGGAGTCCGGGATCCCGGGGCTGACGCTGCTGCCGGGCGGCCCGGTCCGCCTGGACCGGCACCCGATCCCGGTGCCGTGCCACTGGCACTTCGACGTCCAGTACACGGCCGTGGCCCCGCGGGGCGCCGCCCACGTGATCAGCGACGAGTCCCTGGACCTGCGCTGGTTCGCCTACGACGAGGTCGCGGAGATCGCCGACGGCTCGGTCGTACGACTGCTGGAAGCGACCCGCGCCCGGCTCTGATCGCATAGTCCGTGGAGGGGCCCCGCGCACGAGGTAAGGGCCGCCCATTTGGGCGGGCGCCCCTTACCTCGTGCTCTCTCAGCTCCAGACGTTCCCCTGGTTCGTCCCACGCGCGCCCTGCTGGCCCATCCCGAACTGGGCGGCGAGGCCCTGGCCGATCTGGGCGTTCTGCGGCGGGAGCAGTTCACTCGGCTGGACCAACGCGAAGCCACTTCCCATGAAGCTGAGCTCCCAGCCCTCACCGGTGTTCCCGCGACGCCGCCACACGCCCGAGGAATGCGTCTGGGCCTGCATCTGGACGCGCAGCCCGGTGGACCAGGCGACGATCGCGTCCGCGTCGCAGTTGACGTACTTGTCGGGCGTGACCTGCATCAGCAGCGGCGCGCCGGAGGTCATCAGGGCGACCTTGCCGTGGCCGGTGATGTTGAGTTGGTACTTCCCGGAGCCGGAGATGCCGTAGAGGCTGTCCACGGCGACCACCTCGTAGTGCAGCGAGGAGTCCATGGCGAGGACGTAGCCGCTGTCCACGGTCAGGCCGTCGTGCTCCACGTCCAGGACGTGGATGTGCTGGGCGAGGTTGGCGAGGTAGACCGTGCCCTGCCCGTGGCAGCGCATCAGGTCCAGTCCCTCGCCGGTGTACGCACGCGCGCGTGACTGCTGGTTGCTCGTGTACTCGGCGTCGAACTCGACGAGCCCCTGGTAGGCGACCATCGTGCCCTTGCGGGCGAGGATGTCGTCGTGCCCCTCCAGGACGACCCGCAGCATCTGCTTGTTCTGCAGGCTGTAGCGGTCCCGGGCCTGGGAGTCGTTGTGCGCGAAAAGCGGGCTCTGCATGATTCTCTGGCTCCCCCTCAGCCCCGGAAACGAAGGCGGTCGGTGCTGTCCTCGCTGGGCTGGACGACGACGATGCCCTGCCCGGAGAAGGCCATCTGGTATGCCTCGCCGCTCCCCCGGCCGATCAGGGACTGTGCCTTGAAGCTGCGCTTGCCCTTCACCTTGAGGTTCGGTGACCAGGCGACCAGCGCGTCCGGGTCGACGTATGTCTCGTCCTCGCCGCCGCCGCAGTCGACGACGATCGGCTTGCCCCGGGAGGTCAGGGCGACCCAGCCCTGCCCGGAGATCTTGGTGTTCCACAGGCCCTGGCCGGCGAACTTGGCCAGACCCTTCACCCGCTCCACACCCCACGTCAGATGGGCGTCGAAGGCGAGCAGGTTGGTGGCGTTGACGGAGATGCCGTCGCCGTTGAGGTTGATGACGACGACATCGGCGCCGTAGTCCGCGAGGTAGAGCAGTCCGTCGCCGGAGCACTTCATCAGGGGCGCGCCCTCGCCGGTCATCCAGTCACGGGCGATCTGGCGGACGGCCGGCGGGTTGGGCTCGTACTGGACGAAGCCCTCGTAGGCGACCATCGACCCCACGCGCGCGAGGAGGTCGTTTCCGGTCTGCATGGCGACCTTCAGCATGTGGTTGCCGTGGTTCTCCATGCGGGCGGTGACGGGTGCGGGAGCGTAGCCCGCGAGCGGCTGGTTCATGACGGGCTCCCTCAGACCTCGTACGGCTGAACGACGATGAAGTTGCCGGGGGCTCCCCGGAACTGCAGGTTGACGCTCTCGCCGGTGTCGCCCGGGTAGGCGTTGCGTCGCATCCGGACCTGGCTGGAGACGATCACCTGCGAGGCCGCCGACCAGGCGACCACCGCGTTGCAGTCCGCGAACGTCGTCGGGGTCACGGGCAGCACGACGGGCGTGCCGTGCGTCTTGACGACGATCGTGCCGGTGCCCTGGAACTGCATCGTGAACAGAGCGCCGCCGGGGATGCCGTGGCCCTCGACCCGGCGGACCTCGTACTGGAGGCCCTCGTCGAAGGCGAGGACGCTCTCGGCGGAGACACAGATCGCGTCGCCCTGGAGCTCGATGGGGTGCAGATGGGCGGAGTTCTCGGCGAGGAAGACCTGGCCGTGGCCGGTGCAGCGCATCAGCTGCATCTCCTGGCCGGTCGCGTTGCCCACGACCCGGCCCATGAAACCGGCGCCCTTGTAGCTGAAGTCGACCTTGCCCTGGTAGAGCACCATGCTGCCCTGCCGGGCAAGCACCGGCTGGCCGCCCATGCCCAGGTCGACCCGGACGAGCTTCTTGTTCTGCTGCGTCCAGCGCTGCCCGGTGGGCGTCTCCTTGAACTGCTGGAGCGCCGCGCCGACTCCGGCACCGCCCTGGGGAGCGCCCTGCGGGACGCCGTAGGTCTGCTGGCCGGGGACCTGCCCGAACGGCGGCTGCTGGCCGTAGCCCGGGGGCGCGGTCGGGATCTGGGGTGCCTGGGGGTATCCGGGCGGCGGGGCCGGGGCCTGCGGAGCCGCCGGGGGCTGGCCGTAGCCGGGCGGCATGGGCGCGCTCGGGGCGGGCGAATGGCCGTAGGGCGCGGGTGCCGGGGACGGGGGCGGCACGGTGCCGGGCGGGGTCAGCGGGGCGATGACGGTGGGCGCGCCGTGCACATTCGGAACCGGCGCGGGGCCGGGCGCCGGGGGCGGGGTGAAGCCCTGGGGGGCAGGTGCCGGGGCGGGCGCGGGCGCAGGGGCCGGCGCGGGCGCGGACGGGGCGCCGAAGGCAGGCGGCGCGAATCCGGGCGCGGAGGCGGCCTGCGACTGCTGCGGCTCAGGCGCGGCGGGCGCCTCCTCCTCCATCACCTCGCCGCCGAAGTTCTTCAGCAGCGCGTCCAGACCACCGTCGAAGCCCTGGCCGACGGCGGCGAAGCGCCACACGTCCTTCAGGTAGAAGTCACCCAGCATCACTGCGCGTTCTGTGGAGAACTCCGAGCCGTTGAAGGAGTACCGGGCCACCTCCTCGCCGCCCGCGACGATCCGGATGTATCCGGGCGCGACCTGGGACATCTGCCCGGCGCCGTCGATGGTCGCGGTGAACGCCAGCTTCTGGATCCGCGGCGGGATCCTGTCCAGCGTGACCCGGAAGGACTCCGTGTCGCCCGCCTGCGCACCCAGCAACTGGATGGACTCCTCGGGGGACTTCGGCTGGTTGAAGAAGACGAAGTACCGGTCGTCCGAAAGCCGTTCCTCGGCGTCCAGGCCGAAGCAGCTGATGTCGAAGGTCAGTCCGGGCCCGGAGATCTGCACACCTACGTACAGATCCGTGCCCGCCGTGAGGTCACTGATCCTGGCCTTGTGGCCGCGTTGGAATTCCCTGGCCATGCGTTACGACCGTCCCCCGTCCCGAATGTGAGTGCGTCGCGCCAGGCTAACGGCTAACTCGGACATCGGAGGAAGTCGGTACAGACCCGGTACACAACCGCGCTCGGCGGCTCCGAAGGGAGCACTTGCGGGGCGCGTCACTCACCGCGGGCGCCGGGCGCATGGGGCAATCGGTCGGCGGCGACCACCCCTTCGAGGTAGCCCCGGGCCCGCTCGGTCCGCGGAAACGCCTCCAGAAGCCGCCAGAAGTCGGGACCGTGCCCGGGCACCAGCAGATGCGCCAGTTCATGGCAGAGCACATAGTCGACGACATACTCGGGCATGCCCTGGAGCCGGTGCGAGAGGCGGATGCTGCCCTCGGCGGGGGTGCAGGAACCCCAGCGGGTGTTCTGGTTGGTGACCCAGCGCACCGAGGCGGGGCGGGCCCGGCCGTCGAAGTACTGGGCCGACAGCCGCTCGGCGCGCTCGGCCAGTTCGGCGTCGCCCAGCACTCGCTTGCTCTCCTGGGCAGCGAGTTTGTTGAGCATGACGGTCACCCAGCGTTTTTCCTCCGCCTCGGACATCCGGGCGGGGATCAGCACGACGGTGCGATCGCCCTCGCGGTACGCGGAGACCGTCCGGCGGCGCCGGGCGCTTCTGCGAACCTCGATCGCGCTCACCCCCAAGCCGCTGGGCGGCTGGCTTGTCATGCTGCGCTGTGGGTTTCCGGCACGGTGCAGTGGGTCGGCGGGCACGCCCCGACGTTACCCGCTGCACCTGGGGGAAGTCCCGGGTCCGGGACGGTTCGATGCCGATCCCCCACCATGCGTCTGATTTGTACGACGAATACTCACAGCCTGTGGACAACTTTCGACGCCCGCCGAGCGGGACGGGCATGCTGGCAGTCGTCGGCGGAGCGTGACCGGCTCCTCCGGCAGACGGGGATGTTCCATGACCTTGAGACAGCTACGGGGGCCTGTCATGCATCCGTTGGTGAAGCCCGCGCTCCGGCGCGGCTGGCGCGATCTCAACACCGTGCAGTTCGGGATGACCCCGGCGCACGCGGTGACACTCGGGCCGCTGGACACGGCGACCGGCAGCTTTCTGGACCTGCTCAACGGCACCCGGGGGCTCGCGCTGCTGCGTCAGGAAGGGCGGCGCATGGACCTGCCGGACGGGCATGTCGACGCGCTGGTGGAACGGCTGTCACGAGCCGGGCTCGTCGACGACGCACGCGGCGGCGGGCCGGCGGTGGAGGCGCTGCGCGAGAAGCAGGAGGTCCTGGACCGGCTCCGTCCCGATCTTGCCTCGCTGTCCCTGATCACTCCGGAGCCGGGCGGCGCGATCGGCCGGCTGGCGGCCCGGCGTGCGCTGCGGGTGCAGGTGCGGGGCGCGGGCCGGGTCGGTGTCACGCTGGCCGCGCTGCTGTCGGGCGCGGGTGTCGGCGAGGTCGATGTGCGCGATGTGGGCCGCGTCCAGCCGTGGGACGTGGCACCGGGCGGGCTGCCCGCGGAGGCCGTCGGCGAGCGGCGGGACGAGGCCGCGCGCAGGGTCGTCCGCCGGGCCGCCCCGGACCGCCCACCGCGCCGCCCGGACCCGGCCGCGGAAGAACCCGGCCTCTCCCTGGTGGTCATCGCCCCGCGCGACGACGTCCTGGTGCACGCCCCTGACGCGCGCGCCGCCGAACCGCTCATGGCCTCCGGGACACCTCACCTCTACACGGGGGTCGTGGAGGGCACCGGCGTCGTCGGTCCGCTCGTCCTGCCGGGTGGGACTGGCTGCGCCGGCTGTCTGCACGAGCACCGTACGGACCGGGATCCGGCCTGGCCACGCCTGATCGCCCAGTGGCGGTCCGGGCAGTCCCGCCGGGTGGGGGCCTGCGATCTGACGCTGGCGACGGCCGTGGCCGGGCTGGCCGCCGCTCATGCCCTGGCCTTCCTCGACGGAGAGTCGCCGTCCGGCACCGGAACACGCTGGGAGGCGTCCGTGCCGGCTCTGCACTGGCATGCGCGGCCGGTCTGGCCGCACCCCGCATGCCCCTGCGGAGCGGCGGAGAAAGCTGAGGTGGAACACTCCTCAACCAACGGGGCTCCACACGAGACAATGGTGGTGCAACGGCCGTCGGCAGGGCGACGAGAGCGCACGGACGCCGCACGGCCGACTGGGACTTGGAGGGCGCATGTCTGATCTTCCCCGGAAGGCGGTCACCCGGACCGCCAAGCTCGCCGCGCTCCCGCTCGGCATCGCAGGCCGGGCGACCTGGGGTCTGGGCAAGCGCATCGTCGGCGAGTCCGCAGAGATCGTCGGCCGGGAGCTGCAACAGCGCACGGCGGAGCAACTCTTCAAAGTCCTGGGAGAGTTGAAAGGCGGGGCCATGAAATTCGGGCAGGCCCTGTCCGTCTTCGAGTCCGCCCTCCCCGAGGAGGTCGCCGGCCCCTACCGGGCGGCCCTCACCAGACTCCAGGACGCCGCGCCGCCGATGCCGACCCGCACCATGCACGCCGTGCTCGCCGACCGTCTCGGCGAGGACTGGCGGGAGCTGTTCCTGGAGTTCGAGGAGAAGCCCGCGGCGGCGGCCTCGATCGGCCAGGTGCACCGGGCGGTGTGGCACGACGGTCGTGCGGTCGCGGTCAAGGTGCAGTATCCGGGAGCCGGCGAGGCCCTGCTGTCCGATCTCGGGCAACTGAGCCGCTTCGCCCGCCTGTTGGGTCCGCTGATCCCGGGCATGGACATCAAGCCGCTGATCACGGAGCTGCGCGACCGGGTCTCCGAGGAGCTGGACTACGCCCTGGAGGCGCAGGCCCAGGCGGCGCACGCGGAGGAGTTCGCGGACGACCCCGATGTGGTGGTCCCCGCAGTGGTGCACCAGCGCGAGCAGGTCCTGGTCACGGAGTGGATCGACGGAATACCGCTCTCCGAGATCATCTCGGAGGGTACGCAGGAACAGCGCGACCGGGCCGGGCAGCTCCTGGCACGGTTCCTGTTCTCGGGTCCGGCCCGCACCGGCCTGCTGCACGCCGACCCGCACCCGGGAAACTTCCGTCTGCTGCCCGGTGGGCCAAAGGACGAGGAGGAGTGGCGCCTGGGCGTGCTGGACTTCGGCACGGTCGACCGCCTCACGGGCGGCCTGCCCACCCCGATCGGCGACTCCCTGCGGATGACGCTGGACGGTGATGCCGAGGCGGTCTACGAGTTGCTGTGCGCCGAGGGATTCGTCAAGGAGACCATAGAGCTTGACCCCGACGCCGTCCTGGACTATCTGCTGCCGATCATCGAACCGGCACAGGTCGACGCGTTCACCTTCACCCGCAACTGGATGCGCAGCCAGGCGGCCCGCATCGCCGACCCCCGCAACCCCGCCTACCAGCTGGGCAGACAGCTCAACCTGCCGCCGGCCTACCTGCTGATACACCGGGTGACCCTGAGCACCATCGGCGTGCTGTGCCAACTGGGCGCGACGGTACGGCTGCGGGAGGAACTGGAGGCGTGGCTGCCCGGGTTCGTGCCCGAAGAGACCGAAGAAGCGGGGGAAGAAGAAGCCGAGGAGACCGAGGCGGCCGTAGAGGTGCAGTAGGGGCCGCAGCAGGCGCGGTGATCACCACCAGGACGAGTCGAGCCGGCCCTCGATCGCTCTGAGGTTGTCCCTGGAGCAGGTGTCGCAGAAGAACTGGCGGACGCCTCTCTCCACGGAGCAGGTCCAGGTGGTGGACTGGGGGCCGTGGGCCGGGGCGCCGCAGCGGGCGCACACAAGAGGGTGGGGCTCCGTGGCGGAACCACCGTGATCACTGCCTCCGGGAAGACTCGTCACCCGGCGACGATAACGCCGCGGCGTGCGGATCCGAGGGCACAACGCACCGCGGAGGCCGGTCCGTTCGGCCGGACCGGCCCCCGCGGGTAGCTTTCGCCTCCTCAGCCGGGAGGCCACCGCTTCAGGTGCTCGGGATTACTGCATGACGGCCATGGCGAGCGCACGGCGGGCGCGCATCGAGGCGCGCTCGGCCCGGCGCTGCATCCGGCGAGCGGTCGCCAGGCGCACGGCCCGGCGTTCCCGCTCGGCCTCGTGCAGTCGCTCGCGCATATGCGCACGAGCCAGGGCTTCTGGGATGAGTTGCATCTCGCGGGTCCTGTTCTGACGCGAGCCGGTAGTCGTACCGGCGGTGGTGAAGTCTGGGATCGCGGAGCCTGTGGGCTCGCTGGTGGACGGCTTCATCGGGGCCTGTTTCCTGGGGTCGTGCGTGAGGGGGCGGTCGATCGTTCCTTGGATGTTCATGCCATGACCGGGTTCTTGCGCGGGCGGCCACGCGGCCGCTTGCGGGCGACGACGACACCCTGGACGAACAGCTCGCCACCCCAGACACCCCAGGGCTCACGCCGCTCCTTGGCACCGGCGAGGCAGGCCTCGACCAGCGGGCATGTGCGGCAGAGGGACTTGGCGTACTCGACGTCCGCCGGCGACTCGGCGAAGAAGACCTCCGGGTCGTAGGAGCGGCAGGGGACGGGCACGCCGAGGTTCTCGATGGCGTCGTCGAGCGCGGTGAGCGCGGTGAGCGGAGTCAAGGTGGAGTCCTCCGTGAGGCCGGGCGGGGGGATCGTTTCGGAAGGCGGTACGGACGGGGCGTGCGCTTCGAGTTGCACGGGGTGTTCTTCCTCGTCTGGTCGTTCCGGTCCGGTTGGACCGGTTGGCGGCTGGTACCGGGTTCTGCTCTTGCCCCGAGGCCCCTTCGCCCGTCTGTCCCTGTGGTGGGGACAAACAGAAGGGCCGCGGATCCCGGATGGGGTTCCGCGGCCCTGAAGGCGCCGGCCTGATCGATCAGGCTGGATCACTCCAGGGTTCTGGCCCACGGAAGGCCCACATCAGGTGGTGCTGCGTCGTCTGCTTCCGGCTTCCGGCACCGGCTGCCGCAAAGGCATAGGCCTGGGCCTGTGCCGCTACTGCTTCCAGTGCCTTGGTCGGTCGCTCATTGCGCTCACGGACGGGAAGACCCGCCAGGGAAACGGCGGACGCCGGACGCACGGCAGGAATGCCGGACAGACCGGTGCCCAGGTTCGAGACGCCGAGCATGCACACGGAGACGGCCGAGAGATCGGTCATTTTGGCCGCACTGATGTTGCTGGTCTTGATGGTGATCACTGGACTCGCCTCCTCTCGGCGTCTAGGGGACTGGGATGACCAGTCCGCTCGGGTATGCAAGTACAACACGGAACCGGGCCTTCGAGAAGGCCGCCGCTTCCGTGCCTAGAACCTATGGGGATTGCCGGGGCATGCGCAAACTATTTTTCCGACCAGTTCGCATCAGTCCCCCCCGGCTTCTCCTGCGGTCTGCTGGCCTGCGCAGATGGCCAGAACATCGGCGCCGTAACGGTTGAGCTTGCGCATGCCGACGCCGGGGATGCGGGCCAGCTCGCGGTCGTCGTCGGGCGCGCTCTCGGCGATGGCCATCAGCGTCCTGTCGGTGAAGACACAGAAGGCGGGCTGGCCACTGAGCCGGGCCTGGTCCGCGCGCCACTCCCGCAGCCGCTCGTAGAGGCCCTCGTCCATGTCGGAGGGGCAGCCGTCGCAGCGCATCAGCTTCATCTCGCCGGCGTCGGTGAGAGTGCGTCCGCAGACCCGGCAGCGGGCGGGGGTGCGCTGGGTGCGCCGGGGTGCGGCCGCGGGGCCGACGGTGAAGCCGCGTTCGACACCTCCGGTGCCGGCGCCGGAGCCGCGGCCGACGGTGCCGGTGGAGCCGGGGCGCAGGCCGTCCAGGAAATGGCTGGGCCTGCGGTTCGGGCGGCCGCCGGGGGTGCGGGAGAGGGACCAGGAGACATGGAGCCGTTCTCTGGCGCGGGTCACGCCGACATAGAGGAGACGGCGTTCCTCCTCGATCTGCTCGTCGGTCTTCGCATAGGTGATCGGCATCATGCCCTCGGCGACACCGACCAGGAAGACGACGTCCCACTCCAGGCCCTTCGCCGAGTGCAGGGAGGCGAGGGTGACGCCCTGGACGGTCGGGGCGTGCTGGGCCCCCGCACGTTCGTCGAGTTCCGCGACGAAGTCGGCGAGGGTGGCGGTGGCGCGGGCGGCGGCGACGTCGTGCGCCAGGTTGACCAGGGCGGCCAGCGACTCCCAGCGCTCCCGGACCGCGCCGGAGCCGGCCGGCGGCTCGGTGGTCCAGCCCTCCCCGGACAGGACCGCGCGCACCTGGGAGGCCAGGTCCACGGTGTCGTCGAGCAGTGCGTCATTGCCGCCGAAGCGGGCCGCGGCGCGCAGGGCGACGCCCGCCTTGCGCACCTCGGGCCGGTCGAAGAACCGCTCCGCACCGCGCAGCTGGTAGGGCACCCCGGCGTCGGCGAGTGCCTGCTCATAGGTCTCGGACTGGGAGTTGGTCCGGAACAGGATGGCGATCTCGGCGGCCGGGACGCCGGCGTCGACGAGCTCGCGGATACGGCGGGCGGCGCCCTCGGCCTCGGCGGGCTCGTCGGCGTACTCGGTGTAGACGGGCTCGGGTCCTGCGGGACGCTGGGAGATCAGCTCCAGGCGGTGGTCGGCGGCTCGGCCGTGGGCCTGGGCCAGCAGGCCGTTGGCGAGGTGGACGACCTGGGGTGTGGAGCGGTAGTCCCGGACCAGCTTGACGACGGTGGCCCCGGGGTGGCGGGTGCGGAAGTCGAGCAGATGGTCGGGCGTTGCTCCTGTGAACGAGTAGATGGTCTGACTGGCGTCGCCGACGACGCACAGGCTGTCACGGTCGCCGAGCCACAGTTCCAGCAGGCGCTGCTGGAGGGGGCTGACGTCCTGGTACTCGTCGACGACGAAGTGCTGGTATTGGGCGCGGACCTGCTCCGCGATGTCGTGCCGGTCCTGCAGGATCGCGACGGTGAGCAGCAGGACGTCCTCGAAGTCGATGACCGCGCGGTCACGCTTGAGGCCCTCGTAGACCGAGTAGATCTGGGCGATCTCGGCCGGGTCGCGTGGTGCCTCGCGGCCCGCCTTCACTGCGGCGGGCGGATAGTCGGCGGGAACGGTCTGGGTGACCTTGGACCACTCGATCTCGGCGGTGACGTCCCGCAGCTCCCCACGGTCGAGGCGGATGCGGCAGGCGGCTGCCGCATCCGCGACCAACTGGACCTTGCGGTCGACGAGCCGGGGCAGCGAGCCACCGATCGCTTTCGGCCAGAAGAACTGGAGCTGGCGCAGCGCGGCCGAGTGGAAGGTGCGGGCCTGCACCCCCTGGGCGCCGAGCTGGCGCAACCGGCCGCGCATCTCCCCGGCGGCGCGGTTGGTGAAGGTGACGGCGAGCACGCTGGACGGCTGGAGAATGCCGGCCCGCACCCCGTAGGCGATCCGGTGGGTGATCGCCCGGGTCTTGCCGGTACCGGCTCCGGCCAGCACGCACACCGGGCCGTGCAGGGCGGTCGCCACCGCACGCTGCTCGGGGTCGAGCCCTTCGAGCACCGCGTCGGCAGAGTCCGGTACCTGTGGGAAGAGGGAGGAGCGCGTTGCTGCTGTCACACGGCCATGCTGCCAGGTCGCCGGAGACTGCTGTGCCGGTTGTCCACAGGCGGGCCCGCGCAGTCGTACTAATGCGGCAGGCGCCGCGCAGGGCCCGTGCTGCGGGAATGGCGGATGGACCGCATGCGTTCCTCCCCTGGACGAACTTCCCCTAGCTGCCAGAAGGAGCGCGAGCGAGATGCAGGGCACTGTGACGATGTACAGCACCACGTGGTGCGGCTACTGCCGCCGGCTGAAGAGCCAGATGGACCGCGAGGGCATCGCGTACACCGAGATCAACATCGAGCAGGACCCGAAGTCGGCCGCGTTCGTGGAGAAGGCGAACGGCGGAAACCAGACAGTCCCGACGGTTCTGGTAGTTCCCGCCAACGGTGGTGACGAGGTTGTCATGACGAACCCGAGTCTTGCCCAGGTGAAGCAGGCTCTCGCGGTCTGACGCTCTCCAGCGCTTCGCCCCCTCCGGTCAAGGTCACCGGAGGGGGCGCTCTGTATGCAGGTCCCCTGGCCGCCTCCACTCTGGAGGGAACTCTACAGACCGTGCCCAGGGTGCTCTTCGCCGACGGCTCGACGCTGACGAACCCCTCGCTGGCCCAGGTCAAGCAGAAGGTCGGCGCGTAGTTTTCTTCGCATTCCTCGCGCAAGGCGGTCCCTGATCCGGTTCAGGGACCGCCTTCGCGTGTGTCACCCGGCTTGTCCCACACCAGGGTGTAACGCCACAGCAGCCGGCGCCGGTATCTGCGTCCGGGGAGCAGGTGCGCGGTGGCCCGCCGGACCTCCCGCCAGTTCATGATCGGGTCCTCGACGGGCATACCGGACGGACCCCTCTCGCCGCCGCGTCTGCGTGCGCGCAGCAGCAGGGTCACGGGGACCCCGCAGCCGCTGATCACCCGGTCCAGGAGGGTGCGGTTGTGCGCCATGCCGACGATGACCAGCCGGCCGCCGGGCGCGAGCAGCCCCGTCAGCCGGTCGATCGCGTCGTCGAAGGGGACGTGGTGGATGACGGCGACCGCGCTGACGAAGTCGTAGCTCCCCTCGTCGAGGAGCGCGCCGTCGAGATAGTCGCCGTCCAGGAAGGTGACGTTTCCCGTGTCCCGCTTGTGCGCCAGCCGGATCATCTCCGGTGACCGGTCCACGCCGGTCACCGACTCCGCCCTGGCCGCGAGCTTGGCGGCCAGCAGGCCGTCGCCGCAGCCGACGTCGAGGGCGGCACGGCAGCCGTGCGGTACGGCGTCCAGCACCACGGGGTGGTAGTGGACGTTGTGGTTCCAGTAGGTGTCGCTCATCGCCCGGGTCGCCGTCTCAGACGAAGCTCCTGGTGGGCAGGGGCTTGCCGTACCACATCTCGATCAGGCGGGCCGCGATGGAGATCCCGTACGGCGGCAGGACGTCGCCTGAGTCGAAGGCGGCGCCCAGTTCGTCGCGGGAGAACCAGCGGGCCTCGTGGATCTCGTCGCCGTCGACGTTGATCTCGGTCGAGGTCGCGCGGGCCATGAAGCCGAGCATGAGGCTGGACGGGAACGGCCAGGGCTGGCTGGCGACGTACTCGACGGGGCCGACGGTGATCCCGGCCTCCTCGAAGACCTCCCGGCGCACCGCCTGCTCGGTGGACTCGCCGGGCTCGACGAAGCCGGCGAGCGTGGAGAAGCGGCCCTCGGGCCAGTGGACCTGTCGGCCGAGCAGGATGCGGTCGTCCTCGTCGGTGACGGCCATGATCACGGCGGGGTCGGTGCGCGGGTAGTGCTCGGCGCCGCAGGCGGGGCAGCGGCGGATGTGGCCGGCGGCGGCGATGACCGTGCGCTCGCCGCAGCGTGAGCAGAAGCGGTGGGTGCGCTGCCAGTTCTCCAGCCCGACCGCGTGCACCATCAGGCCCGCGTCGCGAGGCGACAGCAGCAGCCCCGCCTCGCGCAGGCCGGCGGGGCGCGCGGACTGGTCGATACGGCCGGGCAGGGCGTCCTTCTGGAGTGCGAAGTAGCTGACGCCGTCCTCGTCGGTGCCCAGGAAGTAGCGGTGGGCTTCGGTGAGGGGGGCCTCGAATGAGGGGGTCATGACGAGCTCGGTGCGGCCGTCGGGCGTCTCGTCGATGAGGACCTGGCCGCCGGAGACCACGAAGCAGCGGGTGTCGGGGTGGCTCCACGCCGCCGCGAGCCAGGCCTCGTCGAGCCGGTGGTGGGCAGCGCGGTCGATGCCGCTCGGGGCGGTGAGCGAGACGGGTCGGTCGGCGGTGTGGTCGGTCCAGGTGGTCACGGGTGCTTCCAACTCCCCCAGTGCAACGGATGTTTCAGCGGGCGGTTCGGCGGGACGAAGGGTGGGAGGAGGCCGGGTCGGGGGGCGGGACGGGCGGGGCGGCCCTTCCAGTGTGCCCCGCGCGCGGTGCCGCTCCGGACGGCGCGGAGGGGTCAGGGGGCATGGCGCCAGTTCTCGGCCAGGTCACCCCACAGGTAGGCGCTGGTCTCGACGCCCTTGAGGAGGAGGTCCAGCTCGACCTTCTCGTTCGGGGCGTGCCAGCCGTCGGAGGGGATGGAGATGCCCAGGAAGAGGACGGGTGCGCCGAGGACGTCCTGGAGGTCCGCGGCGGGCCCCGAGCCACCCGAACGGGTGAACCGGACCGGTCCCTCGAAGGCGCGGCCCATGGCGCGGGCCAGCGATTGCAGGCCTGGGTGGTCGAGCGGGGTCAGACAGGGGCGCGTGGCCGGCAGGAAGGTGATCTCGGCGCGGATGCCGGTGGGGATCCGCTCGGTGGCCCAGGCGCGGACGGCCTTCTCGATGTGGTCGGGCTCCTGACCGGCGACCAGCCGGAACGACAGCTTGAGCATGGCCGAGGACGGGATGATCGTCTTGCTGCCGGGGCCCTGGTAGCCGCCGCCGATGCCGTTGACCTCGGCGGTGGGGCGCGCCCAGACGCGCTCCAGGGTGGTGTGCCCGGCCTCGCCCTCGGTGGCGTACGAATGCGCTTCGCGCAGCCAGCTCTCCTCGTCGAACGGCAGCTCGGCCCACAGCTGCCGCTCGCGGTCGCTGAGTTCGACGATGCCGTCGTAGAAGCCGGGGATCGCCACGCGTGCGTGCTCGTCGTGCAGGGCGGCGACCAGGCGGGCCGCGACGGTGGCCGGGTTGGGGACGGCACCGCCGAAGGCGCCGGAGTGGATGTCCTGGTCGGGGCCGTGCAGGACGATCTCGCACTCGGCGAGCCCGCGCATGCCGGTGCACACGGTGGGGGTGTCCTCGGACCACATGCCGGTGTCGGAGACGATCACGGCGTCGGCGGCGAGCCGGTCCGTGTGGTGTTCGAGGAGCGCCCGGAAGTGCGGGGAGCCGGACTCCTCCTCGCCCTCGATCAGCAGCTTCAGGTTGACGGCGGGTGCGGTGCGGGCGGTGGCGGCGAGGTGGGCGCGGACGCCGAGTGTGTGGAAGAACACCTGGCCCTTGTCGTCTGCCGCCCCGCGCGCGTAGAGGCGGCTGTCCCGGACGACCGGCTCGAAGGGGCCGCTGTCCCAGCCGTCCTCACGGGCGGCGGGCTGCACGTCGTGGTGGCCGTAGACGAGGACCGTGGGTGCCTCGGGGTCGGCCGCAGGCCACTCGGCGAAGACGGCCGGGGCGCCGGGCGTCTCCCAGACCTCGGCGGTCGGGAAGCCGGTCTCCTTGAGCTTGGCGGCGAGCCAGTCGGCGCTGCGGCGGACATCGGGGGCGTGCTGGGGCTGGGCCGACACGGACGGGATGCGCAGCCACTCGGCAAGGTCGTCGAGGAAGGCGGCACGGTGCTGCTCGATGTACGTACGGACAGCGCTGTCCGGGGTCTGGCTCATGGTCACGAGCCTATCGGCCCGCACGGACATCCTCGGCGGGCGGTTCGTCACACTCGGCTCGTCCGACGATCAGCCTTTCCAGGGCGGCCCGGTCCGGCAGCCCGTCCGGCCGTTCCACCTCACCGGTACGGACGTGCACGAACGCGGCCGTGACCGACTCGGGTGGCACGCCGTGCTGCTCGGCCCAGCCGATCCGGTAGATCGCGAGCTGGAGCGGGTCGGCGGCCCGGGTACGGCTGGTCTTCCAGTCGACGATCTCGTACGTCGCCTCGTCGCCGTGTCCGGTCCTGTATACGGCGTCGATACGGCCCCGTACGACCCGGCCGGCGAGGGCGAGCTGGAAGGGGGCCTCCACGCGGTAGGGCGTGCGATGGGCGTACTCGGTGCGTTCGAAGGCGTCCTTGAGGGCTTCGAGGTCGCGTTCGTCGGCGATCTCCGCGTCGCTTCCGGGCAGCTCGTCGGGCTCCAGCATGGGCAGGGTGAGCTCTTCGAAGCGCGCCTCGACCCAGGCGTGGAAGCGGGTGCCCCGGCGTGCGGCCGGTTGCGGAGGGCGTGGCATGGGGCGCGCGAGTTCCTGCGCGAGCCCGTCCGGGTCCTCGGCCAGCCGCATCAGCTGGGTGGCGGAGAGCGTGGCCGGCAGGGGCACGTCGGTGACGCTGCGGCGGGCGCGCAGCAGCTCGCCGGTGAGGGCGTCGAGGTCGCGGTCCCAGGAGGCGATGGCGCGGGCTTCCTCGGGGGTGAGAGTGGGGCCCTCGGGCTCCGGCACGCGTGCGTGTTCCGTTTCTGGGGCGCCTTCCTGCTCCGGCATGTGCGAGGGCGGGCGCTCGGCGGGCGTGGCCTGGTGCGGGACCGTGGGACGGCCGGCGCTCCAGGACGCCCAGTCGGCGGAGTCCTCGTCCGGGAAGTCGTCCTCGTGGGGGTCGGGTTCCTCGGGTTCCTCGGGTTCCTCGTCGTCGGGTGGCGGGGGCCACTCCGGGTCCTCGTGGGTGGCGGGGTCGTGACCGGCCGCTGGATGGCCGTCCTCCCCTGCGGTGAGCCCGTTCAGGTAGGCGAGGACCGTCTCGGCGGCCGCGCGGCGGCGGGCCAGCGCGGCCTCGTCCAGGGGGAGCGGCCACACCTGGTCGGCGCTCGCCGTGTGCAGGGCCGGGTTCTCCTCGTCCGCCTCCGGTTCGTCGGCCCAGACCTCGATCTCGCCGTGTCCGGTGGCGCAGTGGTCGTACAGGGCCTGGAGGAAGTCGGAAGGGCCGCGCGGTTTCTTCTGGCTGGGGCCCCACCAGTGGCCGGAACCGAGGAGCAGGGAGCGGGGGCGGGTGAAGGTGACGTAACCGAGGCGGAGTTCCTCGGTGTGCTGGTGGTCCTTCATGGCCTCGTGGAAGGCCTTCATGCCCCGTGAGTCCCAGGCCTCGACGTCGGGCAGGGTGTCGGTGTCGCCGCGCAGGGCGTGTGGGAGGACCTTGGCCTGGGCGGTCCACTTCTCACGGCCCTGGCTGCTCGGGAAGGTGCCCTTGACCAGCCCGGGAACGACGACGACGTCCCACTCCAGGCCCTTGGACCGGTGCGCGGTCAGCACCTTGACGGTGTTCTCGCCGCCGGGCAGGGCGTTGTCGAGGCCCTTCTCGTACTGGGCGGCGGTGCGCAGGAAGCCGAGGAAGGCGAGCAGGGTCGCCTCCTGGTCGCCGGCCGCGAAGGAGGCGGCGACGTCCAGGAAGTTGGAGAGCGTCTCGCGGCGGCGGGCGGCCAGCGCGTGCGGGGACGCGGACAGTTCCACCTCCAGGCCGGTGACCGCGAGGACGCGGTGCAGGACGTCCATCAGCGGGTCGGACAGGGAGCGGCGCAGCTCGCGCAGTTCGGTGGCCAGGCGGGCGAAGCGCACGCGCGCGTCCGGCGAGAACGGCAGGCCGTCGTCCTCCTGCTCGGTGTCGAGCGGCAGCTCCAGGAAGGTGTCCAGGGCGTCCGCGAGCGATATCACCTCGGCGGGGTCGATCCCCTCGACGGCCGCGGCGAGCCTGCGGTCCGGGTCGTCGGCGTCGCCCACGCGCGCGTGGGACACCAGCAGCCGGGCGCGACGGCCGAGGAGGGCGAGGTCGCGGGGGCCGATGCGCCAGCGCGGGCCGGTCAGCAGCCGCACCAGGGAGGCGTTGGCGCCGGGGTCCTGGAGGACCTCGCAGACGGCGACGAGATCGGCGACCTCGGGCAGGTGCAGCAGCCCGGAGAGGCCGACCACCTCGACCGGGACGTCGCGCGCGACGAGGGCCCCCTGGATCTCCGCGAAGTCGGTCGCCGTACGGCACAGGACCGCGATCTCGCCGGGTGCCGTGCCGGTGCGGACGAGGTGGGCGACGGAGTCGGCGATCCAGTGCATCTCGTCGGCGTGGGTGCGCAGCAGAGCGCAGCGGACCATGCCGTCGAGTTCCGCGCCCGGCGCCGGGCGGAGGGCCGCCACGCCCGCGTGCATGGCGCGCAGCGGCTCGGCGAGGCCGTTGGCGAGGTCGAGCAGGCGGCCGCCGCTGCGGCGGTTCTCGCTGAGCGCCTGGCGGGTGGCGGGACTCCCGTCGGCGTGCGCGAAGTGCTCGGGGAAGTCGTCCAGGTTGGCGACGGAGGCACCGCGCCAGCCGTAGATGGCCTGGCAGGGGTCGCCGACGGCGGTCACGGGGTGGCCGGTGCCGCCGCCGAACAGGCCTGCCAGGAGGACTCGTTGGGCCACCGAGGTGTCCTGGTACTCGTCGAGGAGTACGACACGGAACTCGTTGCGCAGCAGCCGGCCCACCTCGGGGATGCCGGCCAGCGTCGCGGACAGCGCGATCTGGTCGCCGAAGTCGAGCAGATCCCGCTCGCGCTTGGCGGTCCGGTAGCGCAGGACGAGCTCGGCCAGTTCGCGGCGGGCGGCGGCCGTCTCGGGGACCTTGCGCAGGTCGGCGTTGCTGAGCTTGACGGCCGCGAGGGTGTTCAGCAGTCCGGCGTCCCAGGCCCGCAGGTCCTCGGGGCGTACGAGGTGTTCGGCGAGTTCGGAGTCGAGCGTGAGCAGGTCGCTGATCAGGTCGGCGAAGGAGCGGGTGAGGGCCGGGTAGGGGCCGGGCGCCTCGCGCAGCACGCGCGCGGCGAGCTGGTAGCGGGTGGCGTCGGCGAGCAGCCGGGAGGCCGGCTCCAGGCCGATGCGCAGGCCGTGGTCGGTCAGCAGGCGGCCCGCGAAGGCGTGGTACGTCGAGATGGCCGGCTCGCCGGGCGGGTTGTCCGGGTCGATGACGTCGGGGTCGGTGACGCCCGCCTTGACGAGCGCCTTGCGGACGCGTTCGGCGAGTTCGCCCGCCGCCTTGTTGGTGAAGGTCAGACCGAGGACCTGCTCCGGGGCCACCTGTCCGGTGCCGACCAGCCAGACGACGCGGGCCGCCATCACCGTCGTCTTGCCCGACCCGGCTCCGGCCACGATCACCTGCGGGGCGGGCGACGCGACGATGCAGGCCGTCTGCTCCTGGGTGAACGGGATGCCGAGGAGCTCTTTGAGCTGCTCGGGGTCGGTGATACGGGCGGGCATGTCGTCGAGGCTAACGGTGACCACTGACAACGGTGGGACGGGCGTCGTACGTCACTCGACCACGTGACGCCCCTCGGGGCGCGCGCTGCACGACGCCCGGAAGGCGCAGTGCGTGCAGTGCTGGCCGGTGGTCGGTGTGAAGCGTTCGTCGAGGACCTTGCCGGCGGCGGTGGCCAGCAGTTCGCCGACCCACTCCCCCTCCAGCGGCTCCTGGGCCTGCACCTTGGGCAGGGTCTCGCCGCCGTCGCGCTGGGCGGCGCCCTGCCGGAGGTGGACCAGTTCGGCGCCGCCGGCCTCGGGGCGTACGCCGTCGAAGGCGTCGTCCACGGCGCCCTCGCGGACCGCGAGCTGGTAGACGGCGAGCTGCGGATGGCGGGTCACCTCGGCCGCGCTCGGGACCTGCTTGCCGGTCTTGAAGTCGACGACGTACGCACGGCCCTCGCCGTCCGTCTCCACGCGGTCCATCTGGCCACGGATGCGCACCTCGTAGTCGCCCGCTTCGAGGCTGACGTCGAAGTCCTGCTCGCTGGCCACCGGAGTGCGTGCGGTGCGGTCCAGGACGTGCCACTTCAGGAACCGTTCGAGCGCCACGCGCGCGTTGTCCTTCTCCTGGGCCGATTTCCAGGGGGCGTCGAAGGCGAGCGCGTTCCACACCGACTCCAGGCGCTCCATGAGGACGGCGAGGTCGGCGGGGGTGCGTCCGGAGGCGACCTCGTCGGCCAGGACGTGCACGACGTTGCCGAAGCCCTGGGCGGTGGTGGCGGGCGCGTCGGCCTTCACCTCGCGGCCCAGGAACCACTGCAGGCTGCAGGTGTTGGCAAGCTGGTCCAGGGCGCTGCCGGAGAGCACGACGGGCTGGTCGCGGTCGCGCAGCGGCACCTTGCTCTCGGTCGGCTCGAACATGCCCCACCAGCGGTAGGGGTGGGCGGAGGGCACCAGAGGGCGGCCGTCCTCGTCGGCGAGCGCGGCCAGCCGTGCCAGACGCCGGGCGGCGGCCTCCCGCAGCGTGTCGGACGCGCGCGGGTCGACCGTGGTCGCGCGCAATTCGGCGACCAGGGCGGCCACGGAGAGCGGGCGGCGGGGCCGCCCGGTGACGTCCTGGGGTTCGGCGCCCAGTTCGGTGAGGAACCGGGAGGGCTGGTCGCCGTCGTCCGCGGGGGCCTTCACTGCGGTGACGACGAGGCGTTCACGCGCGCGCGTGGCGGCGACGTAGAACAGGCGGCGCTCCTCCGCGAGAAGCGCGCCCGGGGTGAGCGGTTCGGCGAGTCCGTCGCGGCCGATACGGTCCGCCTCCAGGAGCGAGCCACGGCGTCGCAGGTCGGGCCACAGGCCCTCCTGGACGCCGGCGACGACGACCAGGCGCCACTCCAGGCCCTTGGAGCGGTGCGCGGTCAGCAGGCGGACGGCGTCGGGGCGTACCGCACGCCCGGCGAGGGTGTCGGCGGCGATGTCCTCGGCCTCGATCTCCGCCAGGAAGTTGAGCGCGCCCCGGCCGCCGCTGCGCTCCTCCGCGCGGGCGGCAGTGGCGAACAGGGCGCACACGGCGTCCAGGTCACGGTCGGCGTTGCGGCCGGCCGCGCCGCCGCGCCGCGCGGTGCGCTCCAGGCGCGAGGGCCAGGGAGTGCCGTTCCACAGGTCCCACAGCGCCTCCTCGGCCGTACCGCCGCCAGCCAGGCGCTCCCGGGCCTTCCTGAGCAGCGCGCCGAGCCGCTGCGCCCCGCGCGCGTACCCGGGGTCGTGGACGGCCAGGCGCTCGGGTTCGGCGAGCGCCCGCGCGAGCAGCTCGTCCGAGGGGGGCGGAAGCGCGTTGCCGGCCGCCCGCTCCTCGTCCCGCAGGGCGCGGCCGAGGCGGCGCAGGTCGGCCGCGTCCATGCCGGCGAGGGGGGAGGTCAGCAGGGTGAGCGCGGTCTCGGTGCTGAGCCAGCAGGGGGTTTCCGCGGTGCCGTCCTCCGCACTGGCGTGTGCGTCCGCATCCGGGAGTGCGTCCCCACCGCTGGGTGCGTCCGCGTTGGCGTCTGCGTCCGCACCGGGGTGTGCCGCTTCCGCCTGCGCCACCGCCCTGAGTGCCGTCAGCAGGGGCGCCACCGCCGGTTCGTGGCGCAGCGGAACGTCGTCGCCGTCGATGTCCAGGGGTACGCCGGCCGCGGTGAGGGCGCGGCGGACCGTTGGGATGGTCCTGGACCCGGCGCGCACCAGAACGGCCATGTCGCTCCAGCGCACGCCATCCTCCAGGTGCGCGCGCCGGAGGATGTCGGCGATGTTGTCGAGCTCGGTGCCGGGCGTCGGGTACGTGTAGACCTCGACGCTGCCGCCGTCCCGCGCGGCGGCCAGTTCGCGGTGGGCGCGCACCTTGTGGGCGGGCAGCCGGGTCAGCGGCATCCGCTGGGTCAGCAGGCGGGTCGCGGCCAGCAGTCCGGCGCCGGAGCGGCGGGAGGTTCGCAGTACCTCGACGGGGGCGGGACGGCCGTCCACGCGCGCGAAGGCCGACGGGAAGTCCAGGATGCCGTTCACGTCGGCGCCCCGGAACGTGTAGATCGACTGGTCCGGGTCGCCGAACGCGACCAGCGTGCGCCCGCCGCCGGCCAGGGCGTCCAGCAGCCGCACCTGGGCCGGGTCGGTGTCCTGGTATTCGTCGACGTACACGGCGTCGTAGCGGCCTGCCAGGTCCAGGGAGACCTCGGGACGCTGGGCGAGCAGCACCGCGCGGTGTACGAGTTCGGCGTAGTCGAGGACGCCCTGGAGGTCGAGGACGTCGAGGTACTCGGCGAGGAAGGCGGCCGCGGCCCGCCAGTCGGGGCGGCCGATACGGCGGGCGAAGGCGTCCAGGGCGGCCGGGTCCAGGCCCAGTTCGCGGCTGCGGGCGAGAACCGCGCGGACCTCGTCGGCGAAACCCCTGGTGGTCAGGCAGGCGCGCAGTTCGTCCGGCCAGCGCACCGGGTCGAGCCCGAGCCGCTCCAGCTCGGCCTGGCCGGCCAGCAGTTCGCGGACGGTGACGTCCTGCTCGGGTCCGGACAGCAGCCGCAGCGGGTCGACAAAGAGGCCGCTGTCCTGATGGGCACGGACCAGGGCGTAGCAGTACGAGTGGAAGGTGGTCGCCCGGGGCGCGCGGGCCGCTCCGACGCGCAGGGCCATGCGGTCACGCAGTTGGACGGCGGCCTTGCGGCTGAAGGTCAGCACCAGGATCCGCTCGGGGTCTCCGCCACGCGCGATCCGCGCGGCCACCGACTCCACGAGGGTGGTGGTCTTCCCGGTGCCGGGACCAGCGAGGACGAGCAGCGGGCCGGCCCCGTGGTCAACCACGGCGCGCTGTGCGGCGTCCAGACGAGGGGGATCCGCGTCGGCCGGCGGAGTACGCACCAGTCGGTAAGCGCCACGGGTTCCCTGTCGCACCTGGAGGTGCGACAGGCGTCTGGTGGAGGAAGAGGAGCTCACGTGGTTCGCCGGTCCTGGTGGGTGTGCTGGTTGGCTCGCGGTCGCGCGGGCAGTGTGGTGGCCGCGGGATGAGCGGGACGCGCGCAGCCGACGCTACGCCGACGAACCGGACGGAAGCAGAGCTTCCGCTTCTTCCCATCCGCCTCGTGCGGCACTCAGGGCACGCGCGCCCCACACGCCACGAACGTACGTCATGCCACGGATGTCCCCGGTGTCCCTCGAACGGGCCACAGGTTCCCCCTGGGGGCCTCGGATGGCGGAAGCTGTCAGGTGTGAGCCCCCGTGTCCGCACCGCCGTCCCACCGCGCCCGCTTCATGTCGAGCCGCGGCAGATGGCCGTCCGCGGCCCTGCCGGCCTCCTTCAGCGCAGTGCCCTCGGCGCGGTAGTGGTCCAGGGCCCTCAGTTCGTGCCCCGGCAGCAGCACCCCGTCGGCGCGCACCACACGCCACCACGGGGCGACGCCGCCGTAGAGGGACATCACCCGCCCCACCTGGCGCGGCCCGCCCTCCTCCAGCCACTCCGCGACGTCGCCGTACGTCATCACCCGCCCGGGCGGGATCCGCTCGGCGACCTCCAGGACCCGCTCGGCGTACTCGGGCAGCTCGTCCGCGTACCCCTCCCCGGTGTCCTCGGGAAGGCTCTGCTCGCTCATTCGCCCCATCCTGCCGCACCCCACCGACAACCCGCGCGGTACGCGTCAGGCCTCCGTCTCGCCCTCGGGCGGCGCTTGGGGCAGACTGTGCGCCCCCGCATCTGCACCCTGATGCCGTCGTGTGTCGGTGGGGCATGCCACCATCGTGCGGGCGGTGACTGGTGATACGAGATCAAGAAGAGACGACCGAGCAGCAGGGCGTGCACCCCGACGGAGCGGCGGGCACCTCTGGCGCCGCCGCACGCCCGAACGCGGCGGAATCCGGCACCGCACGACCGGAGTCCTCCCGTCCGGAGTCCACACGACCGGAGCCCGACCGACCCGAGGCCGCAGGACCGGAGTCCGCACACGCGGACGTCGTGGAGCCGGACGCCGGGCACCCGGCCCCCGCCGCCGACCCCGACGCCCCCAAGGCGGAACACGTGCCGGACGAAACACACACGGACGAGGTGGAAGGCGACGAACCGCTGCTCCCCGCGCGCGTGCACCGCCCCTCCGACCTCATGCGCCTCCTGGTCGGCGTGCTCGCCATCGCCGTGCTGCTCGGCATCGCCGCGTTCGCGCACGGCACCACCTCCGGGCTCGAACAGGACATCAACAAGGGCACCGGACAGGCCCCCGACCTGCTGATCAGGATCGCCGGACTGGCGTCCAGCATCGCGATCCTGCTGGTGCCCGTCGCCTTCGCGATCGAGCGGCTGATCAAACGGGACGGACTGCGCATCGCCGACGGCGTGCTGGCGGCCGTCCTCGCCCACGGCGTGACCCTCGCCACCGACCTGTGGGTCGCGCGTGCCGCCCCGGGCTCCATCCAGGAGGCGCTCACCCAGCCCTCCCCCGGTGACATCCACGCCCTCACCGACCCGGTGCACGGCTATCTCGCTCCCGTCATCGCCTATATGACGGCCGTCGGCATGTCCCGGCGGCCGAGATGGCGCGCGGTCCTGTGGATCGTGCTGCTGCTCGACGCGTTCTCCATGCTCGTCACCGGCTACACGACACCCTTCTCGATCATCCTCACCGTGCTGATCGGCTGGACCGTCGCCTACGGCACGCTCTACGCGGTCGGCTCCCCCAACGTCCGCCCCACCGGTCGGACCCTGCTGGCGGGTCTGCGGCACGTCGGCTTCCACCCGGTCGGCGCGGCCCGCGAGGAGGCCCTGGACTCCGAGAACGGCGACCGGGGCCGGCGCTACTTCGTCACCCTGGAGGACGGCCCGCCGCTGGATGTCACGGTCGTCGACCGGGAACAGCAGGCCCAGGGCTTCTTCTACCGCGCGTGGCGCAACCTGACCCTGCGCGGCTTCGCCACCCGCTCCAGCCTCCAGTCGCTGCGCCAGGCCCTGGAGCAGGAGGCGCTGCTGGCCTACGCGGCGATCGCGGCCGGCGCCAACGCGCCCAAGCTGATCGCCACCTCCGAGCTGGGCCCGGACGCCGTGATGCTCGTCTACGAGCACACCGGCGGCCGCACGCTCGACTCACTGGCCGACGAGGACATCACCGACGAACTGCTGCGCAACACCTGGCAACAGGCGCAGGCGTTGCAGTCGCGCAGGATCGCGCACCGCAGGCTGGCGGGTGACGCCATCCTGGTGGATCGTTCCGGCAAGGTGATCCTCACGGACCTGCGCGGCGGCGAGATCGCGGCCGGTGAACTGCTGCTGCGCATGGACATCGCCCAACTGGTCACCACGCTCGGTCTGCGGGTGGGCGCCGAGCGGGCGGTGGCCTCGGCGGTCGGCGTCCTCGGGCCCGACGCCGTCGCCGACTGTCTGCCGATGCTCCAGCCGATCGCACTCACGCGCTCCACGCGCGCGACGCTGCGAAGGCTGGCCAGAGAACGCGCCCAGCGCGAGCGCGACGCGGTCCTGGGGGCGTCCCGGCAGGCCAAGCAGGCCCGCGCGGAGGAAGCCGAGAAGCCCGACAAGAAGACGGTGCGCGCCGAGCAGCGGGCCGAGAAGCGGGCCCTGGACGAGGCACTGGAGGAGGCCCGCGAGGAGGACCTGCTCACCCAGATCCGGCACCAGGTGCTGAAGATCAGGCCGCAGGCCCCCGTCGAGCCGGCCCGCCTGGAGCGGGTGCGGCCGCGCACGCTGATCAGCCTCATCGCCGGCGCGATCGGCGCCTACTACCTGCTGACCCAGCTCACCCACATCGAGTTCGGCCCCCTGATCGCGAACGCCCAGTGGGGCTGGGTGATCGCCGCGGTGCTGTTCTCGGCGCTCAGCTATGTCGCCGCCGCGATGGCGCTGCTCGGGTTCGTGCCCGAGCGGGTGCCGTTCCTGCGGACCGTGGCGGCGCAGGTCGCCGGGTCGTTCGTGAAGATCGTGGCGCCCGCGGCGGTCGGCGGTGTCGCCCTCAACACGCGCTTCCTGCAGCGCGCGGGTGTGCGCCCCGGGCTCGCGGTGGCGAGCGTCGGTGCCTCGCAACTGTTCGGGCTCGGCTGCCACATCCTGATGCTGCTGTCCTTCGGCTATCTGACCGGGACCGAGAAGACCCCGTCGCTGTCGCCGTCCCGTACCGTCATCGCGGGCCTGCTGACCGTCGCCGTACTGGTCCTCGTGGTGACCTCGGTGCCGTTCCTGCGGAAATTCGTCGCCACTCGCGTGCGGTCGCTCTTCGCGGGTGTCGTGCCGCGCATGCTGGATGTGCTCCAGCGGCCGCAGAAACTCGTCACCGGCATCGGCGGCATGCTGCTGCTCACCGCCTGCTTCGTGATGTGCCTGGACGCCTCCATCCGCGCGTTCGGCGACGAGTCGACCTCGCTGAGCATCGCCAGCGTCGCGGTCGTCTTCCTCGCCGGAAACGCGCTCGGCTCCGCGGCGCCGACCCCGGGCGGTGTCGGCGCGGTCGAGGCGACCCTGACCGTCGGCCTGATCGCAGTCGGCCTTCCCAAGGAGGTCGCGGCCCCAGCCGTCCTGTTGTACCGGCTGCTGACCCTGTGGCTGCCGGTCCTGCCCGGGTGGCTGGCCTTCAACCACCTGTCCCGCAAGGGAGCGCTCTAGGCACGGCGCCGATGCCGTGGGCGCGAGGCGCACCGGCTCGGGAACGCGCTCCGACCCGTAGGAGATGGCTCCAAGCGGGTGCGCTCCGGCTCATAGGGATGCGCTTCGGCTCGTAGGGGAACGCGTTGTCGCTCGTACGGGACGCGGCACGCCTCGTGGGCGAGGTGCCACGGGCCGTACCGGGTCGTACCTCGTACGGCTCGTACCTCGTACGGCTCGTGCCCCGCGCGCGTGGCCGCGCGCGACCCCAGGATGGAAGCATGCCGAACCCCTTCCGGATCCGTGTCCCCGCCCTGACCGCCGCCCTGGTGCTGTCCTCCCTGCTGACCGGGTGCGGCAACGGCTCCGAGCACGGGGATCTGACGGCACAGAAACTGGACTGGACGAACTGCCCGGCCCCCGACGAGGCCGAGGGCGATGGCGGCACCCCCTCGCCGCCGCCCGGTGGCGGCGCCTGGCAGTGCGCCACCATGAAGGCACCCCTGGACTGGTCACAGCCGAAGGGCGACACCATCGGTCTCGCGCTGATCCGTGCCACGGCCAGCGGCGACGCCAGCAAACGGATCGGCTCCCTCATCTTCAACTTCGGCGGGCCCGGCGGCAGCGGCGTCACCACGCTCCCCGCTTTCGGCGCGGACTACACGGCCCTGCGGGCCCGCTACGACCTCGTCAGCTTCGACCCGCGCGGAGTCGGCCGCAGCGACCCCGTCGAGTGCGAGAGCGACGCCCAGCTCGACAACTACTTCCAGCAGGACGGGACGCCCGAAACCAGGGCCGAGCGCACCCAGCTGATCAACCGCACCAAGCAGTTCAACGCCGCCTGCGAGAAGAACTCCAAGACGATCCTGCCGCATGTACGCACCATCGACGCAGCCCGCGACATGGACCTCATGCGGCAGGTCCTCGGCGACGAACGGCTGCACTACTTCGGCATCTCCTACGGCACCGAACTCGGCGGCGTCTACGCCCACCTGTTCCCGAAGAACGTGGGCCGGGCCGTCTTCGACGCCGTCGTCGACCCCACCCAGAACCCCGAGCAGAGCTCGCTGGCGCAGGCCAAGGGTTTCCAACTCGCGCTGGACAACTTCGCCGAGGACTGCACGTCCAAGACGACCGAGTGCCCTATCGGCGACACCCCGCAGGACGTGAAGGGCCGTATCGCCAAGCTCCTCACGGACCTCGACAAGAAGCCGATCCCCGGCATCCTCCCCCGCCAGCTGACCCAGACCGCCGCCACCAGCGGCATCGCGCAGTCCCTGTACTCCAAGGACTTCTGGGAGTACCTCACCGAGGGGCTCGAAGAGGCGTACGACGGCGACGGGAAGATCCTGATGCTGCTGTCCGACTCGATGAACGGCCGCAGCCCGAACGGCGAGTACAGCAACATCACGGCGGCGAACATCGCCATCAACTGCGCCGACGAGAAGCCGCGGTACACAGCCGACTACGTCCAGCGGAGACTGCCGCAATTCCGTGCCGCATCCCCGCTGTTCGGCGACTACCTCGCGTGGGGCATGGTCAGCTGCACGGACTGGCCGGTGCCGGGCGCCGCCGACCATCCCGACGTCAGCGCGCCCGGGTCGGCGCCGATCCTGGTCGTGGGCAACACGGGCGATCCGGCCACGCCGTACGAGGGCGCGAAGAAGATGGTGGAGGCGCTGGGGAAGGGCGTCGGGATGGAGCTGACGTACAAGGGGCAGGGGCATGGGGCCTACGACAGCAAGAACAAGTGCGTGCAGTCGGCCGTGAACGGCTACTTGCTGGAGGGGAAGGCGCCGAAGGCCGGCTCGGTCTGTTCGTGAGGTCACGCCGAGAGGATCCGCCCGTCTTCGGCGACTACCTGGGCTGGGACACGGCCGGCTGGTGCCACGACTGGCCGGTGGCCGGGGAGTACGACACCCCGGAGGTGAGCGCCCCGGGTTCCGCCCCGGTCCTGCTGATCGGCAATACGGGCGACCCGGCGACCCCGTACGAGGGCGCCCGGCGTATGGCGGAGGAGCTGGGCAAGGGCGTCGGCATCGAGCTGACCTGGAAGGGCGAGGGCCACGGCGCGTACGGCAGCGGGAGCGACTGCGTGGACTCGACGGTGCACGCCTGTCTGCTGAACGACACGGTCCCGAAGGACGGCAAGGTCTGCTCATGACGAAGGCGGGGGCTCCGGGCGCCTGCCGCACCCGGAGCCCCCGCCCTCCACGGAGACTGTGCTCAGTAGACCGGCTTCTCCGGCTCGATCTGGTTGACCCAGCCGATCACGCCGCCGCCGACGTGGACGGCGTCCGCGAAGCCCGCGGACTTCAGGACCGCGAGGACTTCCGCACTGCGGACACCCGTCTTGCAGTGCAGGACGATCTTCTTGTCCTGGGGCAGGCCCTCCAGGGCGGTGCCGAGCAGGAACTCGTTCTTGGGGATCAGCTTGGCGCCCGGGATGGAGACGATCTCGTACTCGTTCGGCTCACGGACGTCGATGATCTCGATGTTCTCACCGTCGTCGATCCACTCCTTGAGCTGCTTGGGAGTGATCGTCGAGCCGGCGGCCGCCTGCTGGGCCTCCTCGGAGACGACGCCGCAGAAGGCCTCGTAGTCGATGAGCTCGGTGACGGTCGGGTTCTCGCCGCAGACCGCGCAGTTCGGGTCCTTGCGAACCTTGACCTGGCGGTACTGCATCTCCAGGGCGTCGTAGATCATCAGGCGGCCGACGAGGGCGTCGCCGGTGCCGGTGAGGACCTTGATGGCCTCGGTGACCTGGATGGAGCCGATGGACGCGCACAGCACACCCAGTACGCCGCCCTCGGCGCAGGAGGGGACCATGCCCGGCGGCGGGGGCTCCGGGTAGAGGCAGCGGTAGCAGGGGCCGTACTCGGACCAGAAGACCGAGGCCTGGCCGTCGAAGCGGTAGATCGAGCCCCACACGTACGGCTTGTTCAGCAGTACGCAGGCGTCGTTCACCAGGTAGCGGGTGGCGAAGTTGTCCGTGCCGTCGACGATCAGGTCGTACTGGCTGAAGATGTCCATCACGTTCTCGGCCTCGAGCCGCTCTTCGTGGAGGATCACGTTCACGTACGGGTTGATGCCCATGACGGTGTCACGGGCGGACTCGGCCTTGGAGCGGCCGATGTCGGCCTGACTGTGGATGATCTGGCGCTGCAGGTTCGACTCGTCGACCTCGTCGAACTCCACGATGCCGAGGGTGCCGACACCGGCCGCGGCGAGGTACATCAGCGCCGGCGAGCCCAGGCCGCCGGCGCCCACACAGAGCACCTTGGCGTTCTTCAGCCGCTTCTGCCCGTCCATCCCGACGTCCGGGATGATCAGGTGGCGGGAGTACCTGCGGACCTCGTCTACGGTGAGCTCAGAAGCTGGCTCGACCAGGGGTGGCAGCGACACGGGGACTCCGTTGATCGGTCAATCACTACAGTTGTTCTCCCTTTAACACTGCCATGGGCTTCTTCATTCCGAGACACCTGTTCCGATCCGCGAGACGATGTCGTCCCAGTAGCCGGGCATGGTCTCCCAGGGGTCGACGCGGCCGCCGCGATCGGTCCGGTCGGTGAAGTAGATCGTGGCGGCGCCCTGCCAGCGCGCGACACGCAGCGCCTCGTCGAGGTGGCCGTGTGGCACACCGTGCACGAAGTGGCAGAAGCGGTCCGGCGGATAGTCCGCGGTCCACTCGGCGACGTGGGACCAGCGGTAGTCGCTCCAGGGGCCGGCGAAGGTCACCAGCTGGTCGGCGTTCTCGGCGAAACCCGGATGGGGGTGGGTGCCGTGGCCGAGGACGATGTGCGGGTCGTCACCGATACGGCGGAGCGCGGCGACGACGCGGCGGATCCCGGGGATCGCGGTGCGCTCGCTGGGGCAGCGGTCCAGCAGGAAGCCGTCGACGCGGTACCAGTCGTGATAGCGGCGGGCATCGGAGATCAGGTCGCCGCGGGGGCGGGCGCCGTAGGTGGTGTCCAGGTGGCCGAGGACGCGGATGCCCGCGTTGCGGAGCCGGCCGGCCGCCTCCAGGCAGTGCGGGTCGGGGCGGCTGCCGGGGCCGTTCGCCACGTTGAGGACGACCCAGTGCAGAGGGGTGCCCGGGCGGGTGAGTTCGGCCCACTCGGCCTGGGCGAGAAGGGGGTGGGCATAGCCGGGGATGCCGAAGGCGGTGCGGACGCCGGTGGTCGCGGCGCCCGCCCTGCTACTGGTCAGATGCGGCATGCCGCCTCCATCCAGATGTCCGCGAGGGACTCTTCGAGGTTGATGCGGGGTCGCCAGCCGAGCCGGTCGCGGGCGCAGCGCACATCGGCCTGCTGCCAGCTGCCGCAACCGTCCGGGTACGGGTACGCGACCGGGGCCGCGTGGTCGGGGTCCAGGCGGGGGTGGCCGATGGCGCTGCGCAGCGGGCCGGGGGGGCCGTCGAGTTCGTGCAGGGCGCCGCCGTATCCGGCGACCCGGGCGAGGACTCCGGCGGCGTCGCGCAGGCGGACGGCGCGGCCGGAGCCGATGTTGATGACGCCCTGGGCGGCGGAGAGCGAGGCCGCGTGGACGGCGCGGGCGACGTCGCGTACATCGATGAAGTCACGCTGGGCGCCGAGGCCGCCGAGTTTGAGTTCGCCGTCGCCGGACTGCATGGCGCGCCGCATGGCCTCGGCGAGGCGGCCGAGCGGGGAGCCGGCCGGGGTGCCGGGTCCGGCGGGCGAGAAGACGCGCAGGATGACCGCGTCCAGGCCCGACCCGAGGACCAGTTCGGTGGCGGCGAGCTTGCTGACGCCGTACGGGCCGCCCGGGCGCGGTACGGCGTCCTCGGCCGTGGAGGAGCCGGGCTGGCTCGGGCCGTACTCGGAGCTGCAGCCGACCTGCACCAGGCGGGCGCCGCAGCCGCTGCGGCGCAGGGCCTCGCAGATGGTGGCGACGGCGACGGTGTTGTGCCGGGTGAGTTCCCGGGCACCGCCGCGGGTGGCGCCGGCACAGTTCACGATGACGCCCGGATGGACCGCGTCGAGGAAGCGGGTGAGCGCGCCGGGGCTGCCGGTGGCGAGGTCGAAGCGGACGTCGGCGTCGTCGCCGCGGCCGAGCGCGGTGAGCTGGACGGCCGGGTCGGCGAGCAGCCGGTCGGCGACGAAGCGGCCGAGGTATCCGTTGGCTCCGATCAGCAGAACCCTCATCGCATGGCTCCCGGGGTGTGCGCTCCGGCGACTCCGGTGGTTCCGGACGCTCCGGGTCCGGGTCGGGAGGTGGTCATCTGGTGGTCTCCTTCAAGGGGTGATGCGGTTGCCTCCGGCGGGGTGCCGGGCACCTGCCTCGGGGACGGCACGGCGAGGCAGGCGAAGAGAAGGGTGGCTCTGCTCACTGCGGGTCTCCCGTCGGCGCGTGAGCCGAGGCCCGGGTGAGGGTGCGGGTCGCCTGGAACAGCAGCGCCAGGGCGGCGGTGCCGCAGACGAGCGCCGGGACGCCGCCCGCGCCCCACGCGCCGGCCAGCGCGTCTACGGGGGCCGCCAGGAAGGCGCAGCCGGGCAGCCGGCCGGCCAGAACCAGGCCCACGGCAGCCGCTTCCGTGGCGGCGGCGAGGGCGAGGACGGGGCCCTGCGGCGCGTTGTGGACGGCGAGGAGGCGGGCGAGCAGGAGGAGGGCGCCGAGGGTGAAGGTTTCCGGGTAGCCGGCGGGTTCGCCCAGGGCGGCGCCGCACAGGGCGAGCAGGGCGGCCAGGACGCCCAGGTAGAGGGCGAACGTGCCGAGCAGCAGCGGCTGTACGGCCCCGGTGAACTCCTCCAGACCCCGGCTGCCGGTGAGCCTGCGGCGGGCGCCCGCCGTGAAGAGATGGGCACTCCAGGCCGCCGGGGCGCAGGCCAGGGTGAGGGCGAGGACGGGCGCGGTGGTCACCGGCCAGGGGCCGTGCGCGGCGCCGGTCGGGAGGCCCTCGGGGCCGCCGTCCAGGACGGCCCGCAGGAGGCCGTTGCCGAGGAGGGCGTAGGCGAGGAGCCAGCAGGTCCACACGCGCGTGCCGGTCGTGGTGTGCCGGGCGAGGGTGCGGGCGGGCACGGCCAGGGGGCCGCGGCGCAGGGCCAGGCCTGCGGCCACGGCGAGGGCGAGCACCCCGGCGGCCGCCACCAGGAGGCGCGGGCGGCCCTCCGCGATCCGTACGCCGGTCACGACCGCCGCGCCGACGGCGCCCGGCAGGAGTGTCAGCAGCGCCCAGTCGGCGCGCACGCGGGTCGCGGGCGCCGGTTCCGGACGCGGGCGCCGGTCGCCGTCGCGGGGCACGCGCGCGTAGAGCTCCTCGGCGAGTGAGAAGACGTCGCGGTGCCGGAAGCGGGCGGCGGTCCGGTCGGTGACGCCGTGCGCTTCGAGGCCGGCCGCGATCTCCAGTGGGTCGACGGCCCGCTCGCAGAGCGTCCGGTGACGGTGCATCAGCGCTTTCACGGGGTCGGCGGCGCCTCGACGCGGGCTGGATCTACGGCTGCCCGCGGTGTCCTTGGCGCCCGTCCGGCCGCCCCTGAAGCCCGCGCCTGACACCGGAACGGGTCCTGGCGACCCGCTTCCGGAAAGAGCGTCCTGCGAGCCGCCCTCCTCCGCGCCCGGGAGCCACTCCTCCGAACGCCCGTCCCAGGCGTCGGCACCGCCGGGGCGCCCGGGCCGGTCCAGCTCCCCGAGACCGCCGGTCACCGTGCCGTCCTGGTCGCCGTTCACAGGACCCCCTCCGTGGCCGCGAGCGGGGTGGCCCGTACGGGGGTCGGCCGCAGCGGGGCGCCCAGGGCCCAGCCGGGTCCGCCCCGGTTCACGACGCGGGCCGTGGGGCCGGTCCAGCGGCCGGGGACATGGGCCTCGGCCGGGACGGCGAACGGCAGGGGCTCGCCGGCCTCGTCGAGGACGACGCGGCGCACCGGGCAGTGCGAGACGATCTCCAGGTAAATGCCGTGAAATGCCGCGATGTTCTGCTCGACGGTGAACAGTTCGAGCGCCCGGGCGCGCGCGGCGGCTCCGAGGCGGTCACGGCGCTCGGGGTCGCGCAGCAGCGCCACGCACGCCTCCGCGAGCGCCCGCGGGTTGCGCGGGGGCACGACGAGACCGGTACCCCCGATGACCTCCACCACGGCACCGACATCAGTGGAGACGGTCGCGCGGGCGCAGAACATCGCCTCGACGAGGCCGACCGGGAAGCCCTCTACGACGCTGGAGAGGACGACGACCGATCCGGACGCGTAGGCGTCGGCGAGGGTCGGTGCCTCCGGGCCGCCGATCTCCTCGAAGGCGACCGGGTTGTCCCCGACGGCGTGCACGCCCTCGGCCTCGTCCGGGAAGAGCTGGGCGGCGAGCGCCTTGCAGTGGCCCAAGTAGGCGTCGCCCTCGGGTCCCGTCGGGGCGCCCACGACCCGCAGCCGCGCCTTGGGTTCCTCCTTGCGGACCTCCGCGAAGGCGTGCAGCAGCGACACCAGGTCCTTGGACGGCTCTGTGCGGCCGACCCACACGAGTGTGTCCGGGTCGGCCCGGTCCGGTGCCTCTCCGACCTCGGCGAAGCGGGAGGCATCCATGCCCGGATGAACGGTGCGGATGCGGGAGCGGTCGGCGCCGCAGCGCTCCTGCCAGCGGCGGGCGTGCGCGTTGCCGGGGGTGATGATCGCGGCGCGGCCGTAGGCCTCGGCGGCGAGCCGGCCGTGGAAGGCGGCGAGCAGGGCGCGCACGGCCGGGGCGGCCGCGTCCGGGCCGGACGCGAGGTAGTGCGAGCGCAACTGCACGCCGTACTCGGTGACCAGCAGCGGCACGTCGGAGAAGTGGCGGGCGAGCAGGCCCGGCAGGGCGGCCGGACCGCCTGCGGTGACGTGGCAGAGGTCGGCGGCGCCGAGGCCGTCGTCGTCGTACCAGTCGAGCGAGAGGGGGCGCAGGATGCGTTCGAGGTGCGCGGCGACGGCGAGCAGGTCCGGCACGCGCGCCTCGCGTGCCGTGCCGAGTGCGCCGGGTGCGCGGCAGGCGCGCTCCAGCGTGCGCACGGCGGTGTCGGAGCGGAGTGCGCCTACCAGTCCGCCCTCGTCACGGGCGAGTTCGGCGAGTCCGTAGAGCGCGCTGCCGAAACGGTCCGCCAGATCACCGGGTTCGACACCGGAGCCCTCCGCACCGCCTGCGCCGTCCAGGCCCTGACCGGCGGAGCCGCCGATACCCGGACCGGCGCACAGCACCCCCGCCAGTTCGCCGTAGCTCTCGACGAAGCGCCGGCGCGCGCGTCGGCCGTACGCGACCCCGTCCTCCTCTGCGGTCCACAGGGCAGCCGTCCGTACCCGGCTGACGTGCGGCGGCAGCGGCAGCCAGCCCTCGTCCTCCTGGCGCCTGCTGCGGCTGAGCGCGTAGATGTCGAACTCGTGCTGCCCGAGCCCGCGTACGAGCCGGTCGCACCAGAGTCTGGCGTCACCGCTCACATACGGATAGCCACCCTCTGTAAGCAGTCCGATGCGCACGTGTGCACCCCCGATCGATCTCCCGTAAGGGGAGCCACCGTTGCCTCGGTGGCTCGCAGCGGGACGAACGTATGCGGACATGGCGGTGGCGCGACGGACGGTTGTCCATCGCACCACCAAAAGGGGTGAACGGTCGTAACTTCTCCGTGCGGATCGCGTTCGGTCGCGCTAGGAGATCAGTCGACAGCGAAACGTCACATCATCGCGTCCCCAGGAGCTGCTGAAACGTCACGCCGACGCCAGTTCCCGCCGGGCCGCCCGCCGTCGGGCCGCGGCTTCGGGGTCGAGGGCGGGTACGGCGGCCAGGAGTTGCCGGGTGTACGGGTTCTGGGGGTTGTCGTAGACCTCGCTGGCGGGTCCGGTCTCGACGATCCGGCCGCGGCGCATGACCGCGACCCGGTCGCTGACCTGGCGGACGACGGCGAGGTCGTGGGCGACGAAGACGAGCGCCAGGCCGAGTTCCCGCTGCAGTTCACCGAGCAGGGCGACGACCTGGGCCTGGGTGGTGACGTCCAGCGCGGAGACCGGCTCGTCGCAGACGATGACGCGCGGGTCGGCCGCGAGCGCCCGCGCGATGCCCACGCGCTGACGCTGACCACCGCTGAACTCGTGCGGATAGCGCTCGTAGTGCGCCCCTTCGAGCCCCACGCGCTCCAGCAGTTCGATCACGCGCCCCCGGATGCGCCCCTGATCCCGTTCGCCACGCGCGCGGAGCGGGTCGGCTATCGACTCGCCGACGCTGCGCCGTGGGTTGAGGGAGGACACCGGATCCTGGAACACCATCTGCACGGCCGGCCGCACACCCACGCGTGCGTGCCCCTCGTAACGCACCTCCCCCACCGTCGGCTCCAGCAGCCCGACCAGCATCCGGCCGAGCGTGGTCTTGCCGCTGCCGCTCTCGCCGACGATGCCGAGCGTCTCGCCCCGGCGAACGGTCAGCGACACGTCGTCCACGGCCGCGAACGCCCGCTTGCCGCGCCCGAATTCGCGCCGCAGGCCGGACGCCTCCAGAACGGCCTCCTCGGAGGCATGTGAGGGCGCGCGCACCGCGTCCACGCGCGGGACGGCGGAGAGCAGTTCGCGGGTGTACGCCTGGGCGGGCGCCCCGAGCACGGCGGCGACCGGTCCCTGCTCGACGACGCGCCCGTGCCGCATGACGAGCACCCGGTCGACGCTCTCGGCGGCGACGCCCACGTCGTGCGTGACGAGCAGCAGGCCCATGCCGGTCTCCTCGCGCAGGGCGTGCAGCAGGTCGAGGATCTGGGCCTGGACGGTCACGTCGAGGGCGGTGGTGGGCTCGTCGGCGATCAGCAGACCGGGCTCGCAGGCGAGCGCCATGGCGATCAGCGCGCGCTGGCGCATGCCGCCGCTGAACTCGTGCGGGCGGGACCGGGACCGGCGCGGGGCGTCCGGGATGCCCACCCGGTCCAGAACCTCCACCGCACGCGCGCGTGCGGCCCGTCGCGACACGCGCGTGTGCACGCGGTACACCTCGGCGACCTGGTCGCCGATCGCGTAGTACGGGTCGAGGGACGACAGCGGGTCCTGGAAGACCATCGCCGCCTTCGCGCCGCGCAGGCGCCGCAGTTCCTCGTCGGAAGCCGCCTGTACGTCGGTGCCGGCGACCTCGATCGTGCCGCCGACCCGCGCGCCCGTGCCGCGATGCAGCCCGAGCAGGGCCGAGGCGACGGTGGACTTGCCGGAGCCGGACTCGCCGACCAGGGCGAGGGCGGCGCCCGCCTCCAGGCTGAAGGAGAGTCCGTCGACGGCCCGCAGGTCGCCGAACTCCACGGTCAGATCAGTGACTCGGACGAGACTCACGTCAGTACCACCCGTCGGTCGGCCACCGCGTACAGCACGTCCGCGACGGCGTTGGCGAGGACCACGAAGAAGCCGATGACCAGGACCATGCCGACGACGACGGGCAGGTCGACCACGTTGACGGCGTGGACGAGTTCCTGGCCGATGCCGGGCAGTCCGAACAGCGTCTCGGTGAGCACCGCGCCGCCCACGGCCGAGCCGACGTTGTTGGCGTTCAGCGCGATGACCGGCGCGAACGCCCCGCGCAGGGCGTGCCGTCCGACGATCGCCCGCTCCCCGACGCCGTACGCACGGAAGGTGCGGATGTGGTCCTCGGCCAGCGTCTCCAGCATCGACGACCGGGTCAGCCGGGCGAACGAGGCGGCCTCGACGAGGGCGAGGGACAGCCACGGCAGCAGCAGGTTCCATGCCCACTGCTCGGGGTCGTCGGTGAAGTTGACGTACTGCGGGAAGGGCAGCAGTTGCAGTTCCCCGCAGACGACGATCATCAGCACGAGGCCGATCACGAAGACCGGGGTGGCCCAGCCCGCCAGTGTCAGGGCGGTCAGGACGCGTTCGGTGAACCGGCCGCGCCGCCAGGCGGAGAGCACGCCGGTGCCCACGCCCAGGACGAGCCAGAGAACCATTGCGCCGAGGACGAGCGAGAGGCTGACCGGGAGCTTGGTGAGGATGATGTTCAGCACCTGCTGGTCGGTCTGGTAGGAGAGCCCGAGGCAGGGCGCCGAGCAGTGCTCCACGGAGGTGCCGGTCGAGTAGTCCTGGCCGACGACCAGGCCCTCCAGGAAGTGCCAGTAGCGCACGTACAGGGGGTCGTCGAGCCGTAGTTGCTGGGCCACCTGGTGCACCTGCTCCGGGGAGCAGCGCGGGCCGCAGGTGATCTGGGCGACGTTGCCGGGGGTGGCGTAGAAGACGACATAGACGATCACCGAGATGGCCAGCAGGGTCACCACGGTGCCGATGGCGCGACGGACCAGGAAGCCACCGAAGCCGCTCATGCGGACCCCTCCTCGACGGACGCGGCGGACCCGGCGGACCCGGCGGACCCGGTCGACGTGAGGGACCCGGCGGACCCGGCGGCCCTGGTCTCCCGCTTGCGCCCCGTGCCGATGCTCAGCCGGGAAGCGGCGCGCGGGTCGAGGGCGATGCGGACACCGTCGCCGAGGACGGATAGCGCGAGGACGGTCACGAAGAGCGCGCCGGCCGGGAGCAGCAGGTACTGCGGGGCCGCCTGGTACCAGACGTCGGCGGCGCTGAGCATCTGCCCCCAGGACGGCGTCGGCGGCTTCACGCCGACGCCTAGGAACGACAGGGCAGCCTCGGTACTGATGTTGACCGGGATCAGGATGGACGCGTACGTGATGACCGGTGCGGCCAGCCCGGGCAGGAGCTCACGGCGGGCGATGCGCCAGGTGCCCCAGCCGCTGAGCCGCGCGGCGGCGACGTAGTCGAGCCCCTTCAGCGTGAGGGTCTGGGCGCGCACGATCTTCGCGATGTTGCCCCAGGCGATGAACCCGATGACGAGGGTGACCAGGACGGGCCGCGGGAAACTCGTCGGGACGATCGCGAGCAGCGCCAGTGACATGACCATCAGGGGCATAGCGACGAAGATGTCGGTGAACCGGCTCAACAGTTGATCAACCCATCCACTGCCGAGCGCGGCCGCCACACCGACGAGGAGCCCCAGGAGGACCTGGATCACGGTCGCCGCCAGCGCGACACCCAGGGAGACCCGGGCGCCGTACACCAGACGTGCGAAGAGATCCCGCCCGGTCTGCGGCTCCACGCCCAGCCAGTGCTCGGCACCGATGCCCCCGAAGGAGCCGGTGGGCACGCCCCCACGCGCGGAGTCGACGAGGGACGGGTGGTAGGTGGTCGGGTCCTGGCCCTCGACCGCGGTGAGCAGGGGCGCGGCGAGCGCGACCAGGACGAGCAGCGCGACGACGGCCGCCGCGACGAGGGCGGCGCGCCGGGTGCGCAGCCGCCGCCAGAACTGACGGGCCCCCGAGGTCCCCGAGGCGAGCGCCTCGGGGACCTGGGTGGCGACAAGTGCCTCGCTCACGGCGCTACTTCACCGCGACCTGGGAGATGTCCAGGACACCGGTCCAGTCGCTGATCACGACGTTCTTGATGTCCTTGCCGACCAACCGCTTGTAGACGGGGTGGAACAGCGGCACGGTCAGCGCCTGCCCGGCGATCTTCTGGTCCAGTGCGCCCCACCGCTTGGCGGCCGCGTCAAGGTCGGTCAACTTGTTGATCGCGTCAATCTCGGTATTGACCGAAGCATCGTTGAGCAGACCTGCGTTGAAGTTCGCTCCATCCTTGACGATCTGCCGGCCGTCGAAGATCGGGGCGAGGAAGGGGCCGCCGGACGGCCAGTCGGCACCCCAGTGGGCGAGGAAGAAGCCCGGCTCCGTCCTGACGCTGTGGATCTTGTCCTTGTAGTCGTTCTCCTCCAGGCCCTGCAGCTTGACCGTGATGCCGGCGTTCTTGAGCGCGTCCTGGAGGGCGGTCGCGATCTCGGGGCTGGTCTCGAAGTCCTTGCTGTTGGAGTGGGTCAGGGTCACGGTGAGCCCGTTCGGGTAACCGGCTTCCTTCAGCAGTTCCTTGGCCTTGGCCGCATTGCCGGTCTCGCCCGCCGGGAACAGGTCGTACGGCGTGTAGCCGAAGGACTTCTGGTTGGGCAGGAAGGTGGTCGCGGCCTCGGCGAGCGCGCTGCCGCCGGCCGCGTTGATCACGGACGACCGGTCGATGGCGTACGAGATCGCCTGTCGCACCTTGACGTTGTCGAAAGGCTTCACCGTCGGGTTGAACGCGATGTAGTTCGTGTAGCCGAAGTGGCCGGTGCCGACCCGGGCTGCCAGAGTCTTGTCGCCGGTCACCTTGGCGAGTTCGGCCGGGCCGAGGTTGGTGTCCGTCGTCAGGGCGGCCGCGTCCGCGCCCTGGGACGCCGACAGCCGCTGGTTGATCACCGAGGAGTCGAGCCCGGAACGCACGTCGACGGTGTCCGGGTAGGCCTTGCGCTGGTCGTCGACGGCCGACGACCAGTACGTGTTGCGCTCCAGCACCAGGTGCTCACCGTCGTTCTCGTTCTTCACGACCTTGTAGGGGCCGGACGAGATCGGATGCTCCTCGTACTTGGTGCCCGTGTCCTTGGCCTTCGGGACGGGCGTGAACTGCGTCTGTGTGGCCAGGTACGGGAACTCGCCCTCGGGCTTGTTCAGATGGAAGACGATCGTGCGGCTGTCCGGCGTCTCGATCGCCGAGAGCCCCTTCTTGTCCTTGTACGGCCCCTGGTAGTCGGCGGCACCGACCAGCCAGTCGCGCAAATAGGGCGCGCCGCCGGAGAGTTCGGGGGCGAAGGAGCGCTCGATGCCGTACTTGATGTCGGCGGACGTGACCGGGGTCCCGTCCTCGTACTTCAGGCCCTTCTTCAAGGTGTACGTCCACACGGTGGCGTTCTCGCTGGGGCGCCCCGTGTCGTTGGCCAGGTCGGGGACGACCTTGGCACCGGCCGCTCCGTTCGCGCGGTTGCGGGTGGTGAGCGTACGGAAGACCAGGGAGGGGACGTTGCCGCCGCCGGAGGTGTAGAGGCGTGCCGGGTCGAAGTCCGACTGGGGGGCGGAGTTCAGGACGCTGAGCGTGCCGCCCTTGTGCGGCGTGGAGTCGCCACTGGAGCCGTTGGCATCGTTGTCCTTCGGGCCGCAGGCGGCGGCGCCCGCTGCCACGACCAGGCTGACGGATGCCACGGCGACGCGGCGCGCTATGGCGGACGGTTGACGCATCGGAATGACGACCTCTCGGAAGGGCAAGTCTCGGCTGATGAGACAGATTGACGAGGAGTGAGACGAAAGTGAACAGACGTCTGCCCGGGCGTCAGGTCGTCGAAAGAGCCGTGACCGAGTCACGGCAACAGAGAGAAAAATCGCGACGCGAACGCCAGGGGGCGAGCGTCAGCGACAGTGAATGTCGGCCACGCAGAGCGGGGTCACGCCGATGAGCGCCAGCTCGATGGCGGCGCGCGCGGAGGCGTGAAGGGTCGACATGCCCAGAAATATGTACGATCTTTCTGCCCATGTCAATGTGACGTATGCGCCACCTGTCAACTCTTTGGATACGGCCAGGGATTGGGCAGACAGTGGATGCCGTCGTAGTCCAGGAACTTGGTCTGCTGCTGCATGACCGGCGCCAGCTCACCGTCCCTGTCGCACGTCACATGGCCGTAGCCGAGCCGGTGGCCGACCTCATGGTTGATCAGCATCTGCCGGTAGGCGTGGATCTCGTCGCCGTACGTCTCGCTGCCCTGCGCCCATCTGTAGGCGTTGATCATCACGCGATCGGTGGCGGCCGAGTCGCAGGACACGTTGTCCTCGGTCGTGTCGAGACCGGACTTGGCGCACCACTTGGCGGTGGTTCCGGGGCTGGCGAGCGTGATCACGAAGTCGGGCTTGCCGGAGTAGATGCGCTCGAAGGTACGGGCGCCGTTGTGGGCCCAGCTGCGGTCGTCGTTGAGCGTCTTCTGCACGGCCGCGGCGAACAGTTCCCCGTCCAGCCCGAGGCCCTGCTCCACGTCGACGCGGTAGGTGTACTTCTGCCCCTTGCCGGGCGCCTTGACGATCCCCGGCACGGCGTCGTACTTCCCGGACCCGGCCAGCGTGGCACCCAGCGGGTACTTCTTGCTCATCGCCTGCGCGTACGACAACGTCGCCACGCTCGGCGAGGCGGAGGCGGAAACGGAGGCGGACGGAGTCGTACGGCCGTTGCCGCGCGAGGCGGAACCGTCGGTGGCCCGTGCGTCGCCGGCGGCCGACTGGGACCGTACGGCGCTGTCGCTGCCCTTGGCGACCTGCCCGGCGACGACCACCGCGAGCACGGTGGTGACGGCGGCGGCCGCGACACCGGCGAAGGCCCGGCCCTTGCCGCCCTTGGCCTGCGCGGGTTCACCGGTGGGCGGCTCGTCGTCATCGTCGCCGTACGGCTCGGAGGCGAGCGGGGATGTGCGCGGGCCGAAGGCGGGTGGATACGTTTCCGCGCGCTGGGGGCCGATGCCGGTGCGGGGCGCGAAGTCGTCGACGTCCTCACCGAAGGCGTCGAGGTAGTCCTGCCGGGGCCCACCTGGCCCACCTGGCCCACTCCGCCGCTGCCGCGGTATGGACGGCCCGGCCGCCCCCGAGGCGACGGCACCGGCCTGCCGGCGCAACTCGCCCCAGCCACCGCCCGCTTCACGCTGCTGGGGGTGACCGCCACGGGCCCGGGGGACTCCGTGGGCGGGGGTCCCGTCCGGGACGCGCGGGACGCCGTGAGCCGGGGTCCCGTCAGGAAACCGGGGCACGCCGTGGGCGGGGGTCCCGTCCGGGAAGCGCGGGACGCCGTGAGCCGGGGTGCCGTCAGGAAACCGGGGCACGCCGTGGGCGGGCGTACCGTCCGGGACGCGCGGGACGCCGTGAGCCGGGGTCCCGTCAGGAAACCGGGGCACGCCGTGGGCGGGCGTACCGTCCGGGAAGCGAGGCATCCCCCGCGCGGGCGTACCGTCCGGGAAGCGAGGCATCCCCCGCGCGGGCGTACCGTCCGGCAGCCGCGGCACCCCCTGAGCCGGCCTGCCGTCCGCCGGGCGCGGGACACCACGGGCAGGCGTACCGTCCGCGAACCGCGGCACCCCACCCCTGGCCACACGCTCCGACAGACGGGGCATCCCGCCCGTAGCCACACCCTCCGGCGGACGCGGCACACCGCCCACCGGCGCACCGTCCGGCCGACGCGAGAACCCCTGAGCCGGCGTACCGTCCGGCAGGCGCGGCACCCCCTGAGCCGGTGTGCCGCGGGTCGGGCGCGGTATCGCACCGGTGCCGGTGCCCCCGCGCTCGCCCTCCTTCGGGTCTCTCTTTCGGCCCGCACCTATGTCTGATATGTCTGCGGCGTCACCTTTGACTGCCTGGCCGCGGCGACTGTGGCGTCCCACCCGCCCCTCAGCTCCCCGCACCCGGCGCGGCCGTACTGCCGCCCAACTCGCCGCTGTCCGCCAGGAGTTCCCGGAACGCCCCGGCCACCGCATCCGGGTACTCCATCATCGCCACATGCCCGGCGTCCGGCATGGACAGCAGCCGGGAGTGGCGGAAGGTGCGCGCGGCCTTCTGCGCCATGCGGTAGCCGACGAGCTGGTCGCGGCCGCCGTAGATCAGCAGGGTCGGGGCGAGGACGCGCTCGGCCTGGCGCCAGAGTCCGTGCTGCCCGCCCAGCGTGTACGCGTTGACGATCCCGCGCGCGGACCGCGCCATCGCGTCCCAGAAGTACGGCAGCCGCAGCCGCCGTTCCAGCTCCTGGACCGCGTACTCGAACGCCTCGGGCGTGACCTGGCCGGGATCGCCGTAGCAGAGGGCCAGCACGCCCCGTACGCGCTGTTCGGCGGTCCACTTGCCGGTCGTGCGGGTGAGCAGCCCGGCGACGCCGGGCAGGCCGAGCAGCACCGTCGGCATGGCCGTGCGCTGCACACGCAGTTCGGGCAGGGCCGGTGAGACGAGCGTGAGCGTGCGGACGAGGTCGGGGCGGACGGCGGCGACGCGGGTCGTGACCGCGCCGCCGAGCGAGTTGCCGAAGAGGTGGACGGGACCGCGGCCCACCGCCTCGAGATAGCGGATGATCGCGCGCGCGTGCCCGGTGACCGAGTAGTCGCCGTCGTCCGGCGGCGGGGAGTCGCCGAAGCCAGGCAGGTCGACCGCCTCGCCTTCCACGACGCCTTCGAGCCGCTGCATCAGGTCCGACCAGTTCTGCGAGGAGCCGCCGAGCCCGTGGACGTACAACGCGGGCGACAGGTCCGCACGCGTGGGCGGCCTGGACCGGACCGAAAGGGTGACGCCGGGCAGCCCCACCGACCGCAGGCGCTCACCCTGCGCGACTCGGACGGCCGCCGCCTTCGGGAGCACGCTGGTGGGCGGCACTGATGGCAGCTCGGTCGAAGACATGGGCCAATGTTACGAGACGATCACACAGTGATTCGTGTGTTCGCCATCACAGGGTCACCCGGGCGAGCCGTCGACACACACGGCCCGACGACGAACCGCCGACCGGCCGTTGCCAAGCCGCGAACGAGGCCGAGGAGACGGCCGTCGACGACGTCCCGGATGAAGGGCCGTCAATGACATAGCGTCCGCATCCGGTGTCTCCTACGCTCATATAGAGGGCACCCGTTTATGGCCCCTGCCTCTGCCAGGGACATTCGAAGGAAGGGAGCCCACCATGGCCTATGACCCCACCGACCCCGTCGACCCCGACATGCTCGACGATCTGGAGCTGGAGGCGGAGGACGTCCCGGAGATCGACGTCGAGGCCCCGGAGGGCGACGCAGCCGAGCAGCACACCGACATCGCACCGTCCCATGACGACCCGCTCACCGGTGTGGACGTGGACCGCGGGAACGAGGCCGATCTCATCGAACAGGCGCGCGTGGTCTCCCTCGACGAGGACGACTATCGCTGACCGCGGGGGGCTCCGGCGGGTCCGCCTGGCCTGTCCGCATTTCCCGGTGCGGCTTTCGCCGTCGTCCGGTACGTGAAATTCTGCGCTCGCACCGCGCACAGCACGGTTACCGAAAAGTACGATGGCCGCGCGGCGCAATCCGCATGTGACGATTTTGGGAGGCGGCGTGACAGCCATCGAGCAGACAGAGGCGGCACGCCCGCGGGGCACTCGCCTGCCGCGCCGTGCCCGCCGGAACCAGTTGCTGGGCGCCGCCCAGGAAGTTTTCGTCGCACAGGGGTACCACGCGGCCGCGATGGACGACATCGCCGAACGCGCCGGCGTCAGCAAGCCGGTGCTCTACCAGCACTTTCCGGGCAAGCTCGACCTCTACCTTGCCCTGCTGGACCAGCACTGCGACGCCCTGATCCATGCGGTACGCGGCGCGCTCGCGTCGACGACCGACAACAAGCAGCGGGTCCGGGCGACCATGGACGCGTACTTCGCGTACGTAGAGGACGACGGCGGAGCCTTCCGCCTGGTCTTCGAGTCCGACCTGACGAACGAGCCCGCGGTGCGCGAGCGCGTCGACAAGGTCACCAACGAGTGCGCGGCAGCGATCTGCGACGTGATCGCCGAGGACACGGGCCTCTCGCGCGCCGAGTCGATGCTGCTGGCCTCCGGCCTCGGCGGTCTCGCCCAGGTGGTGGCGCGCTCCTGGCTGCACAGCGACCGCAGCGTCCCGCGCGACCAGGCGGTACAGCTGCTGGCCTCGCTGGCCTGGCGGGGTATCGCCGGCTTCCCGCTGCACGGCACCGACCACCACTGAGGCGTGGTGGACCGGTCGGCACGGCATTCCCGTTGACTCCCGTTCGCTGTTCCATTCCCGTTCGCTGTTCGCTCCTGGCGTGCACGCCCGCACCGTGTACATCCCCTCACCGGGCTAATGTGTGCTGCGTACGGCGCGGAAGGTCGCGCACTTTACTGACCGTCGGAGGGACATAGCCGTGGAGGTCAAGATCGGCGTGCAGCACGCGCCCCGCGAGATCGTGCTGGAGAGCGGTCTGAACGCCGAGGAGGTCGAGCGACTCGTCGCCGACGCGCTGGCCGGCAAGTCGCAGGTGCTGTCCCTGGAGGACGAGCGCGGCCGCAAGGTCCTGGTCCCGACGGACCGCCTGGCGTACATCGAGCTCGGCGAGCCGACGGTGCGCAAGGTGGGCTTCACCGCGCTCTAGCCACAGCAGTACAGAGGGGTCCGGCGGACATCTGTCCCCCGGGCCCCTCTGTCATGTCCGCTTTCCACATTCGGTCCACAAGTCACCCACAGGGGAGGATTGCATTCCGCAGGTCACGGGTATGACGGCCTACGACCGTGAAGCACCGGCCAGCTGTGGGAGGGACCCCTCGTGATGCTGCTGGAAGTCCTTGGATCCGCACTGCTCGGCCTGGCCCTGTCGTGGGGCGCGGCCAGCCGCCTTTCCCACCGCCTTCCGGCCCGCCCCCTGGTGTTCTCCACGGGCATCGCGGGAGCCCTTTTCGGCGACTTCGTCACCCACAGTGCGCTGGGCCCGGGCACGGTCCTCGTGAGCCTCCTGGGTGCCGCGATCGTCTCGGCGGCGTCCCTCTCGCTGCTGCTCCGCCCGGCGGGCCGCCATCTGCGTCGACGATCGATCCCGGCGTAGTCCGCGAGTTCCTCGATCCCGAACTCCCGGACCGCCTTCGAACTCTTTGAACAAGCTTTCCGCCCTGTCAGGGACGCGGGGCTGTGCGGATTCGCGGCTCCGCCGCGTGGGCGCGACCAGCCGCACGCGTCCCCGGCCGCCGCACAGCCCCCGCCGGCCCAGGGCGTTACGCGGCGAGCCCCAGAGCCGCCATCCGCTTCGTGTGCGCCTCGGTGATCCGCGAGAACATCCGCCCCACCTCGGCGAGATCGAACCCGTCGGCCACCCCGCCCACCAGCATGGTCGACAGCGCGTCCCGGTCGGCCACAACCCGCTGGGACTGGGACAACGCCTCCCCCATCAGCCGTCGCGCCCACAGCGCCAGCCGGCCTCCCACGCGAGGGTCGGCGTCAATGGCCGCCCGTACCCTGTCCACGGCGAACCCGGCATGCCCCGTGTCGTCGAGCACGGCCAGCACCAGCTCGCGCGTGTCGGCGTCCAGCCGTGCCGCGACCTCCCGGTAGAAGTCACTGGCGATCGAGTCGCCCACGTACGCCTTGACCAGGCCTTCCAGCCAGTCCGACGGCGCCGTCTGCCGGTGGAAGCCGTCGAGGGCCGCGACGAACGGCTCCATCGCCTGCGTCGCGTCCTCGCCGACCTCCGTCAACCGGTTCCGCAGCCGCTCGAAGTGCTGGAACTCGGCCGATGCCATCTTCGCCAGCTCGGCCTTGTCCACCAGCGAGGGCGCCAGCTTGGCGTCCTCCGCGAGGCGCTCGAACGCCGCGAGCTCGCCGTATGCGAGCGCGCCGAGCAGGTCCACGACCGCGGCACGGTACTGCGGGTCGGCGGCTGCCCGCGCCCAGTCCTGGGCGGCGACACCGGTCGGTACGGCGGAGGCGGTCTCAGGCTTGTCAGAGCTCGTCATGAAGCGCACAATAGCCCGCCCGCCACCTCAGGGAAGCCTCGGGGAAGCCTCGGGGAAGCCCCAGCAAAGTCTCAGGGAAGTCCCGGAAGTCCTGGAGAAGTCTCCGGGGAAGGCCCTGGTCAACCACTGTGACTACCACGACGTGACCAATTCGGCCATCACATGTGCACGATTCCGGGGTATGGTGGTAATGCGCCTGCTGGTACGCCGTCGAATTCGGACGTACCTCGACAGGCCGCACGTATGAGGATGCCCGGTCGGTGGCCCGATCGGCTCCGACCCGACAGCCCTCCCGGCGCGTACGGCACATCGCGTACGACGACCGGAGGGACACCTCAGCGGTACGAGCGCTAGAGCGTCGGCAGAGGTCCCGTGCCATACGGCGTGCCCCCACGGCCCGCCCGTAAGGCAGCCGACGTCCCCGGCACGGTCCGTCAAAGACCCCCGCGCTCGCCTCGGACCGCGACACACAGAAGAGGCAGCACCCTGACTACGACGTTTCGAGAACTCGGGATCCTTCCCGAGACCGCCGAGGCCCTGGAAGCCGTCGGCATCATCAACCCCTTCCCCATCCAGGAGATGACACTCCCGGTCGCCCTGTCGGGCTCCGACGTCATCGGCCAGGCCAAGACCGGCACCGGCAAGACCCTCGGTTTCGGTCTGCCGCTCCTGGAGCGCGTGACCGTCCCCGCCGACGTCGAGGCGGGCCGCGCCGCCCCCGAGGCCCTCACCGACGCCCCGCAGGCGCTCGTCGTCGTCCCCACGCGCGAGCTGTGCACCCAGGTCACCAACGACCTGCTGACGGCCGGCAAGGTCCGTAACGTGCGCGTTCTGGCGATCTACGGCGGCCGGGCCTACGAGCCGCAGGTCGAGGCCCTGAAGAAGGGCGTCGACGTGGTCGTCGGCACCCCGGGCCGGCTTCTGGACCTCGCGGGCCAGAAGAAGCTGAACCTGAAGCACATCAAGTCGCTCGTCCTCGACGAGGCCGACGAGATGCTCGACCTGGGCTTCCTGCCCGACGTCGAGAAGATCATCAACATGCTTCCGGCCAGGCGCCAGACCATGCTGTTCTCGGCGACCATGCCGGGCGCGGTCATCGGCCTCGCGCGCCGGTACATGAGCCAGCCCACCCACATCCGCGCCACCGCGCCGGACGACACGGGCGCGACCGTGGCGAACACCAAGCAGTTCGTCTACCGCGCGCACTCCATGGACAAGCCGGAGATGATCGCCCGCATACTGCAGGCCGACGGCCGCGGACTGGCGATGATCTTCTGCCGTACGAAGCGCACGGCGGCCGACATCGCCGAGCAGCTGCAAGGCCGCGGCTTCGCCTCCGGCGCGGTCCACGGCGACCTCGGCCAGGGTGCCCGCGAGCAGGCGCTGCGCGCCTTCCGCAACGGCAAGGTGGACGTCCTCGTCTGCACCGACGTCGCCGCGCGCGGCATCGACGTCGAGGGCGTCACCCACGTCATCAACTACCAGTCCCCCGAGGACGAGAAGACGTACCTGCACCGCATCGGCCGTACGGGCCGGGCGGGCGCGAAGGGTACGGCGATCACCTTCGTCGACTGGGACGACATCCCGCGCTGGCAGCTCATCAACAAGGCGCTGGAGCTGGGCTTCCCCGAGCCGGTGGAGACCTACTCGACCTCGCCGCACTTCTTCGAGGAGCTCAAGATCCCGGCCGGCACCAAGGGTGTCCTGCCGCGTTCGGAGCGCACCCGCGCCGGGCTCGACGCGGAAGAGGTGGAGGACCTGGGCGAGACCGGCGGCCGCGGTGGACGCGGTCGCGGTGGCCGGGGCGACCGTGGCGAGGCCCGCTCCGAGGAGCGGGAGCGTTCGGCCCGTACCCCGCGCCGCCGCCGTCGCACCCGCGGCGGAGCGTCGCCGGAGCCGGCATCCGGTACGACGGCCACGGCGCCGTCCGCCGAGTCCGCGTCCCCGGCCGCCGAGTCCGTCACGGCGTCGGAGCCCGCCGGCACCCACACCCAGCGCCGTCGGCGCCGTACGCGCGGCGGGGCGTCGCCGGAGCCGGTCACGGCCGCCGTCCCGGAGACCGTGACGCCGGAGGCGGTCGTTGAGACCGTCGAGGCCGTCGAGGCCGTGGTGGAGTCGGTCGCTCCGGAGAAGCCGCGCCGCCGTCGGACCCGCAAGTCCACGGAGGCCGCCGTGACGCCGGCCGAGGGCACGGACGCTCCGCAGGAGACTGCCGCGACACCGGTGACGCCGGTCGTCGAGGCGGTAGTGACCACGCCGGAGCCCGAGGCCGCCGCGGAGCCCAAGCCGCGCCGCACCCGGAAGACCGCCGCTGCCGCCGAGACGGCGGTGGACACGGCCGAGGCCACGGAGGCCGAGGTCAAGCCCCGCCGCCGCACCCGCAAGGCGGCCGAGGCCGCGGTCGACACGGCCGAGGCGACGGAGTCGAAGCCGCGCCGCACCCGCAAGACCGCTGCAGCCGCTCCGGAGACGGCCGAGGCCGAGACGGAGACGGAGGCCGCCAAGCCGCGTCGAACCCGCAAGACGGCAGCCGCCGCCGAAGCGGCCGTCGACACGGCCGAAGGCACCGAGGCCAAGCCCCGTCGCACCCGCAAAACGGCAGCCGCCGCCCCGGAGACCGCCGAGGTCGCCGAGGTCGCGGAGACCAAGCCGCGTCGGACCCGCAAGGGCGCCGAGGCCGCCGTCGAAGCGGCCGAAGGCACCGAGGCCAAGCCCCGTCGCACCCGCAAGACGGCAGCCGCCGGCCCGGAGATCCCGGCGCAGGCCAGCGAGGAGCCGGAGGTCAAGCCGAGGCGTCGTAGCCCCCGCAAGGCGGCCGAGTCCGCCGAGGCGGTCGACACGGCCGGCGCGGAGGCGACACCGAAGGCCCGCCGGACCCGGAAGGCCGCCGCTGCGGCTCCCGAGGCCTGATCGCGAGTACCGCTGAGCGTTACGAAACGGCCCGGTCCACCCCGTGTGGGCCGGGCCGTCGGCGTTCCCGGCCCCGGCCTGCCGGAGGCCCGCGGCAGGATTCATCCACCGTCTCCCGGTCCGTCGCCGTCCTCCGGATAATCTCTCCCCATGAGCAGGCCTCTTAACTTTGTCCCGCCCGCCGGTGCCCGCGCGTACGCGCTCACCACCGCGCGTGGTGAGTTCGCCGTCATCGACTCTCCCGCGGCCGGCGGGGCCGGGCCCAAGGCGGTCGCGCTGTTGCTGCCCGGGTTCACCGGCAGCAAGGAGGACTTCAACCCGCTGCACGAGGCACTGGGCGCGCGCGGGTACCGGACCGTCGCTGTGGACGGGCGTGGGCAGTTCGAGTCGGACGGCCCACAGGACGACGAATCGGCCTACGCCCAGGAGGAGTTGGCGCGGGACGTACTCGCGCAGGCGGCGATGGTCAGCGACGGCCGGCCCGTGCATCTGCTGGGTCACTCCCTCGGCGGTCAGATCGCGCGCGCGGCCGTGCTCCTCGACCACACGCCGTTCCGCTCGCTGACACTGATGTCCTCGGGCCCGGCGCAGATCTCCGTCTCCCAGCTGCAGCGGGTGAAGCTGTTGCGGGACGCGCTCGCCGTGATGCCGATGGCCGAGGTGTGGGAGGCCATGCGGGCCATGGAGGCACCGGAGGAGCTGGACGAGGACCTGGAGGACCTGGAGGACCAGGAGGATCTGCGGCGCCGCTGGCTTGGCAACAAGCCGGCCCAACTCCTCGCCACCGGACGCCAGTTGTGCACCGAGCCGGACCGCGTCGGCGAACTCGCCGCGGTACCAGTGCCGTTCCACGTGCTGTCGGGCGCGCGGGACGACACCTGGCCGCTGCCCCTGCTGGACGACATGGCGCTACGGCTACGGGCCCACCGGACGGTCATCGAGGGGGCGGAGCACTCTCCCAACACCGACCGGCCGGCCGCCACGGCCGAGGCGATCGCCGCCTTCTGGGACGGGGCGAACGGCTAGTACTGCTTCTGAAGGTGCTCCCAGAAGCCGTCCCGGAGGGCGCGGCGCAGGTCGGCCTGGCCGCGCAGGGAGTACTGGAGCAGGCCCTCGGCCTCGACGAGGAGATCCTGATCGACCGATCCGGGCAGGTAGGGGTGGCCGGGCAGCAGCTCGCCGAGCGCCGCGCTGCCCCGCGAGGACAGCCACTTCGCGGCGATCTGCGCGCCGACGAAACGGACGTCCTCCCGGGTGGGTCTGGTGGCGCCGGCCTCGTAGGCGGGGGCGGTGCGCCGGGCGACATACGGCTTGAAGAACTCGAGGTCGAGGGTGCGCTGGCTGTCGACCTCCCAGAGCAGCGGCTCGGCCTGGTTGCGGCCCTCGGGCGCCTCGATGCCCCACAGGTGGACGCGGGCGCCGTAACCCTGGGCGGCCTCGACCGCGGAGACCAGGTCCTCGTCCCCGCCGAGCAGGGCCGCGTCGCTGATGGCGCGGTGCCGGGCGAGTGACTCCAGGTCCGTGCGGATCAGGGAGTCGACGCCCTTCTGCTGGTTGTTGGCGTTGAGGTTGCCGAGCCGGACCTTGACGTCGGGCAGTTCGGCGATGGTCTGCTGCTCGGCGGTGTGGATGCGGCGGCGGGCGCCGTCGTACCAGTAGACGCGCAGCAGCCGGCTGTCCGCGAAGATCTGGCGTGCCTTGTCGATGAGCGCCTCGATCAGCCCTTCGGCGTCGAGGTCGAAGGCCCGGCGGTCCTCCGTCCCGGCGACGAGCCGTCCCGTGGCCGCGTAGAGGTAGCCCGCGTCGACGAAGATCGCGTGTGTCGAGGGTGTCTTCGCCACTTCGGCGAGCATGCGGGTGAGCAGCTCGTTCGTGCGGTCGATACGGGCCTGTAGGGCGGCGAGGTCGTCGTTCATCGCCTCCATTGTCCCGGCGGTCACGCTGCGAACACAACTGCTCCCGGTCAGTCTCACGGACGTCTCTTACCGCTCGGTAATTAGGCGTTCGAAAAATTTCCTTAGCGTAGGGAATGTTTGTAACACGCAAGCCGTTGACTGCTACAGAACATGAGACGAAGGGAGAGGCAGATGCGCTTCGAAATCAGGCGACTGGACGAAGTCGACGGCACCACCGTGGACTGCACCGTCGTGGACGCCGCCTCCGTCAACAGGATCGTCCAGCAGGCCGCCGCCATCGGGCAGCGGTTGTGGATCCGACCGGCCGAGAACCAGGCTTCGTAACCAGATACGAGGCCCGAGCCACGACACACGAAACACGACACGCACACTGACGCGCGGAGCACCGCAGAGTCTTCGGAGCCCCCGTACGGCACGACGCCGTACGGGGGCTCCGCGTCTGTCCGGCCGCCTACGCGCCCCTGATCACCTGGGTGACGCCGTTGATGATCTGCTGTACGGCGATCGCGGAGAGCATCATGCCCGCGAGCCGCGTCACCAGGACCACGCCACCGTCCTTGATGACCCGGATGATCAGCAGCGAGTACCGCATCACCAGCCACAGCACGACATGGATGGCGAGGATCGCGGTCCACACGGACACCTGGGCGGAGACGCTGGCCGCCTTCTGCACCGCGAGGATGACCGACACGATCGCGCCGGGCCCGGCCAGCAGCGGCATGCCCAGGGGCACCAGCGCCACATTGACGTCCTTGGTCTGCTTCGGCTCGTCGTTCTTGCCGGTGAGCAGGTCGAGGGCGATCAGCAGGAGCAGCAGCCCGCCCGCGATCATCAGCGCGGGCACGGACACATGCAGGTAGTCGAGGATCTGGTGCCCCAGGAGCCCGAAGACGGTGATCACCCCGCCCGCGACGCACACGGCCTGGAAGGCCATCCGCTTCTGCACCTTGCCGGGCCGGCCGGAGGTGAGGGCCAGGAAGATCGGGGTGATCCCAGGGGGATCCATGATGACGAACAGGGTCAGGAAGAGGGAGCCGAAGACGGTGACGTCGAACATGCGTGGGCCTTGTGCATCGGTCAGCGCTGCGGGCAGTCGTGCCGCAGGGCGATGGGAGTCCCCGCGGGCAGCTGGGCCGAGCCTGGAAGAGGGTGGCGACAGCCTGCTGCGCCGGGAACAGGGGAACGAGGGGAAGAGCCTCAGCGTCCGCCGGTGCCCGGGACGGGGAACGCGCCGGTCGCGCGGCGCGTGATCTCCCCGTACACCTCGGGGTCGGTCGTGTACTCGCCCAGCGCCACCGTCTTACGGCTGCCGTGGTAGTCCGAGGACCCGGTGACCAGCAGCCCCAGCTCCGCGGCCAGCCCGCGCAGCCGTGCCCGGGTGTCGGCGTCGTGGTCCATGTGGTCGACCTCGATGCCGTCGAGGCCGGCCGCGGCCATCTCGGCGATCGCCGACTCGGGCACCGTACGCCCGCGCTTGGCGGCCGCCGGGTGCGCGAACACGCACACCCCGCCGGCCTGCTTGACCAGCCGGATCGCCTCGAAGGGGTCGGTCTCGTGCTTCTCCACGAAGGCCCGGCCGCCGTCGGCCAGCCACTCCTCCGTGAAGGCGTCGCTCACGGTCGGTACGACCCCGAGCTCGACGAGCGCGGAGGCGACATGCGGCCGCCCCACGGAACCGTCCCCGGCGATCCGCTTCACCTGCTCCCAGGTGACCGGCACGCCCAGCCCGTTCAGCTTGGCGATCATGCCCTGGGCCCGCGGCACCCGGTCGTCCCGGACCAGCTCACGCTCGGCGAGCAGACCGGGCTCCTCGGGGTCGAAGAGGTAGGCCAGCATGTGCATGGAGACACCATCGAGACGACAGGACAGCTCGGCCCCGGTGACCAGGGTGAGCCCCTCGGGCAGCGCGGCGATGGCCTCGGCGTAACCCCGGGTGGTGTCGTGATCGGTCAGTGCGACGACGTCGAGCCCCGCGGCGGCGGCGTTCCGCACCAGCTCGGCCGGGCTGTCCGTACCGTCGGATGCGGTGGAGTGGCAGTGCAGATCGATGCGCACGGTGCGGACTCCAGGCGGGACGGGACGGTGGGGACGCGTCAACAATAGCGGCCGGAACCGGATGCCCTGTCACACCCGGAAGTCGGGGGCACCCCGTACAGCCACGTCACAGGCAATGCCCTGCTCCTACGGCTCGAGCAGGCGCGGCGACAACGCGCCGCAAGGCACCAGATCCAGTTCGGCGCCCGCGTCCCGCAGATCCGTGATCACCAGTTCGTCGTACATCAGCAAGCCGGTCTGCTCGGGCCACACCACGGCCCAGAGCCACAGCCCCCGCGCCTCACCCGCGAAGACGGCCCGGTCGGCCGGCGCCCCCGACACATGCCACAGCGGCGCCGGACGCCCGGCGGCCAGCACCTTGGCCTGCGGCGGCTTCTCCACGTTCATCGACGGTCCCGGATCCGGCCCGTCGATGCCCGCGTACCGCGCCCCGAGACCGACGCCCAGCTCCTCGGCGACCAGGATCATCTCCCCTATGCCGCCGAGCGGCGCGGGCCCGGAGCAGGCGACGGCGGTCGCGCGCCCACCGCTGCGGTCGTCACCGGCGCACGCCACACCCGTGAACAGCCAGCCGACCGGCAGCGGCCAGGGCATCCACACCGGCACCTGGGTGCGGTGCACCACGACATCGAGGGCCTCGACGCTGGGCGGGATCACGGGCTGTACCGGATGCACGGTCCCGTGCACATCGCACTGCCAGGTGTCGGCGAAGAGTCCGGGAGCCCTGACCCGGCCACCGCACTTCGGGCAACTGGGTTCGCCCCTCATAGGGCCCCACGGTCCTACCCGGAATCCCCCACGTCAAGGACGATCACCCGTCCGGGCGGAACAGCCAGGTCTCCCTGCTCTTCACCTGCGCTCGGCGTGTCGCGCCACGCCCGGTGGCGAGTGCGGGCTACGACTTCGTCCGCTGGTTCGCCGCCGCGGCCGCCCCCTACTTCGCGCCGAAGATCGCCGAAGATCGAGGAGTGGACCGATATCCACATCCCGCTCGTGGTGGCGGCGGCCACCGCCCTGCTGGGCGCGGTCGTGGTTCTCGTACGACGGAACGCGCTCACGCACCAGGCTGAAGGGCTGGAGCCGAAGCCCGCCACGGCGGACAGCGTCGCGGTCTTCGCCAACTGACTCTTCCCGAGCGGCGCTTGGTGAGCTTGCTCACCCTCGTACATCAGTCCAGCGGGACGGATTTCCGGTGCGGGTCCCGGAGGTCCGTGCCGTTCGCGAGCCAGCGCTCCTGGAGGGCCTGGGCGCCGTGCACGCGCTTCCAGGCGGCCTCGTTCGGGGTCATCGGCAGCAGCGGCAGGAACCGTACGGGATCGAGCGGCTCGTCCAGTGCCAGATCCTCGACGAGCCCGCCCGGCTCGCCGACCAGGACCGAGGTGAAGGGAGCGCCGGGCCACAGCGGCTCCCCGACGTCCAGGGACGCGCCCGGGGTCACGATCAGCCCCTCCACCTGCGGAGACGCGGCGAGGACCGCGAGCGCGCGGAGCACCTTGTCGGTCTCGGCGAACCCGGCGCGGACCGACAGGACCAGTTCGGCGCGGGGGCCCTTGACGGGGTCCGCGAGCATCGCGGTGGGTTCGCTCATGGGATGCGCGGACATACCGAGCGTGGCGTAGCGCAGGACGTTCTCGCCCTGGAGATCCTCCTGGAAACGGAGCACCTCGATGCGGTCCGTTCCGAGGAAGGTGACCGCCGCGCGCGCATCCGGTTCGCCCAGCGCGGTGGTCAACCGGGCCTCGACCAGAGGAAGAACATCAGCCATGTCGTGAGCATAGAACTCGTCACCACCGGGCAAAGCGGCGCCTTGACACCGAGGGCTGCTGCTACTCTGACCGCGGTGGTTCGGGGCAGCACGCAGAGCGTCGCGGTCAGACCCCGACACCAAAGGACTCCCTTACGAGGGACCGGCTGGAGGAGGTGGGGCTGTCATGGATCGAAGTCACCCGTGCAGTACCACTCGCTCTTCCGCCCGCTGATTTCGTCTACTGGCCGGCTGCCGCCTCCACGTTCGCGTTGTCGTTCGGAAGAGCACTTGTTTCCGCTTGCCTGATCCCTCTGACCGATCCGTTCCGGATCCGTCTGGATCCGTTCGTCTGATCCGAATCAGCAGCGAAGTCGCCACCGCAACGGTGCGGTGCTCCCCGCTTTGTGGACGTGCCAAACATCCGCAGTCAGGACGTCCCCATTCCGGGTAGTTCCACCCGTTCGCCGGCGGTCTTCCGCTGCCTGTCGCGAAGGAGCCTGCCCATGTCGATGATCCGCGACCTCCGTGCCGTGGTCCGCCCGACCCGCCCCTCGCTGGGCAAGAGCCTGCGCGCGGAGACCGGCGCGTACGACAGCACCCGCGACCCGGGTACGCCGTCGGCCGTCGTGGACTGCGCCGTCTACCGAGACGGCGCGCGCGTGCAGACGCCGAAGCCGCTGACCCCGCAGGAGGCGATGCGCCAGGTGCGCCGGGACGGCGGGTTCGTGTGGATCGGCCTGCACGAGCCCACCGAGGCCGAATTCGCCGGTATCGCGGGCGAGTTCGGGCTGCACCCGCTGGCGGTGGAGGACGCCGTGCAGGCCCACCAGCGCCCGAAGCTCGAACGCTACGACGACTCCCTCTTCACCGTCTTCAAGACCATCCACTACGTCGAGCACGACCAGCTCACCGCCAACAGCGAGGTGGTGGAGACCGGCGAGGTGATGTGCTTCACCGGCCGGGACTTCTTCATCACCGTCCGGCACGGTGGCCAGGGCTCGCTGCGGGCGCTGCGGCACCGGCTCCAGGACGACCCCGAGCTGCTCGCCAGGGGTCCCTCGGCCGTGCTGCACGCCATCGCCGACCATGTCGTCGACGGCTATGTCGCGGTCGCCGACGCCGTGCAGGACGACATCGACGAGGTGGAGACCGAGGTCTTCTCGCCCGGCCGCAAGGGCGGGGTCTCGCGTGGTGTGGACTCGGCGCGCATCTACCAACTGAAGCGCGAGGTACTGGAGTTCAAGCGCGCGGTGTCACCGCTCATGCGTCCCATGCAGCTGCTGAGCGAGCGCCCGATGCGGCTGGTCGACCCCGACATCCAGAAGTACTTCCGGGATGTCGCCGACCACCTCGCCCGCGTCCAGGAGCAGGTCGTCGGCTTCGACGAACTCCTCAACTCCATCCTCCAGGCCAACCTCGCGCAGGCGTCCGTGGCGCAGAACGAGGACATGCGGAAGATCACGTCCTGGGCCGCGATCATCGCCGTACCGACGATGGTGTGCGGTGTGTACGGCATGAACTTCAAGTACATGCCGGAGCTGCACTGGCGGTACGGCTACCCGGTGATCATGGCCGTCACCGGTGTGATCTGCCTCGGCATCCACCGCACCCTGAAGCGCAACGGCTGGCTCTAGGCTGGGCGCCATGACAAGCGAGCTGCTCGACCAGGCCGTCGTCGAGGAGGCCACGAAGAAGTCCGGCCTCATCTGGGTCCGGGGCGCCGGGGCGCCGGCCGCGCGCGCGGTGTGGCATGCCTGGGCCGACGGCGGTGTGTGCCTGGTCGGCGACGGGACCGAGCAGCCGCTGACCGGGCTGACCGACGGCGGGTCGGCCGAGGTGACCGTCCGCAGCAAGGACAAGGGCGGCCGGCTGGTCACCTGGACGGCGACGGTGACGGAGCTGTCCGCCGGCTCCCCCGAGTGGGACGCGGCGGTCGCGGAGCTGAAGGGCAAGCGCCTCAACGCACCCGACGGCGAGGCCATGACGGACCGCTGGGCGAGGGAGTGCAGGGTGCTGCGCCTGCGGCCGACCGGGGCGACGACGCCACTGCCGACGGAAAGCCTCGCGGAGAGCCCGCTGCCGTCCCCGGCCACGACCCGGCACCCGGCCCCCGCGGGCCTGCCGAAGCTCCTCAGGAAGCGACGAAAGCCCAAGTAGCCGAAGTCCGGCCCGGGTTCGGCGCCGCCGGACATCGCGGTCATGGCTCAGCACCGCCACGGCGGTGGGCGGCCTACGACGTAGGCAGCTGCTTGCCGTAGTCCACCGTCTCGCCCTTCTCCGGCTCGGTGACGCTGAAGGCCTTGCCCCAGTCCGAGAAGGTGAGGGTGCCGGCGCCGCCGCCACGCTCCAGGCGGAGCGGATACGGCTTGCCCTGCAGCGAGACGTCCAGCGTGCCGCCGGAGCCGCTGTCGCCGGTGATGCGGATGGTGGGTGTGCCCGACTGTTCGTGGTGACCGTCGGTCGAGAGGGAACCGTGCAGGGTCAGGAGGCCCGAGAGGAGGACGTCCTTGTCCGTGAAGCCACTGAACTTCTTGTACGAGGGGTCCCCCTGGGGAACCTTGACGTACTTGCCGTCGAGCTTGCCGGCCGCGCTCGTGTCGCGTCCGTCGGCATGGCTCCAGAAGTCCGCGTCGGCCTGCAGATACAGCGTCTCGCCCACCCGGAGCAGATGGAAGGTCGCCCCCTTCGACGTGACCGACCCGGTACCGCCGTCCGCGTTCAGGCGCATGTCCAGGTCGTACGTACGCCCGCTCGTGACCACCGTCCCCGCCATCCGTACCGTCGCCACCGACGTCGCCGCCGCGCGTGTCTTCGACTGGATGACATCCGGGGACAGCTTGCCCACCCCGTTCGTGCCCGCGTCCGGATCCTCACTGCATGCCGTGACGAGAGTCAGCGCGCACATCGCGGTCACCAGCGCGGCGCGACGAGTACGGGTACGGCCCGGAGCAATCGCGGTCACGGACAGGGCCACCTTTCTGACGGGTCCGGCACGGCGTACCGCAGCGTACCGGTGCCTCGGCCGCCCGGCGGAGCCAGTCCGTCCGGACCGCCCACCAGGGCGTATCCGATCGGTACGGGCTAGCCTGAAGCCCACCGAGCGGGCAAAGGGGACAGGAATCTCATCAAGCGGCACTTCGGCAGGAAGAGGAAGCGAACCCATGGCAGCCGGCGCTCCCCGGATCTTCGTCTCGCACCTCGCGGGTGTCGCCGTCTTCGATCCCAACGGCGACCAGGTGGGACGTGTCAGGGACCTCGTCGTCATGCTGCGCGTCGGCCGCAAGCCCCCGCGGCTGCTCGGCCTGGTCGTCGAACTGTCCACCCGGCGCCGCATCTTCCTGCCCATGACCCGGGTGACGAGCGTCGAGTCCGGCCAGGTCATCACGACCGGTGTGCTCAACGTCCGCCGCTTCGAGCAGCGGCCCACCGAGCGCCTGGTCTTCGGTGAACTCCTCGACCGCCGCGTCCAGCTGGTCGAGACCGGCGAGGAGGTCACCGTCCTGGACCTGGGCGTGCAGCAGCGTCCGGCCCGCCGGGAGTGGGAGGTCGACCGCGTCTTCGTCCGCAAGGGCCGGACGGGCACCTTCCGGCGGACCAAAGGCGAGACGCTCACCGTCGAGTGGTCGCAGGTCACCGGCTTCTCCCTGGAGGAGCACGGCCAGGGCGCCGAGAGCCTGCTCGCCACCTTCGAGCAGCTGCGCCCCGCCGACCTCGCCAATGTGCTGCACCACCTCTCCGCCAAGCGCCGCGGCGAGGTGGCCGCCGCACTGGACGACGATCGCCTGGCCGACGTGCTCGAAGAACTTCCCGAGGACGACCAGATCGAGATCCTCGGCAAGCTGAAGGAGGAGCGGGCAGCGGACGTACTGGAGGCCATGGACCCGGACGACGCGGCCGACCTGCTCGCCGAACTCCCCGAGGGGGACAAGGAGCGGCTGCTGAGCCTGATGGAGCCGGCGGACGCGGCCGAGATGCGGCGGCTGATGTCCTACGAGGAGCACACGGCCGGCGGTCTGATGACGACCGAGCCGGTCGTACTGCGGCCCGACTCCACCGTCGCCGACGCCCTCGCCCGGGTCCGCAACCCCGACCTCTCCCCGGCCCTCGCCGCCCAGGTCTACGTCTGCCGCCCGCCCGACGAGACCCCGACCGGCAAGTACCTGGGCACCGTCCACTTCCAGCGCCTGCTGCGCGACCCCCCGTACACCCTGGTCAGTTCGCTCGTCGACGACGACCTGCAGCCGCTCGATCCCGAGGCCACGCTGCCGATCATCGCCGGGTTCTTCGCCACGTACGACATGGTCGCGGCGCCCGTGGTGGACGAGACCGGGTCGCTGCTCGGTGCGGTGACCGTGGACGACGTACTGGACCACATGCTGCCGGACGACTGGCGGGAGACCGAGTTCCACCTGGACGAGGAGGAGCAGACGGAGGAGAAGGGGGCGGGGGATCGTGGCGCCTGAACGCGAGAGCACCCGGGAGCGCACCCTGTCGGGCGCCACCGCCGCCGCCCGGCCGCGCGGGCCCCGTCTGGACCAGCCGCGCCCGCCGCGGCGCAGGCTGCTGCCCGAGTGGGATCCGGAGGCCTTCGGCCGGCTGTCCGAGCGCATCGCGCGTTTCCTGGGTACCGGGCGGTTCATCGTCTGGATGACGTTCGTGGTCATCACCTGGGTGCTGTGGAACATCGCGGCGCCCGGCAACCTGCGCTTCGACCAGTACCCGTTCATCTTCCTGACCCTGGCCCTGTCCCTGCAGGCCTCCTACGCGGCCCCGCTGATCCTGCTCGCGCAGAACAGGCAGGCCGACCGTGACCGGGTCAACCTCGAACAGGACCGCAAGCAGAACGAGCGATCCATCGCCGACACCGAGTACCTCACCCGGGAGATCGCCGCGCTGCGCATGGGGCTGGGCGAGGTGGCGACCCGGGACTGGATCCGTTCCGAGCTCCAGGATCTGATCAAGGAGATGGACGAGCGGCGGGACGGGCACTGCGTGTTCCCGGCGGAGCGGTCGGCGAGACGTGACGTAGACGACCGGTGAGGGGCGTTATAGGGGCGCTGTGCCGCGCCGTACCATCGTCTGTATGGCTAGCGAAGACGCGGTGCGCGAGGCATTGGCTACGGTGAACGACCCCGAGATCAACCGGCCCATCACCGAACTGGGGATGGTCAAATCGGTGGAGATCGGAGAGGACGGCGCGGTCGCGGTCACCGTGTACCTGACGGTCTCCGGCTGCCCCATGCGCGACACGATCACCCAGCGTGTCACCGAGGCGGTCTCCCGGCTCGACGGCGTCACCCGCGTCGACGTCACCCTGGACGTGATGAGCGACGAGCAGCGCAAGGAGCTGGCGTCCGCCCTGCGCGGCGGCCAGACCGAGCGCGAGGTGCCCTTCGCCAAACCGGGCAGCCTCACCCGCGTCTACGCGGTCGCCTCCGGCAAGGGTGGTGTCGGCAAGTCGTCGGTGACGGTCAACCTGGCCGCCGCGATGGCCGCCGACGGCCTCAAGGTCGGTGTCGTCGACGCCGACATCTACGGCCACTCGGTCCCGCGCATGCTCGGCGCGGACGGCCGCCCCACCCAGGTCGAGAACATGATCATGCCGCCGTCGGCGAACGGCGTGAAGGTCATCTCGATCGGCATGTTCACCCCGGGCAACGCCCCGGTCGTCTGGCGCGGCCCGATGCTGCACCGCGCCCTCCAGCAGTTCCTCGCGGACGTGTACTGGGGCGATCTCGACGTTCTCCTTCTCGACCTCCCGCCCGGCACGGGTGACATCGCCATCTCGGTCGCCCAGCTGGTCCCGAACGCCGAGATCCTCGTCGTGACGACGCCTCAGCAGGCGGCGGCGGAGGTCGCCGAGCGCGCCGGCTCCATCGCGGTCCAGACCCACCAGAAGATCGTCGGCGTGGTCGAGAACATGTCCGGCCTGCCCTGCCCGCACTGCGGCGAGATGGTCGACATCTTCGGCACGGGCGGCGGCCAGGTGGTGGCCGAAGGCCTCACGCGTACGACGGGTACGACCGTTCCCGTCCTCGGCAGCATCCCGATCGACGTCCGCCTCCGCGAAGGCGGCGACGAGGGCAAGCCGGTCGTCCTGACGGACCCGGACAGCCCGGCGGGCGCGGCGCTGAGGGGCATCGCGGGGAAGCTGGGAGGGCGGCAGCGGGGCCTTTCGGGTATGTCCCTGGGCATCACCCCGCGCAACAAGTTCTAGAGAGACCTGGAGCGCCCCTCAAGGGCGCGGCGAAGGGGCGCCGACAATCCTCGGCGCCCCTTTCTCATGCGTACTTCTCATACGCATTTCTCATACGTACTCCTCATGCGTACGCGGCGATGTCCTTGATCACCGCGAACCCCAGGCCATAGGCAGACATCCCCCTGCCGTACGCCCCCAGGTGCACCCCCTGCGACGTGGACCCGGCGAGCACCCACCCGAACTCCGACTCCCGGTAGTGGAACGGCGTCGGCACCCCGTCCACCGGCAGCGAGAGCGTGGACCACTCCGGCCCGCTCAGCTCGTCGGCCAGTTCCCACGCCGTCTCGGTCTGCTGCTCGAGCCAGTCGTCCCGCAGACTGTGGTCCATCTGCCCCGGCCAGGTGAAGGACAGCAGCCCCACCCCCGCCAGCCACGCGGCCGACGACACCGACGTCGCCTCCAGCAGCCCCGTCCCGTCGGCGCTCCTCCGGGACGGACTCGCCGCGACGGTCACGACCACCGCGAACTTCTCCCTGGGTTCACCGACGGACGCGGCCAGGTGCTCGTTCCGCACCGACGGCTCGTCCCCGTGCCCGATCGACCCGTGCTCCACCGCACCGTCGGCCGCCGTACCCACCTGCATCAGCCAGCGAGGCCCCGTGAACGCCTCGTCGAGGCCGTACCAGGGGAAGGGCGCCTCCAGGTAGCCGCCGACCGTGCGACGGGCGGAGAGGACCTGCTGTCCGTTCTCCGCGACCGGCGTCTGTCCGCCCACCCGACTTGTCGTCTCCATCTGCCCGGACGCCTCCTAGCTCTCGTCGGTCCGGGGCGGCCCGCCCCCCTTCGGGCGCACTCGTCCGGTCCGCACAACAACTCGGCAGCATATCCACACCGCTGGGACCGGCAGCGAAACCGCCCGGCGCGTGGGTCGCGCGGGCGGCTGGATCAAGCCGTGAGCGGCGCACACGCGGTATGAATCGCGTCACGTGCGCCGCTCAGGTCCGGGTGTCCGGTGATGCTCAGGTGGCGTCCGCGTCGAACGGCGGACGGTCGTCCTTGCCGGAGTCCTCGGGCTTCTTGGTCATGTCGATCCGGCCACCCGTCGTACCCGCGGAAGGGGACGAGTCGGTCTCGCGGCTGTGCACCGCGTCCGTGACCTCGGCCATCTCCTTCTTCAGGTCGAAGCCGTTGCGGATCTCCTTCAGCCCCAGATCCTCGTTGTCCAGGTGCTTGCGGATGTAGGTCTTGGGGTTGAGGTCCTCGAACTCGAAGTCCTTGAATTCCGGGCCGAGTTCCTCGCGGATGTCCGCCTTGGCGCTCTCCGAGAACTCCCGGATCTTGCGGATGGTCCGCATCACGTCCTGGATGACCTTCGGGAGCTTGTCCGGACCGAAGACGAGCACGGCGAGCACAATGATGGTCACCAGCTCGAGTGGTCCTATGTCATTGAACACCTGAAGCTCCTTGCGATGTCCTCGGCCCTCCGGTTGCTGTTGCGGGTGTTCCGTGGCCCGGGCCGGGTCCACGGTACCCGCCGTACCTGTCCGACGGGTACCGTCCCGAGGTGTCCGGCCGCGCGTGTACGACCGGTTTTCCGGGTTGTTTGCCTAGTCGGGACATGAGCGGGGCGCCGCCTGTGACGTTTCTGTCAGTTCCTGTCCGAGGAACCGAGGACCAGCGTGAGGCGTTTCCGGGCGCCGGCGCGCTCGACGGTGAGGCTCAGCCGGTCGCCGGGGCGGTGTGCGCGGGTGCGGACGATCAGTTCCTCACCGGAGTGGACGGACCGCCCGTCGAGCCCGGTGACGACGTCGCCCGCCCGCAGGCCCGCCCGGGCGGCGGGGCCGCCCGCTGCGACGGCGGGCCCGCCGTCGGCGGCTTGTCGTCGATGCGGGCGCCGTCGCCGCTGTAGTGCATGTCGAGGGTGATCCCGATGACCGGATGGGACGCCTTCCCGGTGTTGTTCCTCGGCGACGCGCTTGGCCTGGTTGACGGGGATGGCGAACCCGAGCCCGACCGACCCGGCCGGCCCGCCGTCGAGGCTGCCCGGGCTGTCGGCGGAGCGGATCGCGGAGTTGACCCCGCCGGCCCGGGCGTGGAAGTCGAGGAGGGGCCCACCGGAGTTTCCCGGGGTTGATCCTGCGCAGCGGGCACCGCATCGCCGGCAGTCTCCGGTGACGTCGGTATGCCCTCGTCCATGGTCTCCTCGCGGGCGAACCGCAGCCCGCGCTCAGGGGCGGGCGGCGGAAGGTCGAATCCATGCCCGGGGCAGCCCCCACGGGCACAGTTTGCTCACAGGATCAACCAGGTTCGCGGGTCACCGGGCAGGGGCCGTTCAGCAGGTGCTCAGCGGGCCGCGCGGGAGGAGGAAGGGGAGGGAGCGGGGGACGGGTCGGGGACGGGCGCGGCGAGCAGGGCGGTGCCGGTCGCCTCGGGGGTGGTGGTCCACGAGGTGAGGGCGAACGGGGGGTTGGCGGTCAGCGGCCGTATCAGCGGGGATACTGCGGCCGCGCCGGCCAGCACTGGTGCGGTCAGCTCCCGCAGGGCTTTCGGCCCGGCGGCCGGGGAGGGCACCCCGGGCAGCAGCGGCGCGGACACCGAGGTGGGCGCCGCGGCCGTGGTCCCGAGCAGGGTGCCGGAGGCCAGCAGTGGGGTGAGCGAGCGGCGGCGCTGCGAGTCGGCGGCGCCCGCGGCGCCCGTGCCCGTGGTACCGGCCGGGGCGACACTGCCGCCGCCGATGCCGCTGCGGGCGTCGGCGGCCGGGGAACCGGGCAGGCCGGCGGTGACCCCGCCGAGGGCGACGGCGGCCAGTGAGACCGCGCCGGCGGCGACGAACGCGAACCGCATGCCGCGCGAGGCGGAGCGGTCGCCGTCCGGGCGGCCGACGGGGTGGATACGGAAGCCCCGACCGGCGGCCGAGTCGTGCGGGTGGGCCGGAACATAGCCGAACTCGAAGCGGTCCTCCTGCCCCACGCCGAAGACCCCGCTGTCGGACCGGCGTCCGGAGGGGCCTCCGCCGAACAGCGAGCCGCCGCCGTCCGTGTCGCCGCCGCCGGGCAGCCCCTGGAGACGGGCAAGGAAACTCTCGGACGGCGGGGGCGGGGCGGCCTCCGCGAAGACGTTCTTCAGCGCGCGCTGGGCGTCGGCCTCCGCCTTGCACCTGGCGCAGGTCGCCAGATGGGCCAGGACGCGCTCACGCGACTCATGACCGAGCTCTCCGTCCACCAGGGCGGAGAGTCGGTCTCCCAGGTGCTGCTCGGCGAGCTGTCGCTCGGCGGGTTTCGGTCGTGAACCACTCACGCGGACGCGCCCCCTCCTCCCAGTGCGGCAACACGGGGCACGAAGGAGCGGCGCTCGGCCTTGCGGGCCTCCGGGGAGCGGTGCGCGAGGGCCTTGCGCAGCTGGGAGCGGCCGCGGTGGATCCGGGAGCGGACCGTGCCGAGCTTCACGCCGAGCGTCGCGGCGATCTCCTCGTACGACAGGCCCTCGATGTCGCACAGGACGACGGCGGCGCGGAACTCGGGCGCGAGGGTGTCAAGAGCCTGCTGGACGTCGGCGTCGAAGTGCGCGTCGTTGAAAGCCTGGGAGGGGGTGGGCTCGCGGCTGGGCAGGCGCTCGGCCGCGTCCTCGCCGAGGGCGTCGAAGCGGATGCGCTGCTTGCGACGGACCATGTCGAGGAACAGGTTGGTCGTGATGCGGTGCAGCCAGCCCTCGAAGGTGCCCGGCGAGTAGGTCGACAGGGAGCGGAAGACACGGACGAAGACCTCCTGGGTGAGGTCCTCGGCGTCGTGCTGGTTGCCGGTGAGGCGGTAGGCCAGGCGGTAGACGCGGCCGCTGTGTGTGCTGACGATCTCCTCCCACGTGGGCGGAGTCCATGCCTGCCCGTCCGCGTCGGTGGAGAAGGTCGCGGTCCGGTCCTCGCCCATGGCGAGCGCGTCGGCGTGGCTGGGGTCAGCAGCGGTGTCGTTCACGGATTTCGGCCTGCCCGCCGATCCGAGAAAGCGCCGTAGCACTCGTCCCCGATCCCCGGGCGCGGCCGCACCTCCCCTGTCGGCTCTGGTGGTGTCCAGTGGAGCCCCTACCATAGCCACCTCGCCCGTTAGCACCGGATAAGCGGTTTTACAAGAACTTGGTCTGTGCTGATACGGCTCATCCATCCGCATCAGCGGTTGCCCGACCACTGTCTCGTCGTCGTGATCCATTCGTGTCCCCCCGCCCTGTCTTCCACCCCTCTAAACGCCTGGTCCCATCTGCGGGTTCCCGGCGCCAACGGATACAGTCACGCCCAGGCAACCACGGGGACAGGAGAGGGTCATTACCGGCAACCGGCAGACGAGCTGGGCGTTCGCCGACGCCTTTGTCGCCGAGGACGAAGCGCTGCGCTGGGCCCGTGACCGGGCCCGCGAGGCAGGGCTGCGCTCGGTGTCGCCCGGCACGGGCGCCGCGCTGCGTATGCTCGCCGCCTCCGTGGACGCCAAGGCGGTCGCCGAGATCGGTACCGGTTGCGGGGTGTCCGGGATGCATCTGCTGCACGGCATGCGCCCGGACGGTGTCCTGACGACCGTCGACCCCGAGCCGGAACACCAGCAGTTCGCCCGGCAGGCCTTCCGTGCCTGCGGCTTCGCCAGCAACCGCGCCCGCTTCATCCCCGGCCGCGCCCTCGACGTACTCCCCCGCCTCGCGGACGCAGGCTATGACCTGGTCTTCTGCGACGGCGACCGGCAGGAGTACTCCGACTATCTCGCTGAATCGTTGCGCCTGCTGCGCCCTGGCGGCCTGGTGATCTTCGAGGGCGTCTTCGCCAACGGCCGTACGGTCGACTCCAGGCCGCAGCCGACCGAGGTGCTGCGGCTGCGCGAGCTGCTGCGCACGGTCCGTGAGACCCCGGAACTGGTGCCGTCGCTGCTGCCGGTGGGCGACGGACTGCTCTGCGCCGTCAAGCGCTGACCCCCGGCGCGGACGGACCTGGGGGGACGGACCGGGAGGACGGCAGCGCCCCGGCACCGCATACGATGCCGGGGCGGCCGAAAGGGTATGGTCGCTGACGCCTCAGACGACGACGTTCTTGAGGGCGTCGGCGAGCGCCGCGGCCTCGTCAGGGGTCAGCTCGACGACGAGCCGACCGCCGCCTTCGAGCGGAACGCGCATGACGATGCCCCGCCCCTCCTTGGTCACCTCAAGCGGGCCATCACCCGTCCGCGGCTTCATGGCCGCCATGCTGGTTCCCCTTCCTGAAAACAGCTCATCGCCTGCCGACGGCCCGGGAGGGCACGCGCGATCCTGGCGGGACACGCGACACCGGCATCGAACACATTGCTTCCAAGCCATTATCCCGCATCTCAGGACCCGATGACCAACATCAGTCGGCATCGCTTGGGCAACGCACGCGAGCAAAACCACTCAATTCGGCGATGTGGCTGCGATACTGCGCCGACGCGCGTCCTTACGCCTGCCGAGTCGGCTCCGGATTTCTTTGACGCAGGTCACACGACGGGTCCGGTCCCCGGGCGGCGATCTCCGCCATGCTGTCCTGCGGACATCGACGTACTGAGCGGTACGTCAGCCGCGACGACGGAGGGGACGCACCATGACCGACACCGTGCTCTACGAGGTGAGTGACGGACTCGCGACGATCACGCTGAACCGCCCCGAGGCGATGAACGCGTTGAACATCGCGACGAAGGTCGCGCTTCGGGAGGCCGCGCAGGAAGCGGCGGCCGACGCGGCCGTCCGGGCGATCCTGCTGACCGCCGCCGGGGACCGGGCGTTCTGCGTGGGCCAGGACCTCAAGGAACACATCACGCTGCTCGCCTCCGACCGGGAGACGGGGTCGGGGCAGACGATGACGACGGTCCGGGAGCACTACAACCCCATCGTGCGGGCGCTGGCCGGGGCGCCGAAGCCGGTGGTGGCCGCGGTGAACGGCGTCGCCGCCGGCGCCGGGTTCGGGTTCGCGCTGGCCGCGGACTACCGCGTGGTCGCCGACACGGCCGCCTTCAACACGTCGTTCGCGGGGGTCGCGCTGACCGCTGACTCCGGGATTTCGTGGACGCTGCCTCGGGTCGTGGGGCCGGGGCGGGCCGCTGACCTGCTGCTCTTTCCCCGGAGCATCAGCGCGCAGGACGCGTACGACCTGGGGATCGCGAACAAGGTCGTGCCCTCGGCCGAGCTGCGGGATGAGGCCGAGAAGGTGGCGCGGAAGCTCGCCGAGGGTCCGACCGTGGCTTACGCGGCGCTGAAGGAGGCGGTGGCCTACGGGCTCACGCACTCCCTGGAGGAGACGCTGCAGAAGGAGGACGAACTGCAGACGCGGGCCGGGGCCTCCAAGGATCACGGCATCGCCGTTCAGGCGTTTGTGAACAAGGAGAAGCCCAAGTATCTGGGGCGGTGACCAACCGGGGGGGCTGCGGTGCGTCGTGGCCGGTCCCGCGCGCCCGCGCGGCGGTGGCCGCACACCGCCGGGCCCCCGCGGACTCCTTAAACGGCGCGTCTGGTCACGCAGGCTTCCAGGTGGTCGTTCACCAGGCCGCAGGCCTGCATGAGGGCGTACGCCGTCGTCGGGCCGATGAAGCGCAGGCCGCGCTTCTTCAGCGCCTTGGACAGGGCCGCCGACTCCGGTGTCACCGGCAGTACGTCGGCGATGTTCTTCGGAGCCGGGTAGGTCCCCGGCTCCGGGGCGTACGACCAGATCAGGGCGTCCAGCTCGCCGGGCGCCCACTCCGCCAGGACCTTCGCGTTGGCCATCGTCGCGTCGATCTTCGATCTGTTGCGGATGATGCCTGGGTCCATCAGCAGTCGCTCCCGGTCGCCGTCCGTGAAGGTGGCTACCTTCTCGATGCGGAAGTCGGCGAAGGCGGCGCGGAAGCCGGGGCGGCGGCGGAGGATCGTGATCCAGGAGAGGCCCGACTGGAAGGCCTCCAGGCTGAGGCGTTCGTAGAGGGCGTCGTCGCCGTGGACCGGGCGGCCCCACTCCTCGTCGTGGTACGCCACATAGTCCTCGGTGGACAGGGCCCAGGGGCAGCGCAGCTTGCCGTCCGGCCCGGCCATGGCCGCTCCGTCGGTCACGGCCGGTTCTCCGGGGCGGGCTTGTCCAGCGACGTGGGGGCCGCGGTCCGGGCGCCGGCCAGCGCGGACTCCAGGTCGGCGATCCGGGCGTCGCGCTCCGCGAGCTCGGCGCCGAGGCGACTGAGCGCGTCGTCGACGTCCGCCATGCGGTAGCCGCGCGGGGCGAGCGGGAAGCGGAGGCTCTCCACGTCCGCGCGGTTCACCGGGCGGTCCGGGGGCAGCGGGCCCTGGAAGCGCTCGGGCGCCACCTCGGGCAGCGGGCCGCTCTCGCCGCCGCTCACCACGGAGAGCGTGACCGCGGCGACCACGACCGCGAGCGCGACGACCAGGAACAGGAACATAACCATCGCGGTGGCCCCCAGGCTAGATGAAGCTCGGTGCGGCACTCATGCTGCTCGGAGTGCTCGGTGTCGAATGTGTCTGTGTCCGATCGTGCCATGCGAGTCTGACAGTCAGGGCCGCAGGCGGTCGTACCGAGGGACTTACTACGAGAGGTCACAGGCGATGCTCAGGCTGGGCAAGCGGGAATTCGCACCGCACGAACCGGTGATCATGGCCATCGTGAACCGCACACCGGACTCCTTCTACGACCAGGGGGCGACCTTCCACGACGAACCGGCCCTCGCACGCGTGGAGCAGGCGGTCGCCGAGGGGGCCGCGATCATCGACATCGGCGGGGTGAAGGCCGGGCCGGGCGAAGAGGTCACGGCCGAGGAGGAGGCACGGCGGATCGTCGGGTTCGTCACCGAGGTGCGCCGGCGGTTCCCGGAGGTCGTCATCAGCGTGGACACCTGGCGGGCGTCGGTCGCGGTGGCCGTCTGCGAGGCCGGGGCGGATCTCCTGAACGACGCGTGGGGCGGGGCCGAGCCAGGGCTGGCGGAGGTCGCGGCGCGCTACGGGGTGGGGCTGGTGTGCACGCACGCGGGTGAGGCGGAGCCGCGGACACGGCCGCACCGGGTGACGTACGACGACGTCATGGCCGACATTCTGCGGGTGACCCTGGGGCTGGCCGAGCGGGCCGTGGCGCTGGGGGTGCCCCGGGAGTCGGTGATGATCGATCCCGGGCACGACTTCGGGAAGAGCACCCGGCACAGCCTGGAGGCGACACGGCGGCTGGGCGAGATGGTCGAGACGGGGTGGCCGGTGCTGGTCTCCCTGTCCAACAAGGACTTCGTGGGCGAGACCCTGGACCGGCCGCTGAAGGAACGGGTGATCGGCACGTTGGCGACGACGGCGGTGTCGGCGTGGCTGGGGGCGCAGGTGTACCGCGTCCACGAGGTGGCGGAGACCCGGCAGGTGCTCGACATGGTGGCGTCGATCGCAGGCCACCGGCCTCCGGCGGTGGCGCGGCGCGGGCTGGCGTAGACCGCCGTCCGCCCGCCCCGGGCTCCGCCCCCAGCCGGGTGGGCGACAGGGCGACGGCTCAGCGGGCCGCTTCCTTCGAGACCAACGCCACCGCCTCGTCCACGTCGTCCGTCACATGGAACAGGAGGAGGTCCTTCTCCGCCGCCTTGCCCTGGGCCACCAGCGTGTTCTTCAGCCAGTCCACCAGGCCGCCCCAGTACGCGCTGCCGAACAGGACGATCGGGAAGCGGGTGACCTTCTGGGTCTGGACGAGGGTGAGGGCCTCGAAGAGTTCGTCGAGGGTGCCGAGCCCGCCGGGCAGGACCACGAAGCCCTGCGCGTACTTGACGAACATCATCTTCCGCACGAAGAAGTAGCGGAAGTTCAGGCCGATGTCGACGTACGGGTTGAGGCCCTGCTCGAAGGGCAGCTCGATACCGAGGCCGACCGAGACGCCGCCCGCCTCCAGCGCGCCCTTGTTGGCCGCCTCCATCGCGCCCGGGCCGCCGCCCGTGATGACCGCCCAGCCGGCCTCGACCAGACCCCGGCCCAGTTCCACGCCCGCTTCGTACTCCGGCGAGTCCGCCGGTGTCCGGGCGGAGCCGAACACGCTGATCGCGGGCGGGAGTTCGGCGAGCGTGCCGAAGCCCTCGATGAACTCCGACTGGATGCGCAGCACCCGCCAGGGGTCCGTGTGGACCCAGTCGGAGGGGCCGCCCGCGTCCAGCAGACGCTGGTCCGTCGTGCTCGCGGTCACCTGACCGCGCCGTCGGAGGACCGGTCCCAGGCGCTGCTCGTCCGGCGGCACCTTCTTCCCCTCGGGGTTCCCGGTAGGCATATGTGCGCTCCCTCCGCTTGCAGGTATATCTGCCTCAGCGTAGATCCACGCGGGTTACGGGCGCGGGACGTCGGCATGTCGGGTGCGAAGCGCCACCGTGTGGCTCAGCTGGTCAGCCAGACGCGCAGGCGCTCCTCGCCCGCCAGGATCTTCACGATTTCTACTCTTTCGTCCCGTTTGTGCGCCAAGTGTGGGTTGCCGGGCCCGTAGTTGACCGCCGGTACGCCGAGGGCCGAGAAACGGGAGACGTCGGTCCAGCCGTACTTGGGCATCGGGGTGCCGCCGACCGCCTCGATGAACGCGGCCGCGGCCGGGTGGGAGAGGCCGGGCAGCGCGCCGGGGCTGTGGTCGTCGATGACGAACTCCTGGACCCCGCAGTCGGCGAAGACGTCACGGACGTGCGCGATCGCCTCCTCCTCGGAACGGTCGGGGGCGTAGCGGAAGTTGACGGTGACCACGCATTCGTCGGGGATGACGTTGCCCGCGACCCCGCCCGAGATACCGACGGCGTTGAGGCCCTCCCGGTACTCCAGGCCGTCGATGACCGGGTAGCGCGGCTCGTACGCGGCGAGGCGGGCGAGGATCGGGGCGGCCGCGTGGATCGCGTTGGAGCCCAGCCAGGAGCGCGCGGAGTGGGCCCGCTCACCCGTGGTCTTCAGCAGCACACGCAAGGTGCCCTGGCAGCCGCCCTCGACCTCGCCGTCGGAGGGTTCGAGGAGGACCGCGAAATCGCCTGCCAGCCATTCCGGATGGGCCTCGGCGACATGCCTGAGGCCGTTGAGATGGGCGGCGACCTCCTCGTTGTCGTAGAAGACGAAGGTCAGGTCACGGTTCGGGGCGGGGACCGTGGCCGCGATGCGCAGCTGGACCGCGACGCCGGACTTCATGTCGCAGGTGCCGCAGCCCCACAGCACGCCGTCCTCGTCCAGCCTGGACGGCACGTTGCCGGCGATCGGGACGGTGTCGATATGGCCGGCCAGGATCACGCGCTCGGAGCGGCCGAGGTTCGTCCGGGCGATCACGTTGTTGCCGTGGCGGTCGACCGTCAGATGCGGCAGGGCGCGCAGCGCGGCCTCGATCGCGTCCGCGAGCGGCTTCTCGGTGCCGCTCTCCGAGGGGAAGTCGACGAGCTGAGCGGTGAGCGCGGCGGCGTCCAGCGTGAGGTCAAGGGAGGTGTCGGCCATGGCCCGACCCTAGCGCGCACCACCACGCGGGCGGTTTGACAGGCCTCCGGGCCCAGCGCCGAGCGCCTCGTACCCTCCAGTATGTTGTACGCGTGCCAGAGCCGTCCCCCATCCGTCCCAAGCGTCGCGGCCGCGTCCTGCGTCTCGTGTCGGGTTTGCTGATTCTGAGCGCCGTCGCGGCCTACCTGATCGTTCAGTACGTCACCGGAGGCGGTGGCGCCAAGGGCTGCAAGGTCGTCTCGGGCCGCAGCGACAGCGAGTCGTACCAGTTCACGCCCGAACAGGCGGTGAACGCGGCGACGATCGCCGCCGTCGGCACCGGGCGCGGTATGCCCGAGCGGGCGGTGGCCATCGCCCTGGCGACCGCGATCCAGGAGTCGGGGCTGCTCAACATCGAGCACGGTGACCGGGATTCGCTGGGCCTGTTCCAGCAGCGGCCCTCGCAGGGCTGGGGCACCGACAAGCAGATCCTGGACCCGGCGTACGCGGCGGGCATTTTCTACGCCCACCTGGCCAAGGTGCGCGACTACGAGACCCTGCCGCTGACGGTGGCCGCGCAGCGCGTGCAGCGCAGCGGTTACCCGGAGGCGTACGCCAAGCACGAGACCGACGCCACGCTGCTCGCCGCGGCGCTGACCGGGCAGGCGGCGGCCACACTGACCTGCGACGGGCGCCCGGCGGTCACGAGCGCGGCGGCGGCGACGGGTCCGGACGCGGTACGGACGGCGCTCGTGCGGGACTTCGGGCGGGATGCGGTCGAGGAGGCCGGTGCGGAGGTGAACGGCACGTCCGCGACCTCGCCGACACCGACGCCGAGCGTGACCGCCACGGCGCACGGGCGGACGGTGACCGTGCCGGTGCCGGAGGGCGGGAAGACCGACAAGTCCGGGCGCACCGAGAGCGAGCGCGGCTGGCAGCTGGCGCACTGGGCGGTGGCCAACTCCGCGGCGCTGCACATCCAGCGGGTGTCGTACGCCGGCCGGGAGTGGTCCGCCGGGAGCACGGACAGCCGGTGGCAGACGGCGGCCGGTCCGCAGGGCACGGGCGGTGCGGAGAAGTCCACGGGGTCGGTGCGGATCGTGACCGGTCAGTAGTTCGGGATTTCACTCCTGCGGGTCACCCCGGACGGATCGCGCACATGATGTGCTCAGCCTTTCGCACGATCACTCACGCATGCGCGAATCCCTTGGGAACACAGGGGCCGTAAGGATTCTGCGGGTTTCGGCGAGGTCTCAGCTCAGGCACTGTTTGCCCGTTTTTCTCCACACCCGATAATGCGATGCGTTATCAATTCTTTACCTTGAGCCTCCGCAACCTTCCCGGGCTTCGAGCGGTAGTCACGGCGATCACGTTCCCTCCCGTCGAATGGAGCATCATGTCCCTCCCTCTGACCCGCCGGATCGCCCGTGCCGCGCTGCTCGTCGCAGCGGGAGCGGCTGCCGGGGTCGGTGCGGCCGGCTCCGCCAGCGCGGCCCCGAGTCTGCCGGCCACCCCGAACCTGGGCGGTCTGACCGCCCTGGACGGAGCGAGCGTCGGCAACACCGCCGACGGTGCGGCGCAGAACGTCACCGGGGCCGTCGGCCACACCGGCGGCAAGGCGGTCGAGTCGGCGGTACCGGCCGCGGGCAAGACCGGCGGCAAGGCCGTCAAGAAGGCGGCGCCGGTCGTCCAGCACACCGCGAGCGACGCGGCCGGCTCCGCCGGTGGACTGCTGGGCGACACGGCGTCCACGGCGACGAAGGGCGGGCTGCCGACGGACGGGCTCGCCAAGGGCGGCCTGCCGACGGACGGGCTCGCCAAGGGCGGGCTGCCGACGGACGGGCTCCCGCTCGGCGGCTGACGCCGTGGCGCCGGTGATGCACAGCCGGTGATCGCAGAAGGGACCCGGGGTTTTCCCCGGGTCCCTTCTCGGCGCTGCAGAAGGATCGCAACGGCTGGGGTGCGTTCAGGAAAGCCGCTCCACAGCCGCCCGGACGCGCTCGTCCGTCGCCGTGAGCGCCACTCGTACGAACTTCTCGCCCGCCTCACCGTAGAAGTCGCCCGGCGCCACCAGGATGCCGCGCTCGGCCAGGTGGGCCACCGTCTCCCAGCAGGACTCGTCCCGTGTGGCCCACAGGTAGAGGCTGGCCTCGCTGTGCTCGATGCGGAAACCGTGGGCCACCAGCGCCTCGCGCAGGAGGCTGCGGCGGGACGCGTACCGCTCGCGCTGATCCCGGACGTGGGTGTCGTCGGACAGGGCCGCCACCACCGCCGCCTGCGTCGGTGCCGACGTCATCATGCCGCCGTGCTTGCGGATCTCCAGGAGGGGGCCCAGCACCGCCGGGTCGCCGGCCAGGAAGGCCGCGCGGTAGCCCGCCAGGTTGGAGCGCTTGGAGAGGGAGTGAACAGACACGATGCCGTCGTACGAGCCGCCGTTCACGTCCGGGTGCAGGACCGAGACCGGGTCGGCCTCCCAGCCCAGTTCGAGGTAGCACTCGTCGGAAAAGACCAGGACGCCATGGGCGCGGGCCCAGGCGACGATCTCCGTCAGCTCCTGCTGGGACAGGACCTTGCCGGTCGGGTTGGACGGGGAGTTCAGCCAGAGGAGCCTCAGGTTCGTCGGGTCCAGGTCGCGCGGGTCGTCGTAGACCTCGTACTCCGCGCGGGCCAGGCGGGCTCCGACCTCGTACGTGGGGTACGCGAGGCGCGGGTAGGCGACCTTGTCGCCCGGGCCGAGGCCCAGCTGGGTGGGGAGCCAGGCGACGAGTTCCTTGGAGCCGACGACCGGGAGGACGTGGCGGTGGGTGACGTCGCGGGCGCCCAGGCGGCGCCCGACCCAGCCGGTGATCGCGTCGCGCAGCGCCGGGGTGCCCCAGACCGTGGGGTAGCCGGGCGAGTCGGCCGCGTCGATCAGGGCCTTCTGGATCAGGTCGGGGACCGGGTCCACGGGGGTGCCGACCGACAGGTCGACAATGCCGTCCGGGTACGCCGCTGCCGTCTTCTTGTACGGCTCCAGCTTGTCCCAGGGGAAGGTGGGCAGACGGTCGGAGACTGCGGACACGGACACTGGCTCACTTTCTTCGGTACGACCGGTACGGCCGGTACGGCAAGGCACAGCCGGTACGGTCGGTACGGCAAACGCCTCGGCCCCGCAGGCGCCGATCGGGTGTGATCAGGCCGTACGGGACCGAGGCGGCACGGTGTTGCGGCGGGCCGCCGGTACGGGTTACCCGGCCTGCGGGGGCAGCGCGGCGATGAAGGGGTGATCGCGCTCGATCAGGCCCAGCTTGCTGGCGCCGCCGGGGGAGCCGAGCTCGTCGAAGAACTCGACATTGGCCTTGTAGTAGTCCTTCCACTCCTCCGGAGTGTCGTCCTCGTAGAAGATGGCCTCGACCGGGCAGACCGGCTCACAGGCACCACAGTCAACGCATTCGTCCGGGTGGATGTACAAGGACCGCTGGCCCTCGTAGATGCAGTCGACCGGGCACTCCTCGATGCACGCCTTGTCCTTCACGTCGACACAAGGCTGCGCGATGACGTAGGTCACGCTGTCGTTCCTCCTCGATTGGGCGCTGGCGGGCCTCCGTAGGCTCCGCCGCCTGGCGCGCGGGAGCGCGGCGTCGTCGATGCCCGCTTCTAGTATCTCCGTTCCTGGGCAAGATCCGAACAGGAGGGGTGAACTGACCAGTGGAAATCTCGGCCGCAGGACGCTTCGAGGTCCGTGTCACCGCTGCTGACGTGGGCAAACGGGTATCGGTGCGCCGTTTGACGGGAAATGGTGCCACCGGGGAGAAGTTCACCGACACGGTGGGTGTTCTCACATCATGGGACGACGACGGCGTGCTGACCATCACACGGCGGGACGGGGAAACCGTGCGGATACCGGAGTCCGCACTGGTGGCGGCGAAGGTTGTCCCGGCCGCTCCGGCGCGCCGCCGGGGACCTGCGGCGACGTATCAGGAACTCGCGCGTGTCGCCTCGCGCGGCTGGCGGCCGGTGGAGAGCGAGCGGCTGGGAGAGTGGGAGCTGCGGGCCGCCGGAGGATTCACCCGGCGGGCGAACAGTGTGCTGCCGCTCGGCGATCCGGGGCTGCCGCTCGACGCGGCCCTGGATGTCGTACGACGGTGGTACGGCGAACGGGGGCTGCCCGCGTATGTGCAGACCGCGACCGGCGCCGAGGGCACCCAGGAACTGCTCTGCGCGGAGCTGGAGCGGCGGGGCTGGGTGCGTGAGGTGAGCGCCGAACTGTGGACCGGGGCTCTGGCGCCGGTGGCGGACCGGGCGGAGGGAGCCGCTGTGGTGCTCTCCCGGGCGGCCGACGAAGCGTGGCTGGCGCGCTACCAGCGTAAGGGTGTGAGCGGGGTCGCGTTGCAGGTGCTGGGGGGCGGGCCGTCGGTGTGGTTCGCGACCGTTCCCGGCGAGGGCGCCCCGGCGGCCATCGGGCGGCTGGTGGTGGACGGCCGGTGGGCCGGGTTCGCCGCCGTCGAGGTGGATCCGGCGCTACGGCGCCGGGGGCTGGCCACCGAGGTCATGGCCGCGCTCGCCCGGCGGGCGCTGGAGGAGGGCGCGTCGGCGGCCTGGCTCCAGGTGGAGACCGAGAACTCGGGGGCGCGGGCGATGTACACCGGGCTGGGGTTCGGGGCACACCACGCGTACCACCACTACAGGGCGCCGGAGGCGGAAGGCCGCTGAGGCCGATGCGGCAAATACGCCGATACGCCGATACCGCCATACGGTACGAATCGTTCCGGAAGGGCACGAAATAGCTATGCAGCCCCCTTACCCGCGTCCACGTCCACCGTCGCCGGAGCGGGCCGCCGAGGTACGGCGGCGGTTCGCCGAGGAGGCGCGCTCCGAGCGGCCCGATCTGGCGACGCTGTGTCTGCTGCTGAGCGCGGTGGCCGACGGCTCGCTGGACGAGGCCGGGATCGACGCGGCACAGATGGAGCTGGACCGGCTGGCCGGGCAGCTGCCGTACCGGCCGGGCGGCCCGCTCGACTGGGCCACCGCGGCTTGCCGTGTGCTGGGCGAACGGTTCGGTTTTCACGGTGCCGCCGCGGACTACCGCCGGCTGGGGTCCTCGCTGCTGCACGAGGTGCTGCGCCGGCGGCGCGGACTGCCGATCCTGCTGTCCGTGGTGTGGCTGGAGGTGACGCGGCGGGCGGGGGCGCCGGTGTACGGGGTCGCGCTGCCGGGGCACTTCGTGGTGGGGTTCGGGACGGCGGAGGAGCAGGTGCTGGCCGATCCGTCCGACGGGGGGCGGGTACTGAGCGGGGCGGACGCGCAGATGCTGGTGGTGGGGGCGGCGGGGGTGCCGCTGGAGCCGGCGATGCTGGAACCGGCCGATCCGCTGGACGTCGTACGGCGGGTTCTCAACAACGTACGGGCGTGGGCGGCGGCCCGGCCTGAGCGGTCGGACGTGGGTCTGTGGGCGGTGGACCTGTCACTGCTGCTGCCGTCGCATCCGGCCCGGCTGCGGTACGAGCGGGCGCGTTTGCTGGTGCAGCGGGGTGACTTCGCCGACGGCGCCGCGGAGTTGGAGGAGTACGCGGGGTTGATCGACACGGTCGACGAAGGAGCGGCGGAGAAGGTGCGGGAGGAGGCCCGGGCGGCTCGGGCTCGTCTCAACTGAGAGGGGAGAGGGGTCTGTTCACCGTACTCATCACCGCATTCACCGTCTTCACGTGGGTGATGGTGCGTCCCCTACAGCCAGCCCTTCTCTCTCGCGATGCGGACCGCTTCCGCTCTGTTCCGTACCGCCAGCTTCTGAATGGCCGTCGAGAGGTAGTTCCGAACCGTCCCCTGCGAAAGGTGCAGCGCCGCGGCCAGCTCCGCGTTCGTCGAGCCGTCGGCCGCCGCGCGGAGGACCTCCCGCTCGCGGTCGGTCAGGGGGTTGGCGCCTTCCGCCAGGGCCGCCGCCGCCAGGGTGGGGTCGATGACGCGCTCGCCGGTGAGGACCTTGCGGACGGCCTCGGCGAGCTGGGCGGCGGGGGCGTCCTTGACGAGGAACGCGTCGGCGCCCGCCTCCATCGCGCTACGCAGATAGCCTGGGCGCCCGAAGGTGGTGAGGATGACCAGCTTCACGGCGGGCAGCGCCTTGTGGAGTTGCGCCGCCGCCTCGATGCCCGTGCAGCCCGGCATCTCGATGTCGAGCAGCGCCACATCGATGCGGTGCGCCCGTGCCGCCGCCAGCACCTCGTCGCCGCGCGCGACCTGGGCCACGACCTCGATGTCGTCCTCCAGGCCCAGCAGGGCGGCCAGCGCCTCGCGGACCATCGACTGGTCCTCGGCGAGGAGGACCTTGATCGTGCTGCTCATGCCCCGGATCCTATGGCCCCGCGGGCGGCCAGCGGGACCCGGGCGACCAGCCGGAAACCCTGCTTCACCCGGCCCGCCTCCAGTGTGCCGCCCGCCTTCTCCAGGCGCTCGGTGAGCCCGGTGAGGCCGTTGCCGGGGCCCTTGCCGGACCCGCCCGAGCCGTTGTCCTCGACGGCGAGTTCGAGTACCGGCCCGTCCAGCGTCTGGCGGCGCAGCAGCTCCACCGTGCAGGCGGTCGCGCCGCTGTGCCGTACGACGTTGGTGATCGCCTCGCGCAACGCCCACGCGAGGGCTCCCTCGCCGCCCTCGGGTACGTCGGTGAGGTCCGGGTCGGCCGGGACCTCGGCGGTGACCGCGGCGGCGGTCAGGGCGACCTGGGCGCCCGCGAGTTCGGCGGCGAGCCGGGGGCGCCGGTAGCCGGTGACCGCCTCGCGGACGTCCACCAGGGCCTGCCGGCTGACCTGTTCGATGTCGGAGACCTGCTGGGCCGCCTTGTCGGGGTGGTCGGGGAGCATCCGGCCCGCCAGTTCGCTCTTCAGGGTGATGAGGGAGAGCGAATGCCCCAGCAGGTCGTGCAGGTCACGGGCGAGGCGCAACCGCTCCTCGTTCGCGGCCAGTTGGGCGACGGTGGCGCGGGCCTTGCGCAACTCGATCGTGGTGGCGACGAGTTGCCGTATGCCGGTCATGGAGTAGCCGACCAGGAGCACCACCAGGAACAGGCCCCAGGCCTCGCCCAGGTCGTGGGCGTGCCAGCCCGCCACCATCATGGCGGCGGTGGTCAGCGGGATCGTCCAGTAGGCCACCCGCAGCGAGAAGGTCGTCCCGCACATGACGGAGACGTACACGAACAGGCCGAGCCAGGAGCTGCCGAGGCCGAGGGCCAGGGTGACCGCGAGCGTCCACTCCACGGCGATCGCGGCGGCGACGACCCGGCCGCGGAAGGGCCGGCCCATGGAGCGGAACACGATGGACAGGTAGATCCCGACGAAGGCCGCCAGGCCCACCCAGCCGGCCACCGTGACCCCGGTGGTGTGGTGGCCGGAGGCCAGGTCGTTCGCCGGGGAGGCGAGGAAGACCAGCCAGGGCAGGACCCACACCATCTTGCGGATCGCCTCGCCCCGGCTGCGGGGCGGCCGGCCGATCCGCACCAGCCGGTCCGCCCGGACCTCGTCGCCGGACCGCAGGTCTTCCGTCATCGTGCTCACGCCTTCAGCGTGTCCTTCCGGTACAGCCAGGCCGCGCCGCCGACGAAGAGGGCGAAGAAGACGACGAGGATGGCGATGTCCTGGGTGTGCGGGGCCTGACTCTGTTCGATGGCGCGCCCCAGGGCAGCGTACGCGTGGGTCGGCAGCCACTTCGCGATGTCCTGGAGCCAGGTCGGGAAGGAGGAGGACGGCCACCACAGACCGCCGAGGATCGACAGGCCGAAGTAGGTGATCATCGTGATCGGGCGGACCGCGTCCCCGGAGGCGAGGTAGCCGATGGCGACGCCGAGCGCGGCGAAGACCAGGCTGCCGGCCCAGATGGCGCCGGTGAGGGCGAGCCACTGCCAGGCGTCCAGCCGTACGTCCTTCACCGTGGCGGCGACCAGGAAGACGACCACGATGCAGGGCAGGCTCACCACGGCGGCGCTGGCCGTCTTGGCGAGGACGTACCCGCGCCCGGGCAGGGTGGTCAGCCGCAACTGCCGTACCCAGCCGCTCTCGCGCTCCTTGGCGATGCGCTCGCTGTTGCCCATCAGGACGGCGGTGAGGGCGCCGAAGGAGGCCATGGAGACCATGACATAGGCCGCCACGGAGAGCCCGGAGTTGTCGACGGTGCCGCTGGTGCCGCCCTGGCTCGCGACCAGCAGGAAGATGATCGAGGGGTAGATCACCGAGAAGAACAGGAACTTGCGGTTGCGCAGGGCCCGGGCGAGCTCCAGCTTGATCAGGGCGTTCATGACTGCGTGACCTCCTTGGCCTCCTCGGCCTCCGTGATGGCGACGAACGCCTGCTCCAGACCGAGCCCGGCGACTTCGAGGTTGCGGGGGTAGAGGCCAAGGCCGTAAAGGGCGTGGACGGTGGCGTCGGCGTCGGACGACTGGACGCGGACGGTCTGCCCGCTGATGTCGATGGCGGTGAGGAACGGCAGCGCCCGCAGCGGCGCCTCGTCGATCCCGCCCTCCAGGTCGAAGGAGATCCGCCGTGCCCCCGCCTTCGCCTTGATCTCGGCGGCCGTACCGTCGGCCAGCAGCCGGCCCCGGTGCAGCACCAGCACCCGGTCGGCGATGGCGTCGGCCTCTTCGAGGTAGTGCGTGGCGAACAGAACCGTCCGCCCCTGGTCGGCCTGTTCGCGCATGGTGGCCCAGAAGGCCTGGCGGGCGGAGACGTCCATCCCGGTGGTCGGCTCGTCCAGGACGATCAGGTCGCTGTCGCCGGCGGTGGCGAGGGCGAAGCGGACACGCTGGGACTGGCCGCCGGAGAGCTTGTCGACCTTGCGGTCGGCGATCTGCGAGATGCCCGCGCGGGCGAGGACGTCGGTGACCTTGTAGGGCCTCGGGTGCAGATCGCAGGCGAGCTTGACCAGTTCGCGGACGGTTACCTCGTCCATCAGCCCGCCGCTCTGCAGCATCGCACCCACCCGCCCGGCGACGATGGCCTCGCGCGGGCTCGTGCCGAAGACGCTCACCGAGCCGCTGTCGGCCTGCTTGAGGCCGAGCAGCAGATCGAGCGTGGTCGACTTGCCCGCGCCGTTGGGCCCGAGCAGGGCCACGGTCTCCCCCGGGTGCAGCCGCAGCGAGAGCCCGTCGACGGCCCGCACCTTCCCGTAGGTCTTGCTCACCTGGTCGAACCCGACCACCACCGGGGTGCCGGTGGCGGTCGTCGCCGCTGTCGTTGTCATGCCGTCCATGCTGGCCGTGGACGCACGGACGGGGGCAGTGCCGGGCGTCCGGAGTGCCGCATGACAGATGTCATCCGCCCGGGGTGACACGCGAGAGGGAGGCGCCCGGTGAGCACCGGACGACCCCCCTCTCGGAGTTGGTGTCAGTTCGGGTTGGTGTCGATGACTCCGACGCGCTCCGCAGTGGTCTTGCCGACCAGTGCCTTGCGCAGCGCGGAGGCGACGTCCTGCGGGGTGACGGCCGTCTTCTGGCCGTTGCCCCGGCTGATCAGCACGCCGTCGAAGGTGCTGCCGTAGGCCTTCTTGAGCGCCTCGAGGTCGTACGTCTCCACCAGCTTGCCGTCGACGGCCTTGAAGCCGAGGATCTTCGGCAGGGACAGGGCGCCGAACGGGATGCTGTGCACCGCGTCCGTCTGCACCAAGACCTTGGCGGACATCGCCGGCTCCGCGAACGCCTTCATCTCGCGGTCGACCTCCGCGTTGGAGACCGCCGGCTGCACGGTGGTCGTCGGTACGGCGACCGCGGAGGCGGTGCCCGTCTCCACCATCGACTCGTACGCCTGCTCGACCGCCTTCGTGGAGGCGGCCGCGTCGATGCCCTTGCCCGCCTTGCCGTAGACCGCGACGGCCTTGCCGGAGGCGAACTTGATCGTGCCCTCGGTGACCGAACCGGAGCTGCCGCCGAGGCCCTTGAGGGCGGCCTGGAGCTTCTCCTCGTCGACGGGCATGACGGGCGTGACGATCCGCTTCTGGCCGAACAGCGAGCCGATCACGGAGACGGGGTTGTAGTCGCTCTTGGCGGCCGCGTCGACCGTGGACGGCATGTCGAACTGCAGGCCCGCCTGGTCCGGCGGCAGCGAGACCGCCTTGCCGTCGACCGACAGTTTCAGCGGCTTGTTCACCCGCGTGCCGAACGCGTCGTCGAGTTTCTTGACGGCGTCGTCGCGGGTGCCGCCGCCGATGTCGACGCCGAGCACAGTGGTGCCCTTGGGTACGTCCGAGTGGCTCATCAGGAGCCCGGTGCCGTAGACGCCGAGGCCGGCGACCACCACGACACCGCAGAGCAACGGCAGCTTGCCACGCTTCTTCTTCGCCCTGGCCTTGCCCTTGGACTCGGCCGGGGGCGGCGAGACCGGTTCGGGCAGCTTCGGGGGCGTGTGGGTCAGCGCCCCGTCGTTGGGCGCGCCCGGCGCGAACGGGGAGCTCGCGCCCGGCTGTACCACCGGGATGCCACTGGTGACGGTGTGTCCGGAGACGTTGTCCGCCGGGGAGCCGTAGCCGGACATGCCCGGTTCGGGGGCGGGCTTCTGCGGGGTGAGGATCGCGGTGTCGTCGCTCAGGCCGCCGCCGGGGCCGAGGCCGGTACCGGCGGGGGCGGTGCTCGCGCCGGGTCCGGCCTGGGCGGCATGTCGGGCGGGGCCGCCCGGACCGGCGGGCCCGCCAGGCGCGCCGAAGGGCTCGCCACCGTTGACCGGCGGGATGAACGGGCCGTCGCCGGTGACCGGTCCGCCGGTGGGGCCCGCCGGGCCCTGCGGGCCGCCGGGGCCACCGGGCAGGCCGGGACCGTTGAAGCCGCTGGGGCCGCCGGGACCGGCCGGGCCGCCGCCGGGTGCGCCGGGACCGGCCTGGGCGCCGTTCTGGCCGCCGTTCTCGGAGAAGTACGGCAGATCGTCGCGGCGGGGCTCGCCAGCGCCGTTGGCACCGGCCCGGGGGCCGCCGAGCGGCCCCGTGGCGAGCGCCTCGGTCACGTCGAAGGAGCCGGTGCCGCCGCCGTGCCCCGGGGCCACCGGGCCGCCGGTCGCGCCCGTGGGCAGCCCCGCGCCGTTGGTCGCGCCGGGCCGGGACACGCCGGGCGCACTCATGGAGCCCACGACACCGCCGGGACGGCCGCCGTTCGGACGCGCGGCACCGGGGGTGCCCGGTGCGGCCGGGCCGTTCGGCGCCGCGACGGGCGAACCACCGGGCGCACCGGCGCCGTTGGTGGCGCCGCCGCGCTGGCCGCCCTTGGCCGGGCCGGACTTGCGGGGCGCGAACCAGTCGCTGGGCTTCTCCCCGGCGGCGGGCGCGGGCTCGGCGGCCGGCTCGACGGCGCCGGTGGACATGGCGGCGCCCCTCGGCTGCGCGTGCGTGCCCGTCTCCTCGCCGGCGCCGGTGTCGGCGTCCGCGACGGGGGTGCGGACGACCACGGGCGGAATCGGCCGGGATCCGGGGATGTTGATCCGGATCCGGGTCGTCAGGGTGGTCTCGGTCTTGCGTTCCTCCGGCTGCGCGGCCGAACGGCCCGCGCCCTTGCCGTCGCCGGAAGCCATGGGGGTCCCGTACGGCGGCGTGCCCGAGGGGTATGCGGCTCCGCCGTGCCCGTCGGGCCCGGAGGACGGAGTGTCAGTTTCACGACTCAAGGCAGGTTCTCCCGGTTGGCTCCACCGCCCGTGGCGACCTTTCTCGGGCGGCTCGGCGGCGCGCACCACCATACTGGCCAGCCCTGGCGCTTATCCCATGACCGCTGGGGAAACCCACACCGGACTCGCACGCGCGCCCCACGGCGAACCGGTACGTCACTTGCCAAGTCGGGCGCCGTCCGTGTCAGGTTGCCACCCCAAACCTATAGTGGCGCAGATCACAGCCAGCGCCATGCCGCCGAGCAGGAAGAGATAGGAGCCGCCTCCCGCACCGAACAGGAAGTCGCCTTCGGGCCGGCTGGCGGTGAGCAGGATGACTGCGACGACCCAGCCGAACGCGGGCGCCACGGCCCCGGACCGGCTGCCCACCGCCCGCGCGCCGCCGAGGAAGAGCCCCGCGGCACCGGCCAGGGCGAGCAGCAGCCCGCCGGGGAACCAGGCGGCCTCCACGAGTGTCCCGGCAACGCCGACCACGGCACCGAGCACGACCAGCGCGAGCAGGCCGGCGATCCGCCCGGCGGACGGCCGCTGCAACGGTTGCGCGAGCATCGAGCCGCGTCCGGCGGAACTCATGACGCCTCCCCTGGGCCCGCGAAGAGATCGGTCTCACGCCCGGCACCCGGCTCGCCGCCCACCAACTCGTAGTACTCCGTGGTGAACACGGGCTGCGCCAGCTCGTTGGAGAGCGCGAAGTAGGGGACGCCGTGCGGTGCCATCTCGATCTGGGTGGCGTGGGCGGCCATCGCGGCGGTCTTCGCGGCGGCGTACGCGGTGCCGTCGATCTCGGTGGTGACCCGGCGGTCGTCGACCACGCCCGGCACGTCGTCGACGGCGGCGGCCTTCTCGAACGGCAGCCCAGGCAGATCGTCGTGGAGCCGGGCGAAGGCGGCCTCGGCGACCGCGCGGGGGACGCGGTTCCAGTAGACCTTGGAGATGCGGTGGCCGGCCTCGGCGGCCAGCTCCACGGCTCTCATGGCCACCCGGTGGGCCTGGATGTGGTCCGGGTGGCCGTACCCGCCGTTGTCGTCGTAGGTGACGAGGACCTGGGGGCGGGTCTCCACGATCACCTCGACCAGGTGCCCGGCGGCCTCGTCGACGTCGGCCCGCCAGAAGCAGTCGGGTGCGTCGTTGTCGGGCAGGCCCATCATCCCGGAGTCGCGGTAGCGGCCGGGCCCGCCGAGCAGCCGGAAGTCGTCGACACCGAGCTCACGCATGGCGGCGGTGAGTTCGCCCAACCGGTACTCGCCGAGCGCGACGCCGGCCAGATGCCGAAGCTCGGGCGGGATGACCTCACCGCCCTCTCCGAGCGTGCAGGTGACCAGCGTCACATGGACGCCCTGGTCCGCGTAGCGGGCCAGGGTGGCGCCGTTGTTGATCGACTCGTCGTCCGGGTGCGCGTGCACGAGCAGCAGACGCCGGGCGGGTAGCGGCCGGGCGGGCGGTTCCGTCATGTGCCCACCCTACGAAACGCCACCCGTCGCCGGGCCACCTCCCCGCCCGGCCGTCGGAGAGCTGGGCCGCGAGCTTGTCCCGCAGCTGCTCGACAACCGCGTCCGGAAGAGTGACATCGCCCTTTGTCGTCGAGCCTGTCAGCGCCCCTCCGTTTCCTGGGGTCAGGGAGCGGAAGGCGCTCGTCCGCGATGACCTTGTATGCGGCAGTCACGCCGCGTTCGACGCAGCGGCCTCGCATGTCCCAGGTCCGCCAAGTTTGCGGAGGAGGGCTGGGGGAAGCAGTCGAACGGGACAGCACATACGCCGTCTCCGGTCGGCCGTGCCCACCGGAGACGCCGTCTCGGCACCGGTTAGAACTTGATGCTGCCGATCATGCTGGCGACGTTGGTCGTCAGATCGCTGATCGTCGGTGCGATGGTCGACGAGGCGAGATAGAAACCGAGGAGCATGCAGACAACCGCATGCCCGCCCTTCAGACCCGACTTCTTGATCAGCAAGAAGACGATGATCGCCAGCAGCACCACCGCCGAAATCGAGAGTGCCACGGCGGCTCACCTCCAAAGATCCCAGGGACGCGGGGGGTTCGGGTATGGGGGTTGTAGATCGGTACAGCAAATCCATGCGGAAGCCAGCGGGTTCATACCCACTCAGCGGTAGTGATCATAACTATGCGTGCTCGCGCATCGCTCGGCGCACGGCCGCACAAGGGGGCGCATGGCCAATATGGTCGGGGCATGAAGACCGACGCTGTCTCATTCCCCCGCCGGCACGCCCGCACCCAGCGTTTCACGCTCGGCGCGCCGCGCGCGTTCACCGTGGCCCCCGACGGCTCCCGCGTGGCGTTTCTGCGCTCCGGTTCCGGTACGGACCGGGCCAATTCCCTGTGGGTTCTCGATGTGCCGAGCGGCGAGGAGCGTCTGGCGGCGGACCCGCGCACGCTGCTCGGCGGCGCCGAGGAACACCTCTCGGCGCAGGAGCGGGCCCGTCGCGAACGCAGCCGTGAGGGCGGCGCCGGCATCGTCGGCTACGCCACCGACGCGGCCCTGGAGCTGGCGTCTTTCACCTTGTCGGGGCGGCTTTTCACGGCGGAGCTCCGGGCCGGCACGACACGCGTACTCCCGGTCCCCGGACCGGTGATCGACCCCCGCCCGTCCCCCGACGGCCGCCATGTCGCGTACGTCGTGGAGGGCGCCCTGCGTGTCGTGGGCGCCGACGGCGAGGGCGACCGGGCGCTGGCAGAGCCCGAGTCCGAACAGGTCACCTATGGACTGGCCGAGTTCATCGCGGCCGAGGAGATGGGGCGTTCACGTGGCTTCTGGTGGTCGCCGCGTTCCGACCGGCTGCTGGTGGCCCGCGTGGACGACACGCCGGTACAGCGCTGGTGGATCGCCGACCCCGCACACCCGGAGCGTGAGCCACATCATGTCGCCTACCCGGCGGCGGGCACCGAGAACGCGGACGTGCGGCTGTTCGCCTACGACCTCGAAGGGGAGCGCACGGAGGTCTCCTGGGACCGGGCGCGCTACCCGTACCTGGCGCGTGTGCACTGGTCAGAGGCGGGTGCACCACTGTTGCTCGTACAGGCGCGCGACCAGCGCAGCCAGCTGTTCCTCGCCGTGGACCCGGGGTCGGGGGCGACCCGGATGGTGCACGCCGATGAAGATCCAACATGGCTTGAACTGTTCGGTGGAGTGCCCTGCTGGAGCCCCTCCGGACAGCTGGTCCGGATCGCCGACGAGGGCGGCGCCCGGGTGCTCGCGGTGGGTGAACGGCCCCTCACGGGGGCCCAGTTGCACGTCCGTGCGGTTCTCGACGTGACGGCCGATGACGTGCTGGTTTCCGCGTCCGCCGGCGAGGAGGCCGAGTCCCCCGAGGTCGGCGAGGTACACGTCTACCGAGTCAACGAACTCGGCGTGGAGCGCGTGTCGCAGGAGCCCGGCGTGCACACGGCCGTGCGCGCGGGGGGCGTGACCGTATTGGTGTCCGCCGCACTGGACAGCCCGGGCGCCCGCGTCCAGGTGCTGCGTGACGGAAAACATCTGGGAAGTGTCACGTCGTACGCCGAAGATCCCGGTTTGACCCCGCGCGTGACACTCACCGAAGGGGGCGCACGCCGAATTCCGTGCGCCGTGCTTATGCCACGGGACTACCACGGGGACACTCCCCTTCCGGTTCTGCTAGACCCTTACGGGGGTCCGCACGGCCAGCGCGTGGTCGCCGCGCGCAACGCCCACCTCACCTCCCAGTGGTTCGCCGACCAGGGATTCGCGGTGATCGTCGCGGACGGGCGGGGCACCCCCGGCCGCTCCCCGGCCTGGGAGAAGTCCATCAAGGACGACATCGCGGCGATCGTCCTGCAGGACCAGGTCGACGCGCTCCTGGCGCTCGCCGCGGACTTCCCGCTCGACCTGACCAAGGTGGCCATCCGCGGCTGGTCCTTCGGCGGCTACCTCGCCGCCCTCGCGGCCCTGCGCCGCCCGGACGTCTTCCACGCGGCGGTGGTGGGCGCCCCGGTGACCGACCTGCGCCTGTACGACACCCACTACCAGGAGCGCTACCTCGGCCACCCGGGCGAGCAGCCGGAGGTGTACCGCCGCAACTCGGTGATCGACGACGCGGGCCTGGTCGACGCGGCCGACCCGCACCGCCCGATGATGATCATCCACGGCCTGGCGGACGACAACGTGGTGGTGGCCCACTCGCTGCGCCTGTCCAGCGCGTTGCTGGCGGCGGGCCGCCCGCACGAGGTCCTGCCGCTGTCGGGCGTCACCCACATGACCCCGCAGGAGCAGGTGGCGGAGAACCTGCTGCTGCTCCAGCTGGACTTCATCAAGCGTTCGTTGGGCCTCGCGTAGGCGCGGAGCGCGCGGCAACGGGCCGGGATGACATGGCGCATCCCGGCCCGTTTACGGCACCCGCACGGCCGTACGCTGTTAAGCGTGCCGCGTCCGTATATCGGGACCGGGTCGGAGAAGTTGCCCGAGTGTTAACGCGGTTGATCCGCACATGCCCCGCTATGCACCTCCGTTGCCACGATCGTCCGGCGCCTCCCCGGCCGGCTCCTCCGGTGGGACCACCTGCTTCTCCTCCGCGAAGTGACACGCCGAATCATGGGCGGCCGGCCCCGGCGTCAGCCGGAACGCGGCGGGCACCGCGAGCAGCGGCACCTCCACGGCGCACCGCTCCTCGGCCTTCCAGCACCGCGTGCGGAACCGGCAGCCGGAGGGGATGTTCGTCGGCGACGGGACGTCCCCGCTGAGAATGATCCGCTCCCGGTGTTCGCGCGCTTCCGGGTCCGGCACCGGCACCGCGGAGAGCAGGGCCTGGGTGTAGGGGTGGGTCGGGTGGTCGTAGATCTCCTCGTCCTTGCCGATCTCCACGATCCGCCCGAGGTACATCACCCCGACCCGGTCCGAGATGTGCCGCACGATCGACAGGTCGTGCGCGATGAAGACGTACGACAGGTCGAAGTCGTTCTGGAGCCGGTCCAGCAGGTTGATCACCTGGGCCTGGACGGAGACGTCCAGCGCGGACACCGGTTCGTCCGCGACGATCACCTCGGGGCGGAGCGCCAGCCCCCGTGCGATACCGATGCGTTGCCGCTGGCCGCCGGAGAACTGGTGCGGATAGCGGTTGATGTACTCGGGGTTGAGACCCACGACGTCCAGCAGTTCCTGGACACGCTTGCGCCGGTCGCCCTTGGGGGCCACCTCGGGATGGATCTCGTACGGCTCCCCGATGATGTCGCCGACGGTCATCCGGGGGTTGAGAGAGGTGTACGGGTCCTGGAAGACCATCTGGATGTTGCGGCGGACGGCCTTCAGTGCCCGGCCGCTCAACGTGGTGATGTCCTCACCCTTGTACTTGATCAACCCCGCCGTCGGCCGCTCAAGATTGACGAGCATCTTGGCGACTGTCGACTTGCCGCAGCCGGACTCCCCGACGATGCCGAGGGTCTCTCCTTTGTTGAGCACGAAGTCAACACCGTCAACGGCCTTGACGGCACCGATCTGTCTCCTGATCAAGATGCCCTGGGTCAAGGGGTAGTACTTGACCAGTCCACTCACTTCCAGGATCGGCTCAACCTTCGCGTCGGCCATTGAGGCACTCCCTCCAGAAGTGACAGGCACTGCCCCGGTGTTGATCCACCTCGTACAGCGGTGGTTCGTCGGTGCGGCACACGTCCTGGGCCATGGGGCAGCGCGGGTTGAAGGCGCACCCCGGAGGGATGTGCATGAGGTTGGGCGGCAGGCCCTTGATGGCGTAGAGCTCCTGGCCCTTCTGGTCCAGGCGCGGGATGGAGTCAAGCAGCCCGCGCGTGTACGGATGCGCCGGCGCCTTGTAGATGTCGTGCACCGGCGCGGACTCCACGATCCGACCCGCATACATCACGGCGATCCGGTCGGCGACGTCCGCGACCACGCCCAGATCGTGGGTGATCAGGATCAGCCCCATGTGGTACTCGCGCTGCAACTCCGCGAGCAGATCCATGACCTGGGCCTGGACGGTCACGTCCAGGGCCGTGGTCGGCTCGTCGGCGATGATGAGCGCCGGTTCCAGGGCCAGCGCCATGGCGATCATGATGCGCTGGCGCATGCCCCCGGAGAACTGGTGCGGATAGTCCCGCACCCGCTGCGCAGCGCCCGGGATCCGCACCCGTTCCATCAGCTCGACCGCCTTGGCCCGCGCGTCCCTCCTGGACATGCCCCGGTGCACGACGAACATCTCGCCGAGCTGATCGCCCACGCTCAGCACCGGGTTCAGCGCCGACAGCGCGTCCTGGAAGATCATGGCCATCTCGGCGCCCCGGACCCTGCGCCGCTCCTCTTCTTTGAGCTTCAGCAGATCTCGCCCCCGGAAGAGGATCTGGCCCCCGCCGATCCGCCCCGGCGGCACGTCCAGGATCCCCATCACCGCCTGGGCCGTGACCGACTTCCCGGACCCGGACTCCCCCAGCACGGCCAGCGTCTCCCCCGCGTCGACGGCGTAGGAGACCCCGTTGACCGCCTTCGCGATCCCGTCCCGCGTCCGGAACTCCACGTGCAGGTCGCGTACTTCGAGCAGCACGGCGGCACTCACCTCAGCTTCGGGTCGAGGGCGTCGCGCACCGCGTCGCCGAGCATGATGAAGGCCAGGACGGTGAGCGCGAGGGCCCCGGAGGGCCACAGCAGCGCGTGCGGGGCGTTGCGGATGTAGGGAGAGGCGGCGGAGATGTCGATGCCCCAGGAGACGCTGGGCGGCTTCAGACCGACGCCCAGATAGGACAGCGTCGCCTCCAGCGCGATGTAGGTGCCGAGCGCGATGGTGGCCACGACGATCACGGGGGCCACGGCGTTGGGCGCGATGTGCCGCAGCAGGATCCGGGAGTTGGAGGCGCCGAGCGCGCGGGCGGCCTGGACGTAGTCGTTCTGTTTGGCGGTGATCACCGAGCCGCGGGCGATCCGGGAGATCTGGGGCCAGCCGAGCAGCACCATGAACCCGATGACCGGCCAGACCGTGTTGCTGGTCACCACGGAGAGGAGGACGAGACCGCCGAGGACGACCGGGATCGCGAAGAAGACGTCGGTGATGCGGGACAGGATCGCGTCCCAGCCCCCGCCGAAGAACCCGGCGAGCCCGCCGAGCACCGACCCGAGCAGGGCGACCCCGAGCGTGGCGCAGACACCCACCGTGACGGACGTACGGGCCCCGTAGACGGTCCGCGTGTAGACGTTGCAGCCCTGTCCGTCGTACCCGAAGGGAGCGCCCGGCTGGGGGCCCTCCTGGGCCTTGGAGAGGTCGCACTTGAGGGGGCTGCCGGAGGCGATGAGGGACGGCCAGAGGGAGATGACGACGAGGAAGAGGATGACGAGGGAGGAGGCGATGAAGACCGGGTTGCGGCGCAGGTCCCGCCAGGCGTCGGACCAGAGGGAGCGCGGCTTGTCGGCCGGGCCGGTGCCGAGCGGTCCCCCGGGAGTCCGCTCCAGCGTCTCCGCCTCGGTCGCCGCCAGGTCCATCGCCCCGCCCATGCCGGTGCCGGCGATGGCCCGGTCCCGCTCGAACGGCTGCTCAGGCATAACGGATCCTCGGGTCGAGTACGGCGTAGAGCAGGTCCACCAGGAGGTTGGCCACCAGGAACACCAGGACCAGCACGGTCACGAAGCCCACGACCGTCTGGGTGTTCTGCCGCAGGATCCCCTGGTAGAGCTGAAAGCCCACGCCGTGGATGTTGAAGATCCGCTCGGTGACGATGGCGCCGCCCATGAGCGCGCCGATGTCGGTGCCGATGAAGGTGACGACGGGGATGAGGGAGTTGCGCAGCAGGTGCCGTGCGATGACCCGGCGCCGGGGCAGCCCTTTGGCAATGGCCGTACGGACGTAGTCGCTCCGTTTGTTCTCGGCGATGGAGGTGCGGGTCAGCCGGGTGACATAGGCGAGCGAGACGGAGGCGAGGACGAGCCCCGGCACGATCAGCTCGCCGAAGGCGGCGTCCGGGGAGACGGAGGGTTTGATCCAGCCCCACTCCACGCCGAGCAGGAGCTGGAGCAGCAGGCCGGTGACGAAGGTCGGTACGGAGATGACGACCAGGGTCGCCAGCAGTACCCCGGTGTCGACGGGCCGCCCGCGCCGCAGACCGGTCAGGACTCCGAGGGTGATGCCGATGACGATCTCGAAGAGGATGGCCACGATCGTCAGCCGGATGGTGACGGGGAACGCGGTGGACATCAGCTCGGTGACCGGCTGCCCGTTGAACGCCGTACCGAAGTCTCCGGTGAAGACGTTCCCCATATAGGTGAGGTATTGCTGCCACACCGGCTTGTCGAGTCCGAAATCCCTCTTCAGCTGGGCGGCGGTCGCCGGATCGCAGGCCCGCTCTCCGCACAGCCCGGCGATCGGGTCGCCCATGACATTGACCATCAGGAAGATCAGCAGCGTGGCCCCGACGAACACTGGGATCATCTGGAGCAGCCGCCGGACGACATAGCGACCCATGCCGCGTCAGCTGACCTTGATCTGGTTGTACACGGGGACGCTGAACGGATTGAGGGCCACGTCGGACAGCCGTTCCGAGTAGCCGGCACTGCCGTTCTGGTACCAGAGCGGAATGGCGGCCATGTTGTCGCGGACGACTTCCTCGGCCTTCTGGAAGGTTCCGACGGCCTTGGCGGTGTCGGTCTCGGCGTTGGCCTGGTCGACGAGCTTGTCGAAGTCCTTGTTGGACCACTTGCCGTCGTTGGAGGAGGCGTTGGTGTAGTAGAGCGGCTGGAGGAAGTTCTGGATGAGCGGGTAGTCCATCTGCCAGCCCGCGCGGAACGGTCCGCTCATCTTGTGCCGGCCGATCTGGTTGCGGAAGTCGGCGAAAGTACCCACCGGATTCCCGACGCACGCCTTGTTGTTGCCGAGCGCGTTGTTGATGGAGTTGCACACGGCGTCCACCCACATCCTGTGCGAGCCGGTGTCGGCGTTGTACGTGATCTTGAACTGTCCGCCGGGCAGCCCCCCGCCCTCCTGGATCAGCCTCTTGGCCTCGGCGGGGTTGTAGTCACAGGCGCTCCCGCAGAGCCCCTCCTTGAAGCCGCCCGCCGTGCCGAGCACCGGCGAGGTCCAGTCGGTGGCCGGGGTGCGGGTGTTCTGGAAGATGGTCTCGGTGATCTGCTTCCGGTTGATGGCCATGGAAAGCCCGGTGCGGACCTTGTCCGATCCGCTCTTGTTCCAGGCGCTGTCGTAGTAGGGGAAGGCGAGGGTCTGGATGATGCCGGCGGGGGTGTTGATGTAACGGCTACCGAGGTCGTTCTTGACGTTCTTCAGCTGTGCGGCGGGAACGTCGTCGACCAGATCGAGGTTGCCGGCGATGAGGTCGGTGTAGGCGGTGCCACTGTCCGTGTAGACCTTGAGGGTCACTCCGCCGTTCTGCGCCTTGTCGTCGCCGGGGTAGCCGTCCCACTTCTTCAGGGACATCTGCGATCCCTTGGTGTACGACTCGATGGCGTACGGCCCGTCGCCGACCGGCCGCTTCAGCCAGCCGGCGTGGTCGGTGAAGAAGGACCGGGGCAGCGGGGCGAAGGCCGCGTAGCCGAGGGTGTCGGGGAAACCGGAGAACTTCTGGTTCAGCTTCACCGTGAAGGTCTTGTCGTCGACGACCTTCAGACCGGAGAGCGTGTCGGCGCTCTGGCCGCCGCTGTCGGGGTGGACCTTGTCGTATCCCTCGATGTACCCGAAGAAGTAGGCGTTCTTCTGGTTGTTCCTGAGGCTCGCTCCGTAGTTCCAGGCGTCGACGAACGATCTGGCGGTCACCTTCTCGCCGTTGGAGAAGGTCCAGCCGTCCTTGACGGCGATCGTGTAGTTCTGCGAGTCGCTCGTGTCGATCTTCTGGGCGAGCATGTCCTGGGCCTTGCCGGTCTTCGGGTCGTACTTCTTCAGGCCGCGGAAGATCATGTCGAGGACCTTGCCGCCCTGGACCTCGTTGGTGTTGGCAGGCTCCAGGGGGTTCTGCGGGTCGCCCCAGGAGGAGCTGAGTACGGCGCTGCCGCCACCCCCGCCGCCGCCACTGCCGCCGCCCCCGCAGGCGGTGGCGGCGAGCGCCGTCACCACCGCGCAGGCCGCCCGTCGGGCGTGCGTGGCTGAACGCATGGCGTGCCTCCTCCGTGAAGGGTGATCCGCGAGTGATCCCTCATCGGTCAATAGCATCAGAAATGGCGCATAACACATATTCACTGCACCCATCCGCGGGACAACCCACCCGGAGGAGTGGCGCCATCCGGCTGGCGACGCCTTCGCCGGGCGTTCGACCGCAACGACGAGGCACGTTTCAACGGCGGCCGCGTCCGGCATCAGGCGGCGCCCCACCAGGTACCTTTTACCGGTCTAGACCAATGATGATCCCATTGGGCGTCAACTCGCCTTTTCCGCAGGCCACACTGGATCCACGCACCGTTGACGCACCCAGACAGCCGCTGATAGACACACTCATCACCCCACTGGCGTCACCAGGCGAGAACCCGGCCCTGAAGTCCGAGCAAGCCGTCCCTGTGCGAGCGATGACGCGAGGTCACGATCCATGAGCCCACAAGCCCAGCACAGCGCAAGGCGTTCACACCCGAGAAGCCCACGCCGCCGTACGCCCCGGCTCGTGGCAGCCGCTGGCGCCGTCACCCTGACGATCTCGGCGGCACTCGCGACCCCGCTCAACCCGGCGCCCCAACAGGCCGAGGCCGCCCAGAGCGACAAGGTGCTCACTGTCGCGGTCGCACAGAGCGTCGACTCGCTGAGCCCCTTCCTGGCGGTGCGTCTGCTCAGCACCAGCCTCCAGCGGCTGATGTACGAGTACCTCACCGACTACGACCCCGGGGACGCGCACCCGATTCCCGGCCTGGCCACCAAGTGGGCCGCGTCCGCCGACAAGCTCACCTGGACGTACACGATCCGCTCCGACGCGAAGTGGTCGGACGGGCAGAAGGTGACCGCCGAAGACGCGGCATGGACGTTCGACAAGCTGATGACGGACCAGGCGGCCGCCACCGCGAACGGCAACTTCGTCACCAACTTCCGCAGAGTGACGGCCCCGAGCCCCACCAAGCTGGTCATCGAACTGAAGAAGCCGCAGGCCACGATGACCGCCCTGGACGTGCCGATCGTGCCCGAGCACATCTGGAAGGACGTCTCGGACTTCTCGAAGTCCAACAACGACGACAAGTTGCCCGTCGTCGGCGACGGGCCGTTCGTCCTCTCCGACTACAAGGCGGACAGCTACGTCCGGTTCAAGGCCAACAAGGACTTCTGGCGCGGGGCCCCGAAGTTCGACGAGCTGGTCTTCAAGTACTACAAGGACCAGGACGCCGCCGTGGCCGCTCTGCGCAAGGGCGAGGTCTCCTTCGTTGCGGGCGCGCCGGCCCTGACGCCGGCTCAGGCGTCCTTTCTCCAGGGGCAGAAGGACACCCACGTCAACGACGCCCCAGGCCGCCGCTTCTACGCCCTCGCCACCAACCCAGGCGCACAGGCGCAGAACGGCCAGAAGTTCGGCGACGGCGACCCCTCCCTGCTCGACGAGCGGGTGCGACACGCGCTGTTCCTGGCCGTCGACCGGAAAACCATTGTCGACAAGGTGTTCCAGGGACACGCGGTCGAAGGCCAGGGCTACATCCCGCCGCGCTTCTCCACGTACTTCTGGAAGCCGTCGGCGAGCCAGGAACTCACCTACGACCCCGCGAAAGCAGCCCGGCTCCTCGACCAGGCCGGTTACAAGAAGAACGCCGACGGCAAACGGGTCGGCAAGGACGGCAAGCCACTGAACTACCGCGTCCTCTGCCACGCCACCGACCCCAACGACAAGGCCGTGGGTCAGTACCTCAAGGAGTGGTGGGCCAAGCTCGGCATCGGCACGACCCTCAACTGCCTGGACAACGTTACCGACCCCTGGCTCGCGGGCAAGTACGACCTGGCCTTCGACGGCTGGTCAGTCAACCCCGACCCGGACTACGTGCTGTCCATCCACACCTGCGCCGCCCTGCCCGCCACCCCGAAGGACACCGGCGCAACCGACAACTTCGTCTGCGACAAGACGTACGACGACCTGTACGCCGAGCAGGTCGCCGAGTACGACTCCGCCGAACGGGCGACTCTCGTGAAGCAGATGGAGTCGCGGCTGTACGACCTGGGGTACATGAACGTCATCGCATACCCGAACGCCGTCGAGGCATACCGCACCGACCAGATCAAGTCGATCGAGACTATGCCCAAGGCCGCCGGCAACATCTACGGCCAGGACGGCTACTGGAGCTGGTGGTCGGCGGTACCGGCGGGCTCCGGCAGCTCCTCCGGGGGCAGTTCGACCGGGACCGTCGCCGGTATCGTCGCGGGTGCCGTGGTCCTCGCCGGCGCCGGAGTGTTCTTCGCGAGGCGCCGCCGCGCCACCGCCGACGACCGCGAGTAGCCCATGCAGCCGACTGCTCGCGACGCGGCATCCGCGTCGGTCGACACGGACGCCGTACCGGTTCCGGACGGTCCGGCGGCCAGCAGACCGCGGGCGCGCACGGCCGCCGCGTATCTACGCTACGGGGCGGCCAAGGCGGGCGGTGCCGCCGTCTCGCTGCTCGCCGTCCTCGTCACCGGCTTCTTCCTCTTCCGGCTGATCCCCGGCGACCCGGTCAAGACCATGACCGGCGGCCGTCCGGTCTCGGCCGCGCAACTGGCCGAGTACCGCAAGGAGTTCGGGCTCGACCTGCCGGTGTGGGAGCAGTTCACGGACTACTGCCGCAAGGCGCTCACCGGCGACCTGGGCACGTCGTACCAGTTCCGCACCCCGGTCGTCGACAAGATCGGCGAGGCGCTGCCGAACACGCTGCTGCTGACCGGCACGGCCTTCATGCTCTACACCGCGCTCGGCATGTTCCTCGGCACCCGTTCGGCATGGCGGCACGGCCGGCCCGGCGACCGGCTCAACACCGGCCTGGCGCTGGTCCTGTACTCCGTCCCGTCGTTCTGGCTCGGCCTGCTGGCGATCATCGTGTTCGGCGTGGGCCTCGGCCCCGTCCCCGGGCTGTTCCCGACCGGCGGCATGGAAACGGGCGGCAAGGAGGGCTTCGCCTACGTCCTCGACGTCGCCCACCATCTCGTCCTGCCGGTGCTCACCCTCGTCGCGGTCGAGTACGGGCAGACGCTGCTGGTCACCCGCTCGGCACTGCTCGACGAGATGGGCAGCGACTACCTCACGACCGCCCGCGCCAAGGGCCTGAGGGACGACCTGGTGCGCCGCCGGCACGCGGTACCGAACGCGCTGCTGCCCACCGTCACCCTGGTCTTCGTCAACCTCGGCCGGACCGTCGCGGGCGTCATCCTGGTTGAGACCGTCTTCTCCTGGCCGGGCCTCGGCGGACTCTTCTACCAGGCCCTGAGCGTGCCCGACCTGCCCCTGGTGCAGGGGCTGTTCCTCTTCTTCGCCTCGGCGGTGGTCATCATGAACACTCTGGCCGACCTGGTCTATCCGCTGCTCGACCCCCGGGTGGGCCGATGACGACCGAGGCCACCCCGCCGGCGCCGGAAGCCGGGGCTCCCGAGATCGCCGGACCGCACACGCTGGCCTGGCAGCGGCGCCGCCGCTCCGCCGTACGGTTCTGGCGGCAGTACCGTACACACCACGCCGGACTGGTCGGCCTGACCGCGCTCGTCCTGTTCGCCCTGGTGGCGCTGACCGCGCCGCTGACAGTCGGCTCCGGCGTGGCCGGGGTGACCACTGCGCCGGGCGGTGCGCTGGAGGCGCCGAGCGGTGAGTTCCCACTGGGCACCGACCGTTTCGGGCGTGATCTGCTGGGCCTCGTGGTGTGGGGGTCCCGGATCTCGCTCCTGGTCGGGCTGCTGGCGGCGGTGCTGTCGGTGGTGATAGGTACGGTCGTCGGCGTCACCGCCGGGCACTTCCGGGGGGCGTACGCGACCGTGCTGATGCGGATCACGGACTGGTTCCTGGTGATGCCGGCGCTGGTGCTCGCCATCGCGCTGGCCACCGTGATGTCCCGGTCGCTGGGCACGGTGATCCTCGCCATTGGCGTCACCTCCTGGCCGACGACGGCCCGGCTGGTGCGCGCGCAGACGCTCGCGGTGGAGTCCCGGCCGTACATCGAACGGGCCAGGGCACTCGGCGGCGGCCACTGGCACGTCATGACCCGGCATGTGCTGCCCAACGTGATGCCGTTGGTCCTCGCCCAGACCACCCTGATGATCTCCTCGTCCGTCCTCGCCGAGGCGACGCTGGCCTTCCTCGGCCTCGGTGATCCGACGGTCATCTCGTGGGGCGGGCTGCTGCAGGACGCGCGGGAGGCGGGGGCGGTCAGCGCCGGGGACTGGTGGTATCTGGTGCCGCCGGGCATCGCGATCGCGGCGGTCGCACTGGCGTTCACGCTGTGCGGGCGAGCTGTGGAGTCCGTCCTCAACCCCAGGCTGGGGGTGGCCCGTTGACGCTGCTGGAGGTCCGGAACCTGGAGGTGACCTACCCCGGCGGAGCGGTCGCGGTGCGGGGCGTGGACCTGTCGCTGGCGGCGGGACGGAAGCTCGGCATCGCGGGCGAGTCGGGCTGCGGCAAGTCCACGCTGGCCCTCGCGCTGCTCAGGCTGCTGCCGGCCGGGACGCGGGTGTCCGGGGAGGTCGTGCTGAACGGCGAGGACGTGCTGACCATGCGCTGGGGGCAGGTACGGGCGGTGCGCTGGGCGGGCGCCTCGATCGTCTTCCAGGGGGCGATGCACTCGCTCAATCCGGTGCACCGCGTCGGCGACCAGATCGCCGAGCCGATCCTGCTGCACCGCAGGGCGACGGCGGCCGCGGCACGCAGACGGACCGGCGAACTGCTGGACCACGTAGGTCTGCCGGCGTCCCGCGCCTCCGCGTACCCGCACGAGCTCTCCGGCGGGCAACGCCAGCGGGTGATGATCGCCATGGCGCTGGCCTGCGACCCACGGCTGATCATCGCGGACGAGCCGACCACGGCCCTGGACGTGATGATCCAGGCGCAGATCCTGCGGCTGATCGAACAGCTCGTGGCGGAGCAGGACATGGGCCTGATCATGATCAGCCACGATCTGGCGGTGCTCTCCGACACTTGCGACCGGCTCATGGTGATGTACGCGGGCCGCGTCGTCGAGGAGGGCTCCGCCCGCCGAGTCTACGAGGACGCCCGGCACCCGTACGCCAAGGCGCTGTCGGCGGCGTTCCCGCGCATCGGCGACCCCGCCTCCCGGTTCGCCCCGCGCGGCCTGGCCGGTGACCCGCCCGACCCGTCCGCACTGCCCTCCGGCTGCGCGTTCCATCCGCGCTGTCCGGTGGCACTGGACCTCTGTGCCACGCAGGACCAGGTGCTGCGGGACGCCGGGCCGGGCCGCCGGGCCGCCTGTGTGCACGTAGGGGCGGCAGCGCCCGGACCGACCACCGCGGCCGAGGACACCAGGAGCGCCTCATGACGACGACACCCCCACCGCTGCTCAGCGCCCAAGGGCTCCACGTAGCCTTCCCCGGACGCCACGGCGCCCCGGGGGCCCGGGCCGTGGACGGCGTCCAACTGGACATCCAGGCCGGGGAGATCGTGGCGCTGGTCGGCGAGTCCGGCTGCGGCAAGACGACGCTGGCGCGCTCGTTGCTCGGCCTGGTGACGCCGACCGCGGGCCGGATCTCCTTCGCCGGCAAGCCACTGGAGTACTCCTCGCGGGCGCTGAGGGCGTACCGCAGGCGGGTGCAGCTGGTGCTGCAGGATCCGACCGGCTCGTTGAATCCCCGGCACACGGTGTACGACGCCGTGGCCGAGGGGCTGCGGATTCACGGCCTTACGGGAAACGAGCGGGCGGCGGTCGCCGAGGCGCTCGGCCACGCGGGACTGCGTCCACCGGAGCGCTTCTTCCTGCGCTACCCGCACGAGCTGTCTGGAGGGCAGCGCCAGCGCGTGGTGATCGCCGGCGCGCTGGTCCTCGAACCCGAACTGATCGTCGCCGACGAACCGGTGGCCTCCCTCGACGCCTCCGTGCGCGGCGAGATCCTGGCGCTGCTGCTGCGGCTGCGCGCCGAACTGGGCCTGGCCGCACTGGTGGTCACCCATGACCTCGGTCTGGCCTGGAACATCGCCGACCGGGTGGCGGTGATGTACCTGGGCCGGATCGTGGAGACGGGCGACGTCGAGCAGGTCCTCACAGCTCCCCGGCACCCCTATACCCAGGCCCTGTTGTCGGTGCTGCCCGAGGCGCCGGGCGAGCGCGTGGTGCTGACCGGCGAACCCCCCGACCCCTCCCGCATCCCCGCAGGCTGCCGTTTCCACGTCCGCTGTCAGATCCTGGCGAGGGGTGAGGCGGACCGCGCGGGCGTCGCGGACGCCTGCCGAGGCCAGGACCTGGAGGTGCTGGGCGGAGCGGGCGGGGCACAGGTGGCGTGCCACTGGGCACGGGCCCGGATCACAGCGTGAGGCCGGGCGGTGGCCCGTCGGCGGCGACCAGCTCCACCTCGAAACCGTCGGTGTTCACGAGATAGGCCGCGTAGTGCTGCGGGCCGCCGGCGTGCGGGTAGCGACCGGTGAACAGCGGCGACCAGCCGTGCGCGGGCGCGGTGTCCGCCAGCTCGTCGACCTGTGCGGGCGGTCCGGCGTGGAACGCGAGGTGGTTGAGACCAGGACGCATCCGATCGTGGGCGCCGGACCGCATCGCGGGCGACTGCTCGACGACGAGGTAGGCCGCGCCCATGCGCCAGCTGCGGCCGCTCGCCCACTCCTGGTAGGTGCGGTAGCCGAGCCGGCCCAGAAGCCAGCCCCATTCGTCGGCGGCACGGGGCAGGTCAGGAACCCGCAGCTCGACATGGTGCGGCATCCGGGCCGTCTCCTCAGGACGTGCCGGTTCCCGGTACCCCTGAAGAAGGTACCGGGAACCGTGGCAGTGATGTCGGGACGTCAGGCCACGTGGACGACGTCCTTCTCCTCGGCGAAGTGGCAGGCCGACTCATGGGCCGCCGGGGTGTCCGAGGCCTTGAAGCGCTCGGGGATCGCCAGCAGCGGAACCTCCTCGGCGCACTTGTCCTGGGCCTTCCAGCAGCGAGTGCGGAAGCGGCAGCCGGACGGCGGGTTGGCCGGGGACGGCACGTCGCCGGTCAGGATGATCCGCTCGCGCCGCTCCCGGTCCTGCGGGTCGGGCACCGGGACGGCCGACAGCAGCGCCTGGGTGTAGGGGTGCGTCGGATGCTCGTAGATCTGCTCGTCGGAGCCGATCTCGGCGATCTTGCCGAGGTACATGACCCCGACCCGGTCCGAGATGTGCCGGACGATCGACAGGTCGTGGGCGATGAAGAGGTAGGAGAGGTTGAACTCGTTCTGCAGTCCCTCCATCAGGTTGATGACCTGGGCCTGGACGGACACGTCCAGCGCGGAGACCGGCTCGTCGCAGATGATGATCTCCGGGTTGAGCGCCAGGCCACGCGCGATGCCGATGCGCTGGCGCTGTCCGCCGGAGAACTGGTGCGGATAGCGGTTGATGTACTCCGGGTTGAGCCCGACGACGTCCAGCAGCTCCTTGACCTTCCGCCGCCGGTCCCCCTTGGGGGCCACCTCGGGGTGGATGTCGTACGGCTCCCCGATGATGTCGCCCACCGTCATCCGGGGGTTGAGCGAGGTGTACGGGTCCTGGAAGATCATCTGGATGTTGCGGCGGACGGCCTTGAGCGCCTTGCCCGAGAGCCTGGTGATGTCCTGGCCCTTGTAGAAGATCTCGCCGGCCGTGGCCTGTTCCAGGTTCATCAGGAGCTTGGCCACCGTCGACTTGCCGCAGCCGGACTCGCCCACGACACCCAGGGTCTCGCCCTGGTACAGGTCGAAGGAGACACCGTCGACGGCCTTCACCGCGCCGACATGCCGCTTGAAGACGATGCCCTGCGTCAGCGGGAAGTGCTTGACGAGGTTGCGCACCTGCAGGATCGGTTCACCCCGGTCCACCGGAGCCTCGAGGGCGGCGACCGCCTCGTCCTCGGTGTGCACGTCCGCGACCTCGACGTCGGAGACGTTCGGCGTCGCGTCCATCGGCTCGTCGGTCTTGGTCGACTCAGCCATGGATCGTCTCCTTCCAGAAGTGGCATGCGCTGGCGCGGCCCGGCAGTTCCGAGCCGTCCTGCTCGGTCACCGGGACCAGCTGCGGGCGGTCGGTGCGGCAGATGTCCTGTGCCTTTTCGCAGCGCGGGTTGAAAGCGCAACCGCTCGGCACCTTCAGCAGGTTGGGCGGCAGACCCTTGATCGCGTAGAGATCATGGCCCTTCTGGTCCAGGCGCGGAATGGAGTCCAGCAGACCGCGGGTGTAGGGGTGCGCGGGACGCTTGTACAGCTCGTGCACCGGCGCTGTCTCCACGATCCGGCCCGCGTACATCACGGCGATCTTGTCGGCCACGTCCGCCACGACGCCGAGGTCGTGGGTGATGAGGATCAGGCCCATCTGGTACTCGCGCTGCAGTTCCGCGAGCAGGTCCATCACCTGGGCCTGGACCGTCACGTCGAGGGCCGTGGTCGGCTCGTCGGCGATGATCAGGTCCGGCTCCAGGGCGAGCGCCATCGCGATCATGATGCGCTGGCGCATACCGCCGGAGAACTGGTGCGGGTAGTCGTTCACCCGGGCCGCGGCGGCCGGGATCTTCACCCGGTCCATCAGCTCGACGGCCTTGGCCTTGGCCGCCTTGCGGGACATGCCCTGGTGGACGCGGAACATCTCACCGAGCTGGTATCCCACGCTGAGCACGGGGTTGAGCGCGGAGAGCGCGTCCTGGAAGATCATCGCGATCCGGGCGCCGCGCAGCTTGCGCCGCTCCTCGTCGGACATGGTGAGCATGTCCTGGCCGTAGAAGCGGATCTCCCCCTTGGGGATGCGGGCCGGCGGCATGTCCAGGATGCCCATGATCGCCTGCGCGGTCACGGACTTGCCGGAGCCGGACTCGCCGAGCACGGCGAGGGTCTCCCCTGAGTTCACGGAGTAGTTGACGCCGTTGACGGCGCGGACCACGCCCTCACGGGTCTGGAACTCGACGTGCAGATCGCGCACTTCGAGCAGTGGGCCGGTTCGCTCCGGGTCACCGGGGCGGGGAGCCGGGACGGCGTCCGTCGGGTCGATGATGGTCACGTACGCCTCCCTCAGCGCGTCTTGGGGTCGAAGGCGTCGCGGACCACGTCGCCGAGCACGATGAACGCCAGCACGGTGATGCTCAGCGCACCTGCCGGGAACAGCAGCGCGTGCGGGTTCGTCAGGAACCGGTCCTGGGCGTCGCTGATCATGACACCCCAGGAGATGTTCGGGTACTGGATGCCGATACCCAGGTAGGACAGGGCGGCCTCAGCGGCGATGTAGACACCGAGGTTCATGGTGGTGATGACGATGACGGGGGCGAGGGTGTTCGGCAGGATGTGCCGGAACGCGATTCGCCACGAGTCGGCACCCAACGCCCGGGCGGCCATCACGTAGTCGTTGTACTTGTTGCCGATGACCTCGCCGCGCATGATCCTGAAGACCTGGGGCCAGCCGAGGATCGCCATGATGAACGACACCGACCACACGTCGCCGCCGCCCCAGATGGACATGATCAGCAGGCCGCCGACGAGGAGCGGGAGCGCCGAGAAGACCTCGGTGATCCGGGACAGCAAGGCGTCGATCCAGCCGCCGACCAGACCGGCCAGCATGCCCAGCAGACCGCCGATCAGGGTGGTGACCACGGTCGTCACCACGCCGACGACGATCGAGTTGCGGGTGCCGTACACGGTCCGCGTGTAGATGTCGCAGCCCTGGACGTCGTAGCCGAACAGGTGCCCGGACGACGGCCCGTTCATGGAGTTCTGCAGCTGGCAGAAACCGTCCGAGAACGGGGAACGGTGGGTGAACAGGCTGGGCGCGATCGCCAGGGCGAGCAGGCACACGATGATGAGGGCCGTCACGATGAACATGGGCCGCTTGCGGAGATCCGCCCAGCCGTCCTTGAGCAGGCTCGCCTGACGAGCCGCGGCCTTCTCCTCGGCCTCGATCTCCTTGGCGATGGCGGCCTCGTCGGTGGTGGGCCTCTCTATCGTCTTCTCACTCATAACGGATCCTCGGGTCGAGCACGGCGTACAGCAGGTCTACGAGGAGGTTGGCGGCCAGGTAGATCAGCACCAGCAGGGTCACCAGACCGACGACGACCGGCCGCTCGCGCAGATAGAGGGACTGGGCCAACTGACCGCCGATACCGGGCATGTTGAACACGCGTTCGGTGATAATCGCGCCACCCATGAGAGCGCCGAGGTCGAAGCCCAGGAAGGTGACCACGGGGATCAGGGAGTTGCGCAGCGCGTGCACGCCGATGACCCGCCGCTGCGGCAGACCCTTGGCGATCGCCGTACGGACGTAGTCCGCGCGGATCGACTCCGTCATGCTCGTCCGCACCAGGCGGGAGATGTAGGCCATCGACGTCGAGGCGAGCACGATGGCGGGCAGGATGAAGCTCTGCGGCCAGCCCTTCTCGATACCGGCGACCGGCGTGATCTTCAGGTTCACGCCGAACTCCAGCTGAAGCACGCTGCCGAGCACGAAGACCGGGATGGAGATCAGCACGAGTGTCGAGATCAGCACGACGTTGTCGATGAACTTGCCCTTCTTCAGGGCGGAGAAGATACCCGCGAGGATGCCGATGACAGCCTCGATGGCGAACGCCGTCAGACCCAGCTTCAGGGTGACGGGGAACCGCTCGGAGACGATGTCCGAGATGGCACGTCCGTTGTACGTCTCGCCGAGGTCACCGGTGAAGACGCCGCTGATGTAGTGCCAGTACTGCTGGTAGAGCGGCTCGTTGAGGTGATAGTGCGCGCGGAGGATCGCCGCGATGTTGGGGTCGGCGCGCTTGTCGCCGGCCAATGCCTGGATCGGGTCGCCGGGCAGAGCGAAGACCAGGCAGAAGATGATGAACGTGACGCCTATCACCACAGGGATCACCTGCAGGAGGCGGCGCACGACGTATCGGCCCATGGGTACTCCAGAGGGGGGTGCTCGGCCCGACCGTGGCCGGGGGGGTCGGCACGGTCGGACGGGAGGCGGCAGCAGGGGTGAGCAGGGGAAGGCTGTTGCTCCCCCTGCTCACCCCGTACCGCTCTGTGTCAGAACTGCTCAGAACCCGGTCAGCTGAGCTTGACCGTGTCCCACAGGATCTGGTGACCGGCGATCTTCATCGACTTGATCTTGTCGCTGAAGCCGGTGTTCAGGGTGTAGAAGTACACCGGGATGTACGGCATGTCCTTGAGCAGGATGTCGTCCGCCTGCTGGTACGTCTTGACGGCCACTTCGTGCGTCGCGGCCTGGTCGCCCTTGACGAGGAGCTTCTCGAAGGCCTCGTTGACGTAGCCCGAGTAGTTGGAACCGTTGGCGATGGCGTCCTTGGAGAAGACCGGACGGAGGTAGTCCTCCATGTCCGGGTAGTCCATGCTCCAGGCCATCCGGAACGCACCCTGGTACTTCTTGGCGTCCAGGTCGTTGAGGATCGTCTGGAACTGCTCGAACGGCTTGGCCGTCACCTTGACGCCGAGGGCCTGCTGGATCTGGTTGGCGACGGCCTCGACCCACTCCTTGTGGCCGCCGTCCGCGTTGTAGCCGATCTCCAGCGTGTTGCCCGGCAGGCCGCCGCTCACCTTGTAGAGCTGCTTGGCCTTGGACGGGTTGTAGGTGCACGCCTCGCCGCAGGCACCCTTGCGGTAGCCGTCGATGATCGGGCTGATGTAGTCGTCCGCGGGCGTACGGGAACCGAGGAAGACCTTGTCCGAGATCGTCTTGCGGTCGATCGACATGGAGATGGCCTTACGCAGATCAGCGTTCTGGAAGGCCTTGTTGTACTTGATCGGGAACCCGATGTAACCGACGGCCGAGTCGGCCTCGTCGAGGTAGTGGCCCGCCAGGTCCTTGTGGTACGTCGGCAGACCCGAAGTCGGGATCGTCAGCAGGGTGTCGAGGTTGCCGGCGACGACGTCCTTGTAGGCGGTGTCCAGGTTCGAGTAGACCTTGAAGTTGACACCCTTGACCTCGATCTTCGAGGCGTCCGGGTACTTGTCGTACTTCGTGACGTCGATCTCTTCGTTGTGCTTGAACTTGCCCTTCATCTCGAAGGGGCCGTTGCCGATCGGGGCCTCGCCGAAGCCCTTCGGGTCCTTGAAGAACGCCTTGGGCAGCGGCACGAACGCGGTGAAGGACAGCTGCGACGGGAACGCCGAGAACGCGCCGGTCAGGGTGACCTGGAGGGTGTTGTCGTCGACCGCCTTCAGACCGGACAGCTTGTCGGTCGAGGGCTTCTTGCCCTCGCCCGGGTTGAGGTCCGCGTAGCCCTGGATGTGGCTGAACAGCGGGTTGGTCTGCTGGGCGTTGGTCTGGTTGGCGCCGTAGTTCCAGGCGTCGATGAAGGACTGGGCGGTGACCTTCTCGCCGTTGTGGAACGTGTAGCCCGACTTGAGCTTGATCGTCCAGACCTTGTTGTCCTTGGACTCGACCGACTCCGCCATGGCGTTGACGACCTTGTTGTCGGCGTCAAGCTTGGTCAGGCCCGTGAAGAGGGCGTTGATGACCTGGCCGCCCTCGGTCTCGTACGTGTTGGTGGGAACAAGGCTGTTCTGCGGTTCGCCGATTTCCACCGACACGACGCCGTTGCCCTTGCCACTGCCCGAGCTGCCGGTGTCCCCCCCGCCGCCACAGGCCGTCGCACCCAGCGCCACTACGGCGGCTATCGCAACCCACTTGGCGCTCTTGGCACCACGCATGGGGCTCCTCCTCATGAGTCCATTGATTCACCGCAGAAGGAAGCACACGACACTTCGCCGTCACCGGCGCCTGAAACCGTGAGGTGTACTCCCCGCGCCCGCAGGCCAGCGCCACCCAGCGCATGACCCGGAGATCCGAGCTCTACGCGCCTAACTATCTGCCATGCGCCATGACCGAACCACACTCATAAGGTCTCGGTTCGATCACACCTGACGCGAACATCTTCCAAAATCCGGACAAAGGGTTTGCAGAAAGATCCCTGCGAAACGGACTTGTTACACACCTATCGGGCCCGCATGTTCGTTTACCGAACTCGACTCGGATGAAATCCAGTTGCAGAATCCCGAAAAGTGCGCTTGGACACAGATGGGACATGTTGCCAGAAGCGTAGTGCCGTGCGGTCCGCCCTTACGGATCCACGACGAGAATTAGGGTTTTCCCTATGGGTCCGCTCAGCACGATGCCGGGCACTCCGTATCGCGGAGTGCCCGGCATCGTGCCGGAACGGTGTGCGTCAGCCGTGCTTGGCGCGGCTGGCGGCGCGGGCCCGCTCACGCGCGTCCAGGTTCACCTTGCGGATCCGAACGGCCTCCGGGGTCACCTCGACGCACTCGTCGTCACGGCAGAACTCCAGCGACTGCTCCAGGGAGAGCTTGCGCGGCGGGACGATCGCCTCGAACGAGTCGGCCGACGAGGACCGCATGTTCGTGAGCTTCTTCTCCTTGGTGATGTTCACGTCCATGTCGTCGGAGCGCGAGTTCTCGCCGACGATCATGCCCTCGTACACCTCGGTGCCGGGGTCCACGAACAGCACGCCGCGCTCCTGGAGGTTCGTCATCGCGAACGCGGTGACGGCGCCGGAGCGGTCGGCGACGAGCGAGCCGTTGTTACGGGTCGTCAGGACGCCGAACCACGGCTCGTGGCCCTCGTGGATGGAGTGGGCGATGCCGGTGCCGCGCGTACCGGTCAGGAACTCGGTACGGAAGCCGATGAGACCGCGGGACGGGACCACGAACTCCATGCGGACCCAGCCGGAGCCGTGGTTGGACATGTTGTCCATCCGGCCCTTGCGGACGCCCATGAGCTGCGTGACCGCGCCCATGTGCTCCTCGGGGACGTCGACCGTCATGCGCTCGACGGGCTCGTACGTCTTGCCGTCGACCTGCTTGGTGACGACCTGCGGCTTGCCGATGGTCAGCTCGAAGCCCTCACGGCGCATCTGCTCGACCAGGATGGCGAGCGCGAGCTCGCCACGGCCCTGGACCTCCCAGGTGTCCGGACGGTCGGTGTCGAGCACGCGGAGCGAGACGTTGCCGACCAGCTCGCGGTCGAGGCGGTCCTTGACCTGACGGGCGGTGACCTTGCGGTCCTTGACGGCCGCCTTCGCGTCCGCGCCCTTGCCGGTGCCGCCGCGGCCGACCAGCGGCGAGGTGTTCGTACCGATGGTCATCGAGATCGCGGGCTCGTCGACCGTGATCAGCGGCAGCGCGATGGGGTTCTCGGGGTCGGCGAGGGTCTCGCCGATCATGATGTCCGGGATACCGGCGACCGCGCAGATGTCACCCGGTCCTGCCATCTCGGCGGGCTTGCGGGTGAGCGCCTCGGTCATCAGCAGCTCGGTGATACGGACGTTGGACATCGTGCCGTCGCGCTTGATCCAGGTGACGGTCTGGCCCTTGCGCAACTCGCCCTGCTCGACCCGGAGCAGCGCGATACGGCCGAGGAAGTTGTCCGCGTCCAGGTTGGTGACATGCGCCTGGAGCGGGGCCGCCTCGTCGTACTCGGGGGCCGGGACGTGGGACAGGATCGTGGAGAAGAACGGCTCCAGGCTGTCGCTGTCCGCCGGGACGGTGCCGTCCTCCGGCTTGGTCAGCGAGGCCACACCGTCACGCGCACACGCGTAGACGATGGGGAACTCGATCTGGTCCTCGTCGGCGTCGAGGTCGAGGAAGAGGTCGTAGGCCTCGTTGACGACCTCGTCGATGCGCGAGTCGGGGCGGTCCGTCTTGTTGATGCACAGGATGACGGGGAGCCGGGCCTGGAGCGCCTTGCGCAGCACGAAGCGGGTCTGCGGCAGCGGGCCCTCGGAGGCGTCGACGAGCAGCACCACCGCGTCCACCATCGACAGACCGCGCTCGACCTCGCCGCCGAAGTCGGCGTGGCCCGGGGTGTCGATGATGTTGATGGTGACGACCTCGCCATCGTCCTTCGGGTGGTACTTCACGGCCGTGTTCTTGGCCAGGATCGTGATGCCCTTCTCACGCTCCAGGTCGTTGGAGTCCATCATGCGGTCGTCGAGCGACTCGGCGGCGTGCGCGGCGAAGGCACCGGCCTGCTTCAGCATGGCGTCGACGAGGGTCGTCTTGCCGTGGTCGACGTGGGCGACGATGGCGACGTTGCGGATGTCGTGGCGCGTGGCCATGGTGCGGCGTACTCCCGGAGTGTGAGGAAGGGGCTTGCGCGTACATCGGTGTTACGCGCACCCTGCCGGGCTGAACACGCCACGGCCTCACCCCATGGTACGTGCCCTCTCCAGCAGGAGCTCGCCAAGCCGACCTCTCCGGGGCGCGGGGAGCGGCGTGACCAGCCACAATGCGCCCGCACCCGACCGCGAATCCGCTCCCCCGCCTCTTGGTCCGGCCCTTGGTGATCTACCCCTTGCTCGGACTCGCCGACACCTTCGCCCCCTTCTTCAGGAACCCCATGTCCTGATAGACCGGCGTCTGGAACCCGAACGCCCCCACGTTCACCAGCCCCTTCCGGGCCCCCACGATCTGCGGCCGCTGGTACAGGGGCAGCGATCCCGCCGACGCCCAGATCCGCGAGTCCGCCTTGCGCAGCAGCCCGGCCGCCTCGTCCTCGTCCAGCGCCCCGAGCGCCTGGTCGAAGAGCTGGTCCACCTGGTCGGTGCCGACCCTCGTGTAGTTCTGCTCGATGTTCAGCGACCCGTCGGCCGCCGGCACCGGCTTCGCGTAGATCGGCCGTGCGTCCGTGGCCGGGAACGCGGACGACGGCCACGAGTACAGCGCGAGGTCGTACTGCCCGGACGCGATGTGGTCCTTGAAGTAGCTCTCGTCGGAGACCTTGCTGATCTCGGACTGGATCCCCACCGTCGTCAGCATCTGCCGGATCCGCTCGGCGACCTCCTGGAGCGTCTCCGACCCCGGCCCCGACGGCAGCACGAACCGCAGACTCAGCGCCTTGCCGTCCTTGGCCAGCGGAGCGGCCGCGGCCTGCGCCCCCTTGGGCGCGGCCGTGCCCTTCGGCGCGTACGCCCCGGGCGCCCCGTGGGCGTGGTCCTCCTGGTGGTCGCGGGTGTCCTTGTCGTCGGGTTCCTTGCCGCCGGGTGCCTTGTCGTCCTCCCCGACGATGTACTGCCCGTCACTCCCGCCGTCGGAGTCGTCGCTCTTGTCGCCTTTATCGCTCTTGTCCCCGTTGTTTCCCTTGCCGCCCTTCTCGCCCTTCTCGCCCTCCGCGCCGGCCGCCTTGCCCCCGGTCTTGATCGGCCCGCCGGCCACCCATCCCGCGTCGGCGAGCAGCGCCTGCGCCTCGTGTGTGTCGAGGCTGCCGATCGCCCCGCTGTTGTCGGCGTAGGCGCTCTGCCCGGACACGGCGAGGTGGCTGCCGACCGGCACCGCGGGCAGACCCAGCGGGGTGAGCACCAGCTTGGCGAGCGTCTGGCGGTCGAGGGCGCGGGCGACGGCCCGGCGCACCCGCTCGTCGGCGAGGGGGCCCGCGGAGCCGTTCAGGGCGAGCTGTGTGTAGGCCGGCTCCAGGGACTTGCGGACCTCGACGTCGCGCAGCTCCTGCTGCTGCTCCAGCCACGTCGAGATGGTCTTGCGGAGCTTCTTCGGTCCCTTGGGCAGCTTCTCCTCGTCCATGCCGAGGGTGAGCGCCCAGGAGCGCAGCTTCCTCGCGGAGGTCTTCCCGGCGCCCTGCAGCGGCAGGCCGGTGCCCTTGTCCCGCCCGGCGATGATGATCCGCTGGGCCTCGGAGGCGTCGATGTCGGCGACGTCGACCGTGCCGGCGGCGAGCGAGGTGGCCCGTTTCTCGCGGGACACGGCGTGCAGGTCGATCTCGTCGAGCTTGGCCGGGCGGCCCCACCAGCGCGGGTTGCGGGTGAGGATCACGTCCTTCTTGGCGGTGTCGACCTTCGCGACCTGGAAGGGTCCCGCGGTGACCGCGAGCTTCCTGCGGGCGCCGTCGTTGAAGGCGTCCGGGGTGCCCATGACCTCCTTCGGGTACAGCGGCGAGAACAGCGACTTCCAGTCGGCGTACGGCCGCTCGAAGGTGACCCGGACCTCCAGGTCGTTGGCGCCGCGTTCGATCTTGCCGATGCGGTCGTAGCCGGCGTTGCGGGCGGTCCAGTAGGCGGAGTCCTTGCCGGACAGAGCGCGCCACTGGGCGGCGAAGTCGGCGGCGCCGATCTCCCGGCCGTCGCTCCAGACGGCCTGCTGGTTGAGCTTGTAGACGACGACCTGACGCGGCTCGGTCTCGATGACCTTCGCGGACTCCAGGTAGTCGGGGCTGCGGACCGGGCGGCCGGCGGCGTCCATGATGAACATCGACGGCAGGACGGCCTGGGCGACCCGGGTGGTGCCCGCGTCGGCGTCGGCCTGGAAGGTGTTCAGGGTCTCCGGCACGGCGTCCACGGCCCACTTCATCGTGCCGCCCTCGGCGACCGCGTCACGGGCGACCGCCGCGATGTCCTGTCCGGCCAGCGGCTTACTCCCCTCGTCGTCGGAGCCGCAGCCCGCAAGGAAGGGCACCGCGAGCGCGCCCGCGGTCAGGAACGCGACCGAGCGCATGACCGCGCTGCGGCCAGGCGTGGGTCCGGCGCCGTGGTGAGACATCTCTGCTACCTCCGGGAGGCCCGGTGACACGGGTGGGGTCTGTTCACATTTGGGGGTATTTTGGAGTTGATCACATGTACGTCAGAAGTACGGACCCCACTGAAATGGACGGGGTCCGTCGGCTGGGGTCGACACGGCGGCGGGGGCCGCCAAAGGCCACCCGTGCGGCGCAACGCCCACCCGGGCGGCGCCTCCCGCACCGGCACCCATCCCCGGCGCACCCAGGGCGCGTGCGGGCGTGCGAGGGAGGCGCGCAATCCGCCAATCGCTGCACATGCCTTCACACCGGCAGGTGTGACGCGCAACACTCGCAGGCGCATGAACGTTGCCACCTTGGACGGTGAAGTCCGCGGAAGTGAGGTCACGTCATGTCCGTGCACGACGACCTGACGTCAGTCCAGCGCTGCCTAGACGACCTGAACCGGTCCGTCGGCCGCCTGGAGCAGCAGCTCGGGAGCGGCGGACTGGAGATGCGCCGCGTCCGTACCGACGCCGATCACCTGCGCGAGAGCGTGGCACTGCTGCGGGAGACGGCCAACACCGCCGCTCCTGGCAAGCGCCCCGAACTCGTCACCATCTCCGACGACCCGTACGACATCAACCTGTGGACGGACACGGACGACGAGGGTCTCGGCGCCCGCGACCGGCGCGCTCCGTAGCAGCGCTGCCCGCAGGCCCCCGCCCCCCGAACCGACCGGAGTCATCCATTGGCCACTGGTACGGAACCACATCCGAACAGCGGCGGCGTACGCACCCGTGCCCGCGCCGCGATCTCCGCCCCGCACCTGCGGACCGACCGCTGGTGGCTGGCACCCGCCGTCACCGCGGCCGGTCTGTTCGCGTTCGTCGTCTACTCGACCTGGCGGGCCTTCGCGAACGCGGACTACTACGCGGCGCCCTACGTCTCGCCGTTCTACTCGCCCTGTCTGGCCGAGAACTGCAAGACCATGCCCGCGGGCCCGAACGCCGACCTCTTCGGCAGCTGGTGGGCGATCTCCCCGGCGATCATCATCCTGATCTTCCCGCTGGGCTTCCGCCTGACCTGCTACTACTACCGCAAGGCGTACTACCGCAGCTTCTGGGCGTCCCCGCCGGCCTGCGCGGTGGCCGAGCCGCACGCGAAGTACAGCGGTGAGACCCGCTTCCCGCTCGTCCTGCAGAACGTCCACCGGTACTTCTTCTACGCCGCCCTGCTGGTCGCCGGCGTGCTGACCTACGACACGGTCCTGTCCTTCCGCGACCCGCACGAGAACTGGGGCCACATGGGCCTCGGCACCCTGGTCTTCCTGGTCAACATCGTGCTGATCTGGGCGTACACCCTGTCCTGCCACTCCTGCCGGCACATCGTCGGCGGCAAGCTCAAGCACTTCTCCCAACACCCCGTGCGCTACAAGGCGTGGCAGATCGTCGGCCGGCTCAACGCCCGGCACATGCTGCTCGCCTGGGCGTCGTTGGTGAGCGTGGCGCTCGCCGACTTCTACGTCTATCTCGTCGCGTCCGGTGCCTTCGACGATCCGAGGTTCTTCTGATGACCGTGGTCGACCGCCAGGAGTGGGACGTCGTCGTGGTCGGTGCCGGCGGCGCCGGCCTGCGGGCCGCGATCGAGGCACGCGAGCGGGGCGCCCGTACGGCGGTGATCTGCAAGTCGCTGTTCGGCAAGGCGCACACGGTGATGGCCGAGGGCGGCATCGCGGCGGCGATGGCCAACGTCAACGAGCACGACAACTGGCAGGTCCACTTCCGCGACACCATGCGCGGCGGCAAGTTCCTCAACCAGTGGCGGATGGCCGAACTGCACGCCAAGGAGGCCCCGGACCGGGTCTGGGAGCTGGAGACCTGGGGCGCCCTGTTCGACCGTACGAAGGACGGGAAGATCTCCCAGCGCAACTTCGGCGGCCACGAGTACCCGCGCCTCGCCCATGTCGGCGACCGCACGGGTCTTGAGCTGATCCGGACCCTGCAGCAGAAGATCGTCTCGCTCCAGCAGGAGGACAAGAAGGAGACCGGCGACTACGAGTCCCGTCTGAAGGTCTTCCAGGAGTGCACGGTCACCCGGATCCTGAAGGACGGCTCACGTGTGAGTGGTGTCTTCGCGTACGACCGCGAGACCGGCCGTTTCTTCGTCCTCGAAGCGCCGGCCGTGGTGATCGCGACCGGTGGTATCGGCAAGTCGTTCAAGGTGACGTCGAACTCGTGGGAGTACACCGGCGACGGGCACGCGCTCGCCCTGCTGGCCGGGGCGCCCCTGCTCAACATGGAGTTCGTGCAGTTCCACCCGACGGGCATGGTCTGGCCGCCGTCGGTGAAGGGGATCCTGGTCACGGAGTCGGTGCGCGGCGACGGAGGGGTGCTGCGCAACTCCGAGGGCAAGCGGTTCATGTTCGACTACATCCCGGACGTCTTCAAGGACAAGTACGCCGAGTCCGAGGAGGAGGGCGACCGCTGGTACGACGACCCGGACCACAACCGGCGTCCGCCGGAGCTGCTCCCCCGCGACGAGGTGGCCCGGGCCATCAACGCCGAGGTGAAGGCGGGCCGCGGCTCCCCGCACGGCGGGGTCTTCCTGGACGTGTCGACGCGCATGCCGGCCGAGGTGATCCGGCGCCGGCTGCCCTCCATGTACCACCAGTTCAAGGAGCTGGCGGACGTCGACATCACGGCGGAGGCGATGGAGGTCGGGCCCACCTGCCACTACGTGATGGGTGGGGTGGCGGTGGAGTCCGACACCGCCGCGGCGCGCGGGGTGCCCGGGCTGTTCGCGGCCGGTGAGGTGGCCGGCGGTATGCACGGCTCCAACCGGCTCGGCGGCAACTCGCTGTCCGACCTGCTGGTGTTCGGGCGCCGGGCGGGCCGGCACGCGGCCGACTACGCGGCGGACCTCGCCGCACGGCCGGCGGTGGACGACATCCAGGTCGACTTGGCGGCCGCGGAGGCGCTGCGGCCGTTCTCCGCCGAGAGCGAGGAGCCCGACGCGGGCCCGCCGGAGAACCCGTACACCCTCCACCAGGAGCTCCAGCAGGCCATGAACGACCTGGTCGGCATCATCCGCCGGGAGGGCGAGATGGCGCAGGCCCTGGAGCGGCTGGCCGCGCTGCGGGTGCGGGCGCGCCGGGCCGGGGTGGAGGGGCACCGCCAGTTCAACCCCGGCTGGCATCTCGCCCTGGACCTGCGGAACATGCTGCTGGTCAGCGAGTGCGTGGCCCGGGCGGCCCTTGAGCGCACCGAGTCGCGCGGCGGGCACACCCGTGAGGACCATCCGACGATGGACCGCAGGTGGCGCCGGCTCAACCTGCTCTGCCAACTGGCCGATCCCACGGGCGGGTTGGCGGCCACCGACCCGGTGCGCGGCCAGATCACCCTCACCCGCGAGACCACCGACCCCATCCGCCCCGACCTGCTCGCCCTCTTCGAGAAGGAGGAGCTGGTCAAGTACCTCGCCGAAGAGGAGCTGTACGAATGAGCGGCTACACGGCCCACTTCAGGGTGTGGCGAGGCGACGAAGCGGGTGGCGGCCTGGAGGACTTCAAGGTCGAGGTGAACGAAGGCGAGGTGGTCCTGGACATCATCCACCGACTCCAGGCCACCCAGGTCCCCGACCTGGCCGTCCGCTGGAACTGCAAGGCGGGCAAGTGCGGTTCGTGCTCGGCGGAGATCAACGGCCGCCCGCGCCTGCTGTGCATGACCCGGATGTCCGTCTTCGAACAGGACGAGACCATCACGGTCACCCCGCTGCGCGCCTTCCCGGTGATCCGCGATCTGGTCACGGACGTCGGCTTCAACTACGAGAAGGCCAGGGAGGTCCCGGCCTTCGTCCCGCCCGCCGGAGTGGGCCTTGGCGAGTACCGGATGTTCCAGGAGGACGTGGAGCGGTCGCAGGAGTTCCGCAAGTGCATCGAGTGCTTCCTGTGCCAGGACACCTGTCATGTCGTCCGCGACCACGAGGAGAACAAGTCGGCGTTCGCCGGGCCGCGTTTCCTCATGCGGGTCGCGGAGCTGGACATGCACCCGCTGGACGCGGCCGAGGCGTCCGGCCTGGACCGCAAGCGCACGGCCCAGGACGAACACGGTCTCGGCTACTGCAACATCACCAAGTGCTGCACGGAGGTGTGCCCCGAGGGCATCCACATCACCGACAACGCCCTGATCCCCCTGAAGGAGCGGGCCGTCGACCGCAAGTACGACCCGCTGGTGTGGCTCGGCTCGAAGATCAGGAGGCGCCCCGCAGAAGGCTGAGTACCTGCTGGAGGTTGAACTCGGCTATGTCCCGCATCGGCTCGTGCTCCGGGAAGTCGCCGTCGAGCAGCCGGAGCGGCCCGGCGACGAGGTTGAGGTGCATCGCGAGCCGGTACAGCTCCATGCGGTCCTCGTCGAGGTCGGCGACGCGCAGCACGTCGTAGGCGGGCCCGAAGCGGAGCTGGAGGAAGACGTGCTCCCACTCGGCGTCGAAGTACATCAGGCCCTCGATGTCGATGAGCGCCGGATCGCCCTCCTCGGTCACCAGGACATGGTCCGGCCCTAGTTCGCCGTGGACGAGGGAGGCGTGGTCGCGGGGCTCGACCGCGTCGTAGAGCTGCCGGACGCGCTCCGACAGCGCCTGGCCGACCTCCCGCACCCGGGGGTCCCGGTCGGCCACCTCCGCGATGTCGTGCACGGCCCGGTCGGCGACCACCTGCTCGCAGGAGCTGCCGAGCGGCTTGCCGCCCTCCTCCACCAGGGCGGCCTTGCCGTACCCGCGGGACACGTACTCCCGGAGCACGCCGAGCGCGCCCGCCAGCCGGGCCAGCGGCATCCGGGCCGCGCCCGGGTCGCTGCGCAGCAGCGTCTCCAGGCTGCCGCCGCGGACGTCCTCGACGACCGCCGCGTACGCGGGCAGGTACTCGGCCTCCTCGTCGGCGAACAGCAGACGCGGGGTGCGCACACCGAGTTCGGTCAGCCGGTCGTGGGCCGACAGGAAGAGGCCGAGGCCGGAGGCGTGCGAGAAGGGGTCGCGGATGTCGGCGTCGGCGGGGCCCCAGTAGTCCTCCTCCGGGGACCAGACGTAGGCGATCGCGGTCCTGCCGTTGTCGAGGGCGAGCCGGTAGACGCCTTTCTTGGAGCCGCCGCGCAGTCGGGTGGCCGTGGCGGGGGCACGGCCGAGGGCCTCGCGGGCGAGCGGAGCGAGGTCGTCACGGGTGAGGTGGGCACGAGCGGTTGTCATGACGTACGGACCCAGTCCTTCCGATAAGAGGTCCAGTCATCCTCGGTGGCGGCGAAGTCGACGTACAGGGCGACGCCGAAGTTAGCGCGATCCGCGTCCGTGCGGGACAGTCCCAGCCGAACCCCTCGTACGGCCGCCGGCACGGTCTCCGCGTGCGCCCAGTGGCCGAAGCGGTTTTCGTGGTAGAAGGGCAGCCCCATCAGGAGGTCGGTGTCCCCCGGGGTGACCTCGAGCGCGAGGCTGGTCTGCTGTGCGACGTATCCGCCGTACAGGCTCTGCAGCGGCTGCATGGTGTCGTACGACATCACCGCGATCTGGTCCACCCGACGGGCGACTTGCCCGAAATATTCCTGTGACCACCATTTGGGATGTCCGGTGACGGTACCCCAGAAGGAGTGAAAGGCAGGGAGCGGGTCGATCTGGTGTGCGGCGACGGACAGCAGCGGGGTCACCGGACGCAGGGCGTCGAGGAGGGCGAGGTAGTTCCGGTCGCCGGAGTGCAGGGGCTCCAAGTCGAAGTGGACCCCGGCGAAGCCGGCGGCGAGGACCTGCCGGGTCGACGCGACGACAGCGGCACGCGTCCGCTCCTTCTCCAGATGCATGGCGTACGGCTTCTCGGGCGCGATCTCGTCCCCGAGCCAGGCCTGGACGCGGACGCCGGGGAGTTTTCGATGCACGGCCGTTATCAGCCAACGGGCCTTGGGACAGGCCGTTCTGGGCAGCGTGCCGTTGTGTTCCAGTGGTCCGGCATGGACGTAGAGGTCGCGTATGCCGGTGTCCGCGAGCCGGGCGGCGAGGGCGGTGACGTCGGCGTCGCTCTTACGGCCGTCGACCCAGGCGTGCCCGAGCCAGAGGGCGTCCTTGTCCCGGGTGTGGGTGCCGGGCCTCGGGTCGCCGGTGTAGTTGACGCGGAGGGCGGTCTCGGCGGTGACGAGAGGGAGGACCAGGAGCAGTGCCGCGGCGAGCCCGATGCGCCGGGCCCACCGGACCCAGGCGGCTCTCTTCCGGGTGCCGGGCACCTCCCGCGTGCCGTCGCCCTCCCCCTCCGGTTCTGATGCCCGTTCCACCGGCCGTCCCCCTGTTCTCGTCGTCCCCCGCCCGTCTCCGCCCCGGTCGCGAAGCCGACTGGCTGCCCATACGCTCCGAAATGTGACGTCATCCTTGATCCGGGGCCGTCCGAGGCATGCCACCGGGCACATAGGTGCGCGGGTGGGGCATGCCGTGCTGGGCGGGCTGGCCGGAGCGGTCTGGCTGGTGTTGCCGGTGATGACGACCACCGCTCAGGAACCGGTTCCCGTGGCGGTGCGCGAGCCGGTCGCCGCGGCCGAGGCGGACGGGGCGTCGACCGCCGACTACGTACTGCCGCTGGTCGCCTTGGCGGCCGCGGGCGCGCTGGGCGGCTACGGGTACGTACGGCGGGTACGGCGGTCGCGCTCGCGGACCACACCCGGGATCGTCTCCCCCGCCCCGCCCACGCCGTCGCCCGTCGATGCCGAACGGCAGGCCCGGGCCGCCCTGGTCCTGGCCGACGACTGCGTCCGCACCAGCCGGGAGGCACTCGGGTACGTCGACGGCGGCGAGCCCGCCGTACGGGCCCTGCGGGCGGCCGGGACCGAGCTGTCGGCCGCGTTCGCGATATGGCGGCGGTACGAGGAGGGGATACCGGGGGACGACGCCGGCCGACGGCAGGCGCTGGTGGGGGTGGTGGGGCGGTGCGCGGAGGCGGGGCGGCAACTGGACGCGGCGGCGGAGGGGTTCGACGCCGAGTGGGGTGCGGGGGATGCGCTGGCGGTGGCCGAGGGGCGGTTCCGGGAACTGACCTCGCGGACGGGCGGGGTGGCGAGTGCGCTGGCAGAGGCGGGTGAGCGGTACGGGAGCGGGGCCGTCGCCGCCGTGGTGGGATACGTCGAACAGGCAAAGGACCGGCTGGTGTTCGCGACCGCACGACTCAACCAGGCTCGCCAGGACGCCGATTCGGGCGACGGCGACGGGTTCCGCCGCGGCTTGCGGGCCGCCGAGGGGGCGGTGGCGCAGGCCGGGGTGCTGCTGGACGGGGTGGCACGGCTCGCGGCGCAACTGCGGACGGCGGCGGGCATGGTGCCGGCCGCGCTCACGGGCGCGGAGGCGGAACTGGCGGGCGCCCGGGCGACCGGCTCGCTATCGCGCCTGGGCCACGCGGACGCCGTGCTGGCCGCCGTACGGGAGGAGCTGACGAGTGGGCCCTACGACCCGCTGGACGCCCTGCGCCGGGTGGTACGGGCGGTGGAGGGGACCGGGGGCGGTCCGGCCGGGGTGATCGCCGCAGGGGCGGACCTGGTGGCGCGCAGTGCGCTGGGAGCGGCGGACGACTTCATCGGAGTGCATCGGGGGGCGGTGGGCGCGGAGGCGCGGGCGCTGCTGGCGGAGGCGGGGCGGGCCGCACCCGCGGACGCCGACCGGCTGGCGCGCCGGGCACGGGAACTGGCCGAGCGGGACGTACGGACGCACGGGAACCCGTACGCGGGGGAGACGGCCCATGAGAGCGGGCTCGCGGGGGCGGTGCTCGGGGGCGTACTGCTCGGTGAGGAGGCCGACGGGGGGCCGGTGGTGGCGTTCGGGGGCCCGGAGACGCGGGGGCGGTTGGGCTAGCGCAGCATGGGTGCCGCGAGAGGCCGTTGGGCGGCTGCGGGTGAGTGGGGGCGGATCGCGCATTTCCCCGCGCCCCTAAGGGGCGTTGCCGTAGCGCCCCGTCAAGGGGCGCGGGGAACTGCGCACGCAACCACGACGACGCCGCACCGGCAAACCGGCCCCGTCAGGGGCGCGATGAACTGCGCGCGCAACACCTCCAGGGGCGCGGGGAACTGCGCGACCAGCCTCCGCCGCGCCGCACCGGCGAAGCGGCCCGCGGTGCGCCTTCTCAGAACAGGCTGAGCAGAGCCTCCGCGGGGTCCGTCAGGCCGGTCTCCCCGTCCGGCAGGGGCAGTTCGAACCACACCGTCTTGCCGCGCGGCGTCCGGCGTGAGCCCCACGCCGCGCTCAGCAGCCCGACCAGTTGCAGACCCCGGCCGCCCTCGTCCGTGTCGCGGGCGCGCCTGCGCCTCGGCTGGACCAGGCCGGAGTCCCACACCTCACACACCAGCGTCCGGTCGAGCAGCAGCCGTAGCCGGATGTCCCCCTCGCCGTACCGCAGCGCGTTGGTGACCAGCTCGCTGACCAGCAGCTCCGCCGTGTCGACCAGCGGCTCCAGGTCCCAGCTGAGCAGCTGGCCGCGCGCGTACTCGCGGGCGCGGCCCACACTGCGCGGCTCGCGCGGCAGCGTCCAGTCACCGACCGAATCGGCCGGCAGCCCCTGGACACGTGCCATCAGCAACGCGATGTCGTCCTCGCCGTGGTGCGTGTCGAGGGTGCTCAGGACGTGGTCGCAGACGTCCTCAAGGGGTTGGGAAGGGTCGGTGAGTGCCCCTACGAACGCCTGGAGGCCCTCGTCGAGGGGATGGTCGCGGGATTCGACCAGGCCGTCCGTGTAGAGGGCGAGCAGGGCGCCCTCGGGGAGTTCGACCTCGACCTCCTCGAAGGGCTCGCCGCCGACGCCGAGCGGCATGCCGGGGGGCACGTCCAGCATCAGCGCGGCCTCGCCGGGTTCGACGAGCACCGGGGGCAGATGGCCGGCGTTGGCGAAAGTACAGCGCCTGGTGACCGAGTCGTAGACGGCGTACACGCAGGTCGCGAGGTAGACCTCGGAGAGGTCGGCGTCGCGGGGCTGGCGGGCCGTGCGGGTGGCCTGCTGGACACCGCCGGGGGTGCCGAGGCCGCGGGCGATCTCGTCCAGCGCCGAGAGGACTTCGGCGGGTTCCAGATCCAGCAACGCCAGGGTACGGACCGCCGTGCGGAGTTCACCCATCGCGACCGCCGCGCGCAGGCCCCGGCCCATCACGTCGCCGACCACCAGCGCCGTGCGGTGGCCGGGCAGTTCGATGACGTCGAACCAGTCGCCGCCGACCTCGGTCGCCGCGTTGCCGGGCAGGTAGCGGCACGCGATGTCCAGCCCCGAGGCCTCGGGGTCGCCGGGCGGGAGCAGGGACCGTTGCAGTATCAACGCGCGTTCGTGCTCGCGCCGGTAGAGGCGGGCGTTGTCGATGCAGACGGCGGCGCGGGCCGCCAGTTCGACCGCCAGGTCCCGGTCGCGGTCGCCGAACGGCTCGCTGCCCTTGGTGCGGGCGAACCGGGCGAGGCCGACGACCGTGTCGTGGGCGACCATCGGGACGGCGAGGGTGGACTGGACGAGGCCGCCCTCCTCGGCCGGCACACGCTGCGGGCGGGCGGTGCGCAGGGCGTCCGCGCAGGGCGAGTTGAAGGGGTAGTGGTGGACGGCGCCGACGGTGACCGAGGCGCCGCCGCCCACGAAGGGCGCGTCGGAGACCGCGCTGGCGAAGGCGACCCGGCGCAGTTCCGCGCTGCCGTCGGAGAGTCCGGGCGGCCTCTCGTCGCCCGCCAGCAGGCCCTGGTAGAGGTCGACGGTGGCGAGGTCGCAGAAGCCGGGGACGACCACGTCGAGGAGTTCGCGGGCCGTGGTCTCCAGGTCGAGGGAGTTGCCGATGCGGGCACCGGCCTCGTTGAGGAGGGCGAGATTGCGCCGGGCTGCGGCGGCCTCGCGGGCGGCGGCGCGGCGGGCGGTGATGTCCAGGCCCAGCCAGGCGATGCCGATGGGGCGGCCGGTGCCGCTGTGCACCCGGTAGAGGTTGATGGACCAGTGCCGGCGCTCCTCGGAGCCAGGCACGAACCCCGTGACGTGCATGTCCGTGATGGAGTTGCCGCTCTCCAGGACCCGGCGCAGGGTGGCCGCGACCCGTTCGGCCTCGGAGCGCGGCAGATAGTCGTGGACGCCCTTGCCTCGGTGGTCGTCGGGGCTCCCGCCGAAGATGGAGGAGAACCGCACGTTGGCGCGGCGGATCCGCAGGTCGGTGTCGATCAGCAGGAAGCCGAACGGAGATTGACCGAATATCGACTGCGAGGCGGCGAGGTCGGTCTCGATGCTGCGTAGGGTGCGGACGTCGACCACTATGCACACGGCCGCGTTCTCACCCTCCGCGGTGCGGGTGGGCATGACGTAGACCTCGGCGAGGCCCTCCTCGCCGCGCTCGCCGTCCGCCGTGTCGGGCATCCGGAACGGGACCACACCGGTCCACTCCCGCCCGTCCAGGATCTCGGCCATCTTCCGCTGGCCGCGATTGCGCAGGTCCGGGTCTATGAACGCCTCGATGGGGTCCATGCCGACGGCGCGCTCGGCGGGGATGCCGAAGATCTGCTCGGCGCGCACGCTCCACTGGTCGACCAGGCCGCCGGCGCCGATGGAGAACGAGGCGACCTTGATGTAGTCGTAGATCGAGCCGGGCGGGCTGCTCTGCCACATGGCGTCGCCGGGGACCGCGGCTGTCTCCGCGGTCCCCGCCATCGCGCCGTCCGACGGGTCCTCGGACCCCGTGGCCTTAGCTGGTATCTCGCTCACGCGAACCGTCCCCTCCAGCTCACCGCTCCCGGCACCGGTCACCGGGTGCGGCTGCCCGCAGTATCCAGCACTACGGTGCCGCCTGACACGGTGTTCACGATCACACCACGGTCCCGACGATTTCCAGACCGGACCGTGACAACACTTCCAGTCTTCTAACCAGGGAACACGCCGTCGAATCACGCACTGCGGCACCCATTCCCCGGCCACTCCCGCGAGTGGACGGGGTAGCGCACGTGTACACCCCGTTCATCCCGTTCGGCCGGGTACCGCCAGTTCGAACCAGACCGTCTTGCCGGTGACGCCGGGCCGGGTCCCCCAGCGGCGCGAGGAGCCGGCGACCAGCTGAAGGCCCCGGCCGCCCTCGTCGTCGGGGCTGGCGGTGCGCTCGCGCGGCGGGTCCGGGAGCGGGTCGGAGACCTCCACCCGCAGGGTGTCGCCGACGTCGGCGGGGCGCACCAGACGTACGCCGATGGGGCCGGTGGCGTGCCGCAACGCGTTGGTGACCAGCTCGCTGACCAGTAGGGCGGCGAGGTCGGCGAGGCCGTCGAGGCCCCACTTGGTCAGTTGGCCCCGGACCGCGGTCCGGGCGGTGCGCACGGCGCCCGGTTCCGCGGGAAAGGTCCACTCGGCGGTGTCACCTTCGGTGTCGATCACACCGATCACTTCCCAGTCGCATCGCTGGCCGCGAGCCCACCCATGTCCGGTTTCGTGGGGTTAATGGGCACATACCCGATTACCCGGGAGCAGTACCGCGTGAGAGGGCGCACTGTGGCACGAACGGCGTAGGGAGGGGGGCGCGTGCGCCCAAGGGGGTGGGAGGGCGCGGTTGTCGAGCGACCGCCGGGCCGTAGTGGCCAGTCGCGCCCACGCGGCGGTAGCCGCACATTCAACGCAGCCCCGTACCTCCCGGCTCGACGACCTCATGCACCGCCGGCACGTCCTGGTCCAGCCAGTCCACGCTCCAGACCTCCTCCGGCGTCAGCCACCTGAGCTCGTCGTGGTCCTGGAGGGGTTTCGGGTCGGCCGATCCGGGGCGCAGGCAGGCCGTCCAGACCTGGAGGACGTACGGCTGCCGCAGGGGCCACTCCCCCGGCACCCGCGCCACCGTCTCCGTCTCCACGCCGAGTTCCTCGCGCAGTTCGCGCACCAGGGCATGTTCGGGTGTCTCGCCGGGCTCGACCTTGCCGCCGGGCAGCTCCCAGCGTCCGGCCAGTTCCGGGGGCGCGCTGCGGCGGGCCGCGAGCAACCGGCCGGCGTCGATCAGGGCGGCTGCGACCACCACGATCCGTTCGCTCATGACCCGGAGCCTACGGGAGGGGCCGGAGGGCTCAGTTACGGGTGGAGCCCTCCCCGTTGCCGTTGCTGTGGCCGATGCGCTCGACCCAGTAGAGCTGCTTGTGTCCGCGGTCGTCGAGACTGTCGGCGATCTTCTGGGCCTCGGCCCGGGTCGCGTACCGGCCGACGCGGTAGCGATTGCCGTTCTCGTCCTGCCGTATGACGAGCCAGGGGAGAGCGACCGTGCCTTCCGTCATCGCGCCCCTCCGATTCTCCCGGCTCCCGCCCATCCCCGCCCCGCTAAGGAAACCGCACTCCGCATATGCCCGAGCGTACGCCTAACCTTTACGCAGCGAATACGGCTTTTCACAAAGAGGTACGCAACCAGCCAGAACGGTGGGGGCGCACGATGACGAACGCGCCGTGCGCGCACCCGGTGCTTCGGGCCGGAGGCATCCGTGGACAGCCGCGACCACCTGGGAAAACGGCCGGATCGCAACGGCCGGGTCCAGGCCGGACACAGGCCGTAAAGGTGTCAACTATCGCCACGGTGTGCGCTACTTCACGGGCAGGTGGTACGCGGCACGGTACCGGTCGGCCGGGATGACGACGTCCGCGGTCTCCACCGGGCGGCCGGAGGCGTAGTAGGTCCGCTGGATCACCAGGACCACATGGCCGGGGACACCGCCCAGGGTGAGCAGTTCCTCGGCGAGTCCGGGACGGGCGCCGACCTCCTCGGTGACGTTGTCCACGATGACGTCGATGGCACGCATCCGCTCCACCACGCCCATGCCGCCGAGGGGGCCCTCCTCGGGCAGCATCACGGGGGTGCGGCCGGTGACCGCGAGGGGCTCCCAGGAGACGGAGAGCATCATCGGCTCGCCGGCCTCCCGGAACAGGTAGCGGGTGCGCATCACCCGGTCGCCGATGTGGATGCCGAGCCGGTCGGCGATCACCGCGCCGGCCTCGGTCTGCTCACTGCTGGACTCCCAGGTGCCGCGCGCGGTCGCGTCGGACTGCTCCTGCCGGAACGGGGTGGCGCCGCCGACCGGGCGGAACCCGGAGCGGGCCACCCGCCGGGGCACGGGCCGCTCGCGCACATAGGTCCCGGAGCCGGAGCGGCCCTCGACCAGCCCCTCGGCCATCAGCACCTTGCGCGCCTCCAGGGCGACGGTGTCGGAGACGCCGTACTCCTCGCGGATGCGCGCCTGGGAGGGGAGCCGGGTGTGAGGGGGCAGCGAACCGTCGACGATCTTCTTACGGAGATCACCCGCGACACGCAGATACGCCGGCTGCTCACCGAAAGTCACTGGCCGCTCCCATCAGGTTGTACAGACAGCAACAGCCTGGCAACCGTGGGTTGTGCCATGCAAGCAAAGGCCAGAGAATCACTCGATGTGATGACATACGGCCGGGGAAGGCTTTACGCAGGCACTTTCTCCCCGTTATGGCCGCCGTCACACCTCCATGCCGGAGCCACTTCCTCCGCTGCCGGAGCCGCCGCCTCCGTTGTCGTACGAGGGCGGGGTCGTGGCGAGGCCCAGAGCCTTGCGCGCGGTGACCGTCCGCTTCGGGTCGAGCAGCGCCGCACCCTTGTCGTAGTGGGTGTAGTACGTGTCCGCGTCCTTGGCCTTCGCGGCCTTCGCCCATTCCGACCGGGCCCTGTCCAGGTCCACGATCAGGTCGTGCACCGCCTGCTTGCCGTCCGGTCCCCAGTGGTGGGCGTCCAGCATCGCGGTCTGCCGGGTGACGGCCGTGGTCACCCGGTCCGCCCAGGCCTGGTAGCCGGGCAGGTCGTCCTCGACGTACTCCGCCTCGGGAACCGCGCCGAGGGCGGTGTTGAGGACGTGCGCGGCATCGAGGTAGGCGACCTGGTCGGCGTCCAGCACGCTCTCGTCGTTGCGCAGCGAACCGGACAGCGTGCGGCCCTCGGTCGTGTTGCCGAAGACACAGGCCACCTCCCGGTCGCCGTACCCCCAACTGTCCTTGCTGGGCGTCAAGTAGTACACGTCGACGTCGTGGGGGACGGCCCAGCCGTCCATCGCGTAGCCGTCCTCCAGGGCGTAGCAACGCTGGTCGGCGGAGTCGCCGATCCTGGTGTCGCCCGGGTAGCCCGAACCCTTGAGGTCGTAGGTGGCGAAGACCTCGCCGTCGTGGGCCTGCCCGCAGTCCACGACGGTCACGTCGGTGACCAGGTCGCCGGTGAGGGTGCCGTCCGGGGTGTCGAAGCAGTCGCCGGTGGACAGCGAGAGGCTGGAGCGGTCGTTCGCGCCCTCCTTGACCCCCTGCCAGAAACTGGCCGCGCCGCCGGTGGCGAGCAGCAGCACCCACAGGGCCAGCCCGATCCCGGAGAACACCGACCCGATGACCGCCATCGCCCTGCCGCGCTCACCGCGCTTGCGGATCTGGCTCAGCGCGACCAGTCCCAGCACCAGCCCCACCCCCGGCAGACAGCACAGCAGCCCGAGCACGAGGGAGGCGATGGCGAGGCCGTTGACGGGCGCCTGGACGGCGTAGGGGCCGTAGCCCTGGCCCCAGGACTGGTACGGCGAGGGGTACGGCGGCGGCTGCTGCCCGTACGGTCCCTGCGGGTGCTGCGGGTACTGCGGCAGGCCCGACTGGGGCGGCTGGTACGGCCCTTGTGGCTGCTGGGGGCCGGGAGGCGGAGGTATGGACACCGGTACCGTGCTCCTGAGGGGGCGTCTGGCCGCGTGAAACGCACGGCTGAACTGACGTACGACTGCGCGCATCGTAAGCGCGCCGTGAACGGGGGCGGAATGAGGGTGGGGAGAGCGGTCGTGCGCGCGGTGAACGCGCCGGCCGCACGCTGGGCCGCCGCGTCGCAGGACGGCACGGTGTTCTCGGCGGCCGGGGTGTGGCCGCCGCCGGCCTTTCCGGCGGACGGGCGGGCGCTTGCCGAACCGGCGGGGGCGCTGGGCCTTCCCGCGGAGGAAGCGGCCGGTCCGGCACGGGAGTTGCTCGGCGCCATGGCCGGCAGGCGTGGCCTGGACACCGCGCCGGGCGTGTGGGCCAAGCGGACCCCGGAGCTGCGGGAGGCCTCGGTGGCGGGGCCGCCCGCCGACGCGCACGGGGTGCCGGCCGGGGACGAGCCGACTGACCACGAGGCGCTGGACGCCTGGGCCGGGCGGCGCACGGGCGGGCTCGTCGACCGGATGCCCGTCAGCCTCGACAAGGACACGGAACTGGTCCTGGGCGGTGCGTCGGCGATGCGTACCCGCCGGCCGGCGCCCTTCCAGGAGTGGCCGTTGGACACGGGGGCACAGGTCCCGGGCGGTCAGCTGCCCTACGGGGCACCCGGTCCGGGCTTGCGCCGGGCTTCGTGGCGGCGGCGGTGAAAGCGTTCGGGGTGGTCGCCGCAGAAGCCTTGTCCGAGCGGCGCTGCGTCAGCACCCGGATCGACGCCCGCCTCGACCGCCTCTCCGGCTTCCATGCCCCGCACCGGCACTCCCGGCTCGCCCTCGCCGCGGGCCGGGTCACGGATCCCCTGCCCTTCCCCGAGTACTCCTGGGAGGACGACGAATGAACGACACCGTCAGCACCGTCAACGCGCTCACCGCTCGCTGGGCGCAGCGGACCAGACAGGGCACGGTCTTCTCGGCCGCCGGTGTCTGGCCGCTGCTGGCCTTCCTCGCCGACGGCGCCACGGGCCCCGCCCGGGACGAGCTGGCCCGGGCCGTGGGGATGCCGGCGGACCAAGCAGCGGCCGGGGCACGGGAGTTACTGGGCGGGCTCGACTCGATGCACGGTGTCGGCTCGGCCCTGGGACTGTGGACCGACCGTGCGCTGGAGCTGCGCGAGCAGTGGGCGGCGGGGCTGCCCGCCGACGCGCACGGGGTGCTCGGCGCCGACCCCGCGGCCTCCCAGGAGGCGCTGGACGCGTGGGCGGCCAAACGCACCGAGGGGCTGGTCGAGCGGATGCCGGTCCAGCTGACCGAGGGCGCCCGGATGGTGCTCGCGACCGCGCTGGCCCTGCACACGGACTGGCGGCAGCCGTTCCAGGAGACCGTGCTGCGGCCCGGGTCCGGGCCGTGGCAGGGCCGTACCCTGGCCGGTCTCAACCGCAGCAGCGTCCGGACGGACCGGATCGGGGTGGCCGCGGGCCCGGACGGGCACGTCACGATCCTGAAGGTGCTGGGCGGCAACGCCCTCGACGTCCATCTCCTGCTCGGCGAGGAGGGGATGGCGCCCGGGCAGGTGCTGGACACCGGCATCGGCGTCCTGGAGCGCGCCCTGCCGGTGACCACCGGCGGCCGGCTCCCCTACGGGCACGCGGGACCCGGGGTGGCCGTGGAGCGGCTGCCGTCGCTCACCCCGGACCCGGTGCGGCTCGATGTGACGACCGTCGGCTTCGAGGTGCGCGCGGACCACGATCTGCTCCAGCTGCACGGTCTGTTCGGGCTCTCCACGGCCGCCGACGCCCGCGAGGGACACTTCCCCGGCATCAGCGCCGCGCCGCTGGCCATCGGGGCGGCCGGACACTCCGCGGTCGCGGAGTTCGGCCCGCTGGGCTTCAGGGCCGCCGCGGTGACGGCCGTCGTGGCGGCGCCTGGCAGCGGCCCTCCGCAGTACCGGCACGAGTCGACCGTCGTCCGGGCCACCTTCGACCGGCCGTTCGGCTTCCTCGCCGTGCACCGCGACTCCCGGCTGGTACTGGCGGCGGGCTGGGTCACGGACCCGACCGTGGTGGGCTAGGGCCTGTCCGGCGGATCACGTCGCAGGAAGTCAGCGGTGACTCATCGACGCCGGTGAGCGGGGTGTGGTGCGTGCGACTGCAAGGCGGAGGAGGGAGTCGACACGGTGGGGGCACCCCCGGCCGAAGGCCGGGGGACGTCGGGGAGTGACGACAACGCGGCAGATGTGCGTGCCACACCCCGCGTCTGCGGCGTGATCCGCCGGACAGGCCCTAGTCGAAGTCGGTGGCCCGGGTGCGCTTCTCCCAGGCGGCGATGTCCCGTCGTACGACGTCCAGTTGCGTCAGTACGGCGGTCACCGCGTCGTCGCCCAGGGGCAGGTGCAGCGGGGTCTCCTCGGCGTCCAGGGCGGCCAGGATCAGGGCGGCCGCCTTGGCCGGGTCGCCGGGCTGGCTGCCGTGGCCGCCCTCGACGGCCGCACGGGTCTCGGCGACCTTCGGGTACACCCCGGTGTCGGGGCTGGCCCCGGCCCGGCTGGTGTCGAAGAGGGAGGTGCGGAAGGCGCCCGGCTCCACGATCAGCACCTTGATCCCGAACTCCCGCACCTCGTCGGCGAGCCCCTCGGACATGCCCTCCAGCGCGAACTTCGTGCCGCTGTAGGCCGAGAAGCCCGCGAAGGACATCTGGCCGCCCATGCTGCTCATCTGTACGATCGCGCCCGAGCGCTGGCTTCGCAGCTGCGGCAGGACCGCCCGCACCAGCGCGGCAGGGCCGAGGACATGCACGTCGAACAGGTCGCGCAGTTCGGCGTCGGTGGTCTCCTCGAAGGCGCCGACGTGGGTGCGGCCGGCGTTGTTGACGAGGACGTCGATCCGTCCGTGCCGGGCCACGACGTCCCGTACGGCGGGCTCGATCGCGGCGATGTCCGTGACGTCCAGACGTACCGGGTCCACCCGCCCGGGGTGGGCGGCGGCCAGATCGTCCAGTGCCTCGGGGCGCCGGGCCGCCCCGACGACGGTGTCACCCGCGGCGAGCGCGGCCTCGGCGAGCGCCCGGCCGAAGCCGCTGCTCGCCCCGGTGATGAGCCAGATCCTGGTCATGTCCCGTCTCCCTGCTGTCGCGGTCGGTCCAGCCGACCACCCTCACCCGGAAGGGGAGTTCAGGTCCAACGGGTTTTCCGGAACGGGTTCACCTCACCGGCGTACGCCGTCCGTGATGCGCAGCCTGATGGTGCGCGCTTCGGGGCGCAGCGCGAACTCGGGCCACACGTCGGGTCCGCAGGCCCGGGAGCCGAGCCCGTGCTGGGCCGCGTCGATGATCAGATGGCTCGTGGTGGACTCCGGGAGTTCGAAGGGGTGGGCGGCCCGGGCGATCTGCTGGGGGGTGTGGCGGCCGAGGGTGAAGCCCGGGCGTCGTCCGCGGCTGTCGGGGAGGGCCGTGAGGTGCAGCACCTCGGTGCCGGCGCTGGTCAGCGTGAGGTGGCGGAGCCGGGAGCGGTGGCCGCTCTCCTGGGGGCGCGCATAGCCGGCCGAGAGGTCCGGGAGGGCGGCGGAGAAGCGGCCGGTGCGGGCCGCGCGGAGGCTGTCGGGGTAGGACTCGTGCGGGCCCAGGCCGAACCAGTCGGCGCCGTCCACGGGGGCCGTCCCGTCGGGCAGTTCGAAGCGCACCCCGATCCGCGGCCAGACCGTCCGCCAGCCGCCCGAGGGCTCGATCTCCACGCGCAGTTCCAGCTCGCCGTCCTCGACCGACCACACGGACTCCACCGTCACCGACAGCGCGGAGTGCGCGGCGGAGACCCGGTCGACGGTGCGCAGGGCGTCCGTGGCCTGTTCCACACTGACACGCCGTGCGGTGAGGCGGTCGAGTCCGTCCCGGCGCCACAGCTCGGCACTGGACACCCCGGCGGCACTGGCGTCGCTGCCCTCCAGCCGGTCGGACGTGCCCTCGTCGTTGTCCGTCGGCGCGCGGAACAGCTCAAGCCGCGGACCGGTCATGGCGCGCCCGGCGAGGCGGGTGAGGGATCCGCCGGTGAACTCGGCGATGCCGAGCGTGAGCGTGCGCTCGTCCGGCCGCCAGCCGGTCCGGGGCCGGACGGCGGGCACCGGCCGCCGTACCGAGCGGTCGAGTTGGGCGGTGGCGACCTCGTGTCCCGCGGGTGCCCAGGCGGTCTCCGCCGCCAGCACCGCCTCCACCGTCAGCCAGGTCTCGGCGTCCGCCGCCACCGGGACCGGCGGCAGCGGCACCCGCCCCGACTCGCCCGCCACCACCACCGGGACCTCCAGGTCCCCTGATGCCACGAGGGTGCCGTCGTGCTCGACGCACCAGCAAAAGCGCAGGTCGGAGGTGTCGGCGGAGTGCCGCAGGTTGGTGATCGCGAGCTTGTCGCCGTCGAAGGCGAAGCGGATCGGCTGCACCACCGCCTTGAACTCGTGGAGGCCGGGCGTCGGCACGTCGTCGCTCAGCACCATGCCGTCCATGACGAAGTTGCCGTCGTGCACGACCTCGCCGAAGTCGCCGCCGTAGGCGAAGTACGGCGACCCGTCCGGGGCCGTGGCCAGGATGCCGTGGTCACGCCACTCCCAGACGAAGCCGCCGTGCAGCCGGGGGTGGCGGTGGACCAGTTCCTCGTACTGGTCGAGGGCGCCCGGTCCGTTGCCCATCGCGTGGGCGTACTCGCACAGCAGGAACGGCCTGGTGCGCAGCCGGGCGCCCTGGGCGGGGGTGCAGCCGAGCAGCGGGGCGCGGGAACCGTCCGTGCCGATCTGCTCGGTCTCCGTCACGGTCGCGTACATGCGTGAGTAGACGTCGGTGTAGTCGCCGGTGCGGTCGCCCTCGTAGTGCACGGGACGCTCGGGGTCGCGGGCGTGCAGCCAGGCCGACATGGCGGCGAGGTTGGCGCCGGTCCCGGCCTCGTTGCCGAGCGACCAGATCACGACTGCGGGGTGGTTCTTGTCCCGTTCGACGGTGCGCTCGATGCGGTCCAGGCAGGCCGCGCGCCAGGCCGGGTCGTCGCTCGGGTTGCCGGCCCAGCCGACGTGGTCGAAGCCGTGGGTCTCCAGATCGCATTCGAGGACGACCCAGAAGCCGAGTTCGTCGGCGAGCTCGAGCAGCCGGGGGTGCGGTGGGTAGTGGCTGGTGCGGATGGCGTTCACGTTGAACCGCTTCATCCGGGCCAGGTCCTCGCGGGCGTGCGCCTCGTCGAAGACCCGGCCGCGCTCGGGGTGGGTCTCATGGCGGTTCATGCCGTGGAAGACGACCCGGCGGCCGTTGACCAGGAAGCGGTCACCGCGAATCTCGACCGTGCGGAAGCCCACCCGCAGGGCGATGCTCTCGGCGGCCGACGACACGGTGACGTCGTACAGCCGGGGCCGCTCGGCCGACCACGGCTCGACGCCCGGGATGTCGAGGGGCGCCACGTCGGCCGCCGTCTCCCAGATCCGCTCGACGCCCAGTTCGGGGATGCGCAGGGTGACGGGGAAGGCCGCGGTGTCGGCGGTGACCTCCGGGTCGATCCGCCCGTGCCCGTTGTCGTAACCGGTGCGCAGCCAGACGTCCTCGACGCCCCCGGCCGGGCGGGCCAGCAGGGTGACGTCCCGGAAGATGCCCGGGAGCCACCACTGGTCCTGGTCCTCCAGGTAACTGGCGGCCGACCACTGGTGCACCCGTACGGCGACGACGTTGTCACCTGGGCGCACGGCGGAGGTCACGTCGAACTCGTGGGCCAGCCGGCTGCCACTGGCGCTGCCGATCTCGACGCCGTTCACCCACACCCTGAACAGCGACTCGACGCCGTCGAAGCGCAGCAGGACCCGCTCGGCGTCCGACCAGCCGTCGGGGAGGCCGAAGTGGCGGCGGTAGTCGCCGGTGGGGTTCTCGTCGGGGACGTACGGCGGGTCGATCGGGAACGGGAACTGGACGTTCGTGTAGATGGGCCGGCCGTAGGCCCCGTCGCCTTCCAGCACCCAGTGCGCGGGCACCGGGATGCCGTCCCAGCCCTGGTCGTCGAAGTCCTCGGCCGCGAACTCCTCGGGCACGGCCGCCGTCGGCGACAGCCGGAAGCGCCAGGCCCCGTTCAGCGAGAGGGAGGGCGCGTCGGAGTGCAGCCACGAGCGGGCCGGGCGCAGGGCGCCACGCCACGGGGCGGTGTCCGATACGTACGCGGAGTGCTCGGAGGGCAAGAGTTCACAACTTTCCGGGTGTCGGGGGGTGTGGTCGGCTAGCGGAGGACGACGGTGCGGATCTCCCAGGGGCCGAGGACGAGTTCGAGCCCGTCCCCCGCCACCGGTTCGGCGGCGATCGGCCGGCCGAGCAGGTCGACGGTCGTGGCTTCGGTGAAGGCGCCGGTCATGTGGACGGCCGACGTGGTGTCGCGCAGTGCGGCCAGCCGCACCTCGGTGCCGGGCCCGCGCTCGGGGTCGGTGACGCGGCGGATGCTCGACACCTGGACGTCCCGGCCGTCGACCCGCACCCCGGTCGCGTCCGGGGGCAGGGTGCCGCCGCCGGGCGCGGTCCCGCGGGTGACCAGGACGTCGCTCCGGAACTGCTCGGCGAGCGCGACCGCGTTGGCGCTCTGCCAGCCGGTCGCCCAGGGCAGGACGGCGAACCGGTTCTCGATGCGCATGCCCAGCTCCTGTGCGCCCGGGGCGGGGATCTCGCTCGCCGCGGGTTCGTCACGCAGGGGGTGGATGTTGACGCTGATCGAGCCGATGGCGCGCAGCAGGGTGAGGGCGAGGGCGGAGCCGTCGTCGACGAGTTCGTACTCGCCGGAGTGGTCGAGCAGGACGGTCGCCCGGCCCGCCGACACGAAGGCGTTCGCCGGGAAGGTCGGGATCGGGTACTCTCCCCAGCCGCCCTCCGCGGTCAGTCCGCGCTCGGTGACGGCGAACTGCCCGGCCGACGCGGAGGCGGCGACGGGCTCGGGCAGCGGAATGTGGAAACGCAGCCGGTGGTCGGCGGACTGGTTGAGGAACGCGGTGGAGATCCGGACGAACGGCTCGCCCGCGCGGACTTCCACCAGCATGTCCACGGGGGTCGGGACGGTGCGGCCGTCGCGCCGGTCCCGGTCGTCGTGAGCGAGCGCGGCCGGCCAGTCGTAGACGCGGGTGACACGCAGCCTCGCCCGCAGCGGGCCGCCGTCGAGGAGTTCGACGCCGACCCGGGCCGGCTCGGACACGAGTACGTCGTGCGCGGGAGGGGCGTAGTTGTAGCTGTCGCCCCGGTCACCGCCGTCGACCAGGCGGCCCACTCCGGACAGCACGGTGCCGTCGGTGCCGGTCACCTCCAGGGTGCCGTCGGCGGCGACCGTGACCTCGATCAGCCCGTTGGACAGGCGGTCCGCCGTCGCCGTCACCGGCCGCATCGCCGGGGCGGTGGGCCCGCCCTGCTCGACGCGGAAGGCGGCCAGTCCACAGGCGGGGACGGGCACGGCCGCCAGCGCGGTGGCCCGGGCCTGCGCCAGGGTCCGCACCCGCCACTCCCCCGGGTGCGCGGCCGCGGCGGCGGCGACCTCGGCGCGCAGGGTCATCAGGTCGAAGGGGCCGGCCGGTGCCTCGGCGAGGTGGAAGACCAGGGAGTTGGGGGTGAGTTCATAGCGGTCGATCAGCAGGCCGAACAGCTCGCGGCGGTGGATGCGGCGCAGCACGCGTTCGAGTTGTGCGGCGTCGAGTCGCTCGTCGCTGAGGACGGTCGGGGCCTCGGAGACCAGCTGCACCGGATGCGCCGAGCCGTCGGCGGTGGTCGCGACCAGCGTGCTCCCCTCAGGGGCGGCCACGACGTCCACCTCGACCAGTGCGGTACGGGGTGCCGGCAGCGGGTTGGCGACCAGATGGCCGTCGCTCGGTACCAGGGCGGCGGGTTCGGCGAGGGCCGCGTCCCGGACGGCGCGGGCGGTCTGCGCGGCCTCGGCGAGGCGGGCCGCGACCTGGTCGCAGGTCTCGTCGGTGCCGGAGCCGACCACCGAGTCATGGGCGGTCGACTCGATGATCTTGTGCCAGGCGAGGGCGAGGAAGGCCGACTCGTCGCGCCGGGACCACAGGGCGTTCATCCGCTCGGCGTGGTCGACGGTCCGCTCGGCGAGGGCCATCCGCTGCTTGAGCCCGAGCCGCACGGACAGCACGCCCGGCAGGATGTTGCCCCGCACATGGCTGCGCAGTTCGCCCGTGACGACGGCGGTCACCCCGTCACGTACGTGCTTGCGGAGGTACTCGTCGAGCGTGGCGACGGTGATCGGCCGCTCCTCGCCGGAGGCCTTGCGCAGCCAGTCCGCCAGCCGCGGATCGGGCGCGTTGTGGTCGGTGCCGGCCATGGCGAGGAGCGGGTCGCCGCCCCAGCGTCCGGCGGTCAGCTCGGCGTACTCACTGAGCGCCTGCCGGATCCGGTCCGGTACCAGGAGGACGTCGAGGCCGTTGTCGTAACCGTCGAAGAGGAACTCGGTGCGCACCTCTGAGCCGTCGGGCGCGCGCCAGCGGAAGGCGTGGCCGTCGACCGAGCCGGGCACCCCGCGCCACAGTGCCGCGTGCTCGATGCCGGCGCGGGCCAGGATCTGCGGCATCTGCGCGATATGGCCGAACATGTCCGGCAGATAGCCGATGGGCATCGCACCGCCGAGGCGCTCCGCGGCCGCCCACCCCATCTGGAGGTTGCGGACGATGGTCTCGCCGGAGCAGAGGAACTCGTCGAGCAGGATCAGCCAGGGCCCGACGGCGAGCCGGCCCTCGCGGACCAGGGCTGCGACCCGGTCGCGGTGCTCCGGGCGCATCTCCAGATAGTCCTCGACCGCGGCCATCTGCCCGTCGACGGTGAACCGGAAGTCCGGGTCCGTCTCGGCCGTCGCCAGCACGGTGTCGAGAGCGGTGACAAGGCGGTGCCGGAACACCTGGAACGGCTCGTACCACTCCCGGTCCCAGTGGAAGTGGGGCACGAAGACGGCGGAGTCGGGCATGACGAGGGGCACCTTCCGGGGGGTCACTTGAGGGAGCCGGCGGCGAGTCCGGTCCGCCAGAACCGCTGGAGCAGGACGAACACCACGATCACGGGCACGATCGACACCAGCGAGCCGGTGATCACGGACTGCTGGAGCAGCGGGGCCCGGGCGGTCTGGCCGTTCCACTCGTACAGGCCGAGCGTGATCGGGAACAGGGACTCCTTCTGCAGCATCACCATCGGCAGGAAGAAGTTGTTCCAGATGGCCACGAACTGGAACAGGAAGATGGTCACCAGGGCCGGTGCCATCAGCCGGAACGCCACCGAGAAGAAGGTGCGGAACTCGCCGGCGCCGTCCAGCCGTGCCGACTCGATCAGCTCCTGCGGCACGGCGGCGTTCGCGAAGATCCGCGCGAGATAGACACCGAACGGGCTGACGATGCTCGGCAGGAACACCGCGAGATAGGTGTTGACCAGCCCGGTCGCCGAGAACAGCAGGAACAGCGGCAGGGCGAGAGCGGTGGTGGGCACCAGGACGCCGCCGAGGATGACGGAGAACAGGAACTCCCGGCCGCGGAAGCGGAACTTGGCGAGGGCGTAGCCGCACAGCGCGGAGATCAGGGTGCCCACGGCCGCGCCCAGCACCGCGTAGACGACGGTGTTGAGGGCCCAGCGGCCGAAGATGCCGTTACTGCGGGTGAACAGGACCCGGAGGTTGTCGAACAGGTTGAAGTGCGAGAACGCCAGCCCGTTGGTGGAGGCGAGGTCGCCCTGCGGCTTGGTCGCCGCGACGACCAGGAAGTAGACCGGCAGCAGGAAGTACACGGTCAGCAGCAGCATCAGGCCCATGGCGGCCGTACGGCTGACACGGCTTTCTCTCATCATGGATGGTTTGTTGCTCACAGTCCGGCCTTCTTCGAGGTCAGTCGCATGAACCCGAAGCTCAAGACGAAGGTGATGACGGCGATGACGACGGAAATGGCCGCGGCCTGCTGGTAGTTGTTCCCCGAGGCCACCGTGTAGGCGAGCATGTTCGGGGTGAACGTGCTGGAGATGTTCGAGGAGATCTGCCGCAGCACGGCCGGTTCGGCGTACAGCTGGAGCGTCCCGATGATCGAGAACACCGTGGTCAGGACGATCGACGGGGCAATGATCGGGACCTTGACCCGCCAGGCGATCGTCCAGTTGGAGGCGCCGTCGATCTTCGCGGCCTCGTAGAGCTCCTGCGGGATCGACTGCAGCGCCGAGAACATGATCAGCATGTTGTAGCCGGTCCACAGCCAGGTGGAGACGTTCGCCGTCGACCAGAGCACGGCACCGGGGCCGAGGAAGTCAGGGTGCAGCCCGATGCCTTTCAGCAGGTCGACGACGGGGCTGAGCTGCGGCGAGTAGAGGTACGACCACATGATCGCGGCGATGACACCGGGCACCGCGTACGGCATGAACACGGTGATGCGGAAGAACGCCTTGATCTTCAGCAGCGGGGTGTCGAGGAGCAGCGCGACGGTCAGGGCGACGAACAGCATGACGGGCACCTGCACGATGCCGAACAGTCCGATACGGCCGATGCTGGACCAGAACTCGGTGTTCTGGAACACCTGCACGTACTGCTCGAAGCCGCCGAAGGTCGTGTAGGACGTCCCGTACTGTCCTCCGCTGCGGCGCACCACGCGGAAGCTCTGCCAGAGCGCGTAGCCGACCGGCACCAGGTAGAACAGCAGGAACGGCAGGAAGAACGGGGTGACGAAGGCGGCGACGGTGCCCATCCGGGGGCCGCCGCCGTCGAGACGACGGCGGCGGCCCCCGGTCGGCGTCACCGCGCGGGTCGGGTGGGTCGCGATGTCGGTCATACGGCGGTCACTTACCCGCCTCGGCCGGGATGGCCTGGTCCTTCATCGACTTCAGCGCGGCTGCCTGGGCGGCCGCGAGCGCGTCGGTGAGGGTGCCGTCACCGGCCGCCGCCTTGGCCATCGCGTCCTGGAGGGCCAGGTTCACCGTCTTCTGCGTGGGGCCCCAGGAGAAGCTGGTGTCGATCTTCCTGGACGAGGCGGCGAAGACGTCGAAGATCTTCTCGTTCTTGTAGAACGGCACGCCCTTGGACAGCGAGGGCATGTCGAGCCCGGCGTTGGCGGCCGGGTAGAGCCCGCCGAGTTCGTTCTCCAGCTTCAGCGCCTGGGGGTCGGTGTTCAGCCAGGTGTTGAACTCGACCGACTCGTAGAGGTGTTTGCTGCCCTTCATGAACCCGACGGTCGAGCCGCCCCAGTCACCGGAGGAACCGCTCGTGCCCCAGGTCGGCATCGGGACGATCGACCACTTGCCGGACTGCTTGGGCAGGTTGTCGCGGAACATGCTGTAGCCCCAGGCTGCGCCGACGTAGCTGGCGATCTGGTCCTTCTGGTACGCCGCGTACATCTGCGTGGACCCGTTGGCGAGGTCGGTGCGCACGAGCTTGCCGGAGATCAGCTTCTGCCAGTAGTCGGCGACCTGCTTGCTCTGCTGCGACTCGACGGAGACCTGCCACTTGTTGCCGGAGTAGCCGTACATCTGGGCGCTGTTCTGCCAGAGCAGCCCGTTGAACCACTCGGCGTTGTTCGGGTCGAAGAACGTCATGGTGAGGCCGGGGTCCGCCTTGTGCAGCCGCTGCGCGGCCGTTGCGTACGCGTCCCAGGTCGTGGGGACGGCAACGTGGTACTTCTGGAAAATGTCGCTGCGCACGAACAGGGCCATCGGGCCGGTGTCCTGCGGGAGGGCGAACACCCCGGTGCCGCCGAAGCTGGTCTGCGACCAGGTCCAGGGCACGAACTTCGACTTCGCGGCGGTGGCCGCCTTGCAGGCGGAGGCGTCCGTGAAGGCGTTCTGGGTGCGCAGGTTGGGCAGTTCGTCGTAGCCGACCTGGGCCAGGTCCGGCGCCTTGCCCGCCTTGAGGGCGTTGCCGAGGGTGCCGTACTGGTCGTTGGAGATGTTCTTCGTCTCGACCTGGACGTCCGGGTGCTGCTTGTTCCACACGGCGACGACCTTGTCCATGCCGGGGACCGTGTTCCAGTACTGGAGGGTGACCTTGCCCTTCGCGGGCGCGCAGGACGAGGCGGACGCCTTGTCCGACGAACCGGACGAGGAGCACCCGGCGAGTACGACGATGCCCGCTGTGGCGGCTGCGACGGCGAGGCGGGTGCGCGTGATTGTGCTGCTCATATCTTCCGTTCCAGAGAACGCCTGCCGAGGGTCGACAGGCGGGTCGACGTTGACACCTGGAGGCGGATGCCTTCTGGTTGGAATCAGGTTCCGTGAGCGGTAACGTGAGCGCTCACGGGAGCGGTAACGGGAAGTGATTTGGAGTGTGGGCTCCGGTCCGCCGGAGTGTCAAGGCCCAAGACGTCGGACCCGGCATAGTCGGTGTCCCTGCGACGCGGTCGCGTCGGCAACAGCACGGAGGTGAGTGATGGCGCCGTCGGGGAACGGACCCCGCAGGGTGACGATCGACGATGTGGCCGAGGCCGCGGGAGTGTCCCGGCAGACCGTGTCACGAGCGCTCAACGACAAGGGCGAGATCGGCGTCTCCACCAAGCAGCGCGTTCTCGACGCCGCCCTCGCGCTGGGCTACCGGCCCAGCCGGTTCGCCAGGGGGCTGGTGCGGCAGGACACGTTCAGCGTCGGACTGGTGATCCCCGACCTGCTCAACCCGTTCTTCACCGAGGTCGCCGCCGCCGCGCTGGACGCGGCCCGGGGCCGCGGCTGGCATGTGGTGGTGTACGACACCGGCGACAGCGTCGAGGAGGAACGCGGCACCCTGGAGGTGATCGCCTCACAGGTGGACGCCGTGGTGGGCTACCTGAGCCTGCCGGAGGACGAGATCGCGCGGCTCACCCGGGGGCTCCCCGTCGTCCTCATCGACCGGCAGCGCCGCACCGAACGGTTCAGTTCGATCCGGATCGACGGCGAGGCCGGCGTCCACACGGCGATACGGCACCTGACCGAGGCGGGGCACCGGCACATCGGCATGCTGGACCACGCGGAACGCTCCGAGCCGAGCGTCCGGCACGAGTGGTTCGACACCGCGATGTCCGCGTGCGGACTGGACGCCGGGTCGGTGGCCCGCGCCGACCAGAGCGTGGAGGGCGGGGAGCAAGCGCTCCTGGAACTCCTCGCCCGGCACCCGCACCTGACGGCCGTGTTCACGTTCAACGACATCATCGCCATCGGGGCGTTGCGCGCCGCCCGCCGGCTCGGCCGCCAGGTCCCGGCGGACCTCGCCGTGCTGGGCTTCGACGGCCTGCAGCTGGGCGCGCTCGTCGAGCCGGCGCTGACCACGGTGGCCCTGGACACCCGCAGTCTCGGCGCGCTCGCCGTCGAACAGGCGGCCCGGCTACTGACCGGAACCGGGCCGCTGCGCGCCGACGAACTGACGGTGGGGGCGGAGCTCCGGCTGCGCGAGTCGGCGTAGGAGGTCTGGGAGCTTCGGGGGGTCACGGGGCTTCGGGTTCGACGGTGACGAAGCCGTCGCCCCACATTCGCTCGTCCAAGGTGACGGGGGAGATCTCCAACTCGGCCTCCGGCGGGCCTTCCCGGTATGCCGAAGCCGTCTCCTGGGCCCGTTCCTCCGCACGGAACGCCCCCAGGATGACGACCTCTTCGCCGCAGACGGGATCTTCCAGGGTCCGGAAGAGCAGGTGCAGTTCCTCGGGCAGCCGTCCCTGGAGCGCTCGTGTCGCGTCCACCTCGACGCGGACAACCTGGAAACCGTCCGGAAAATCCCTGAACCCGGGAAGCTCAGCGCCGGCGGCCTCGGCCCGCGCCGCCTTGTCCTCCGACGAGAAGACCCCGAGCAGCTTGAAGTCGGCGCTTCCGTCGGGGAAGTCGTGAAGGTGGATCAGCGCGTGGACCGCGGCCATGTGGGTCATGCATCCGCTCTCTCGACGGGGTTTGCGTCCGTCATGCCCAGGCGCGCCTGTTCCTCCTCGACGATCCGGCGGGCCAGTTCGGTGTCCGAGACGTCGACCGCGTCCGGGGTGGCTTCGGCCACCGCGCTGCGGCGGGCGTAGGCGTCGAACAGACGGGTCTTCTTCTCCAGCAGCCTCACCAGGCGTTCGTCCACTCCCCCGGTGGCGAGCAGACGGTGCACACGGACCGGTCTGACCTGGCCCATGCGGTGAGCCCGGGCCACCGCCTGGTCTTCGATGGTGGGCTTGATCTGGGGTTCGCAGATGACGACGACCGAGGCGGCCTGGATGTTGAGGCCGACGCCCGCCGCCTGGATCTGCGCCAGCAGCACCGCGGGGCCCGGCACGGCGGCGAAGTCGTCGACGATCTGCTGCCGCCGTCCGGCGGGGACCTCGCCGGTGAGCGGACCGAACAGCGCGACCCGGTCGGCGAGTGCCTCCCGCACCACCCGCAGTACGTCCTTGAAGTACGAGAAGACCACGGTCTTCTGCCCGTTCTCGGCGGCCTCCTCGACGATCTCCCGGAGCCGCTCCAGCTTGGCCGACCGCTCAGGGCGCAGATACGCGGCCCTGCGCATCGCCATGAAGTTGGCGGCGCGCACGGCCTCGCGGTACGCCTCCTCGTCCGATGCGCTCAGCTCCTCCCACTCGTCGATGTGCTGGAGGCTGGGGAGTTCCGTCAGCACGTCCTGCTGGTTGCGCCGCAGATAGACGGGGGCGACGGCCTTGCGGAAGGCGACCGATCCGGCCAGGGCGTCCCCCTCCTCCAGGGACTCCGCGACACCGCTGTGGAGCATCCCGACCAGGTTGCGGAACTCCACGACCCGGTTCTCCATCGGGGTTCCGGTCATGAAGAGGGCGCGCTCGCAGCGCTCCGCCCACTGGGCGACCGCCTGGGACCGCTTGGCCTTCGGGTTCTTCACGGAGTGCGCCTCGTCGACCACGAACAGGCCGACCTCGCCGCCCCCCGGTACAGGGAATCCGCGCACGGCGTCGAACGTCGTCACAGCGACCCCGCCCCGCTCCTTCCAGTCGGCGAACGCGTCGTGCCGGTCGGGGCCGTGGAGCAGCATCACGCGCAGCGCGCTGCGGGCCTCGATCTCCCGGGTCCAGTTGACGAGGACGCTCGCCGGGCACACGACCACGAAGTGGCTCTGCCCCTCGGCGGCCAGGTGGGCGAGCACGGCGATCGCCTGGATGGTCTTGCCCAGGCCCATCTCGTCGCCGAGGATCGCTTTGCGCTGCGCGAGGACGAAGCGCGCGCCGAACGCCTGGTAGCCGCGCAGGGAGACCCGACGGTGCGAGTCGTCGAGCCGCTGAGCCCGGACCCGTTCGGCTACCTCGTCCGGCAGGAAGCCCTCGGCGGCGGCCTTGTCGGCCGGCCGGCCGGAGATCTCCGCGAGCAGGGCGTAGTACTCGGCGGAGCGGAGTTCGAAGTCCCCCCAGGCGGCGAGTTCGGAGGACGGCCCGCGGAGCAGGTCCACCGAGGCCTGGGCGAACAGTTCGGGCAGCCGCGCCCGCTCCGCCTCCGCCAGCAGCGAACGGAGTTCGGTCACCGCCGCCAGCGCGCGAGCCTTCGTCTCCCGGCCCGCCAGCAGCATCCTGAGGCGTCCGGTCGCGGGTCTGGCACCGGCCAGCAGCGGCTCCAGCCGTTTCGACACGTCGGTGGCCTGGGCGACGGCACGGACGGCGTCCGGCCCGGCCTCCACGAGTGTGTGCAACGCGATGACCAGCGCGGTGGTACCCGGCTCCGGCCGGTCCACGTCGACATGGACGGCCACGGTCTCGTGCACGGCGTCGGAGAGGCTGCGGGCCGCGGCGAGCATCTGGTCGACGGTGCGCTGCCCCACCCCTGGGAGCTGCCGCAACCGGTAGGGGCCTGCCGCCAGCACATCGCCGACCGTGCGCAGTCCGCTCTGCTCGACACTGCCCAGCCGCAGCCGTCCCTGGGTGACGTCCTGCAGCCGGGCGACGGGAATGGCGTCCAGTTCCCGCCGTACCGCCGCGTCGTGGAGCGGCCTCAGTGCCGCCCGTACCGTCTCGACGGCCCTGCCGTGATCCGCGACGACATCGCACGCGGCCACATTCAGCCGCGTTCCCCGCGCGACCAGTTCCCGCTCCGCCCGCCCCACGTGCCCCGCCCCTCACTCGCTGTCCCGGCATCCTCCCACCGTTCCGGCGTGCCGCTTTCAGGTCCGCCAGAAACGGGTCGGGTCAGCACAGCGTCAGCACCGCCGGCCGGTGAGGGCCTTCAGGACGACAGGAGTGGCGGTCGTCCTGTTGACGGTCTCGTGGCCCAGGCCTCGTCGGGTCGCTACGGTTGAGCCATGACCGCACTGCCCGACTGGATGCGCCCGCCGCGCGCGGAAGGCTGGTTCGCGGAAGACCTGGACCGCCTCCCGGAGGCGCCTCGCCACACCGAGCTGGTCGACGGAGCCCTCGTCTTCATGATGTCGCCGCAGAGGTGGTAGCACGGCCACCTCGTCACCATGCTCACCGTCGCCCTCATGGAGCAGGCGCCCGGCGATGTCAGGGTCGGCCGCGGGATGACCATAAAGCTCCACGCGCGAAACCGGCCTGAACCGGATCTGCTGTTGACGACGGCGGATTACGACGGAGACCGTACCTGGTTCACACCGGACGAGGTACGACTCGTCATCGAGGTCGTCTCACCCGAGTCCGCGCACCGGGACCGTACGGTCAAGCTCCGCAAGTACGCGGAGGCGGGCATCCCGCACTACTGGTGCATCGAGGACGAGGGCAGCGCTCCCGTCGTCCACGTCTACGAACTCGACGAACCGACTGGCGCCTACGCGCCGGCCGGCATCTTCCGGGGCGCCCTGAAGCGCCCGGTGCCTTTCGAGATCAGCCTGGACCTCGACAAGCTCACCCCGCCCCGGGGCGACTAGGAGTCAGCACCACGTCCAGCGCGAGCTGGTGGTCTGGGTCGTTCACGTGGGACACCGCTCCAGCGTTTGCGAGACCTGACCACCCCTGACCCCGCGTCGGAATATCCAGCACCCATCCAGCACGGTGATGCCGAAGGGGCCGGACTCGACAGAGCCCGGCAGCCCCTTTTGACCTGCATGTTTGCCGCGTCAGCGACGTTTGTTATTTCGTCCGCTCAAACGTTGAACCGGAACTCCACGACATCCCCGTCCTGCATGACATAGTCCTTGCCCTCCATCCGCGCCTTGCCCTTGGCGCGGGCCTCGGTCACCGAGCCGGCTTCGACCAGGTCGGCGAAGGAGATGACCTCGGCCTTGATGAAGCCCTTCTGGAAGTCGGTGTGGATCACGCCGGCCGCCTCGGGGGCCGTCGCGCCCTTCTTGATCGTCCAGGCTCGGGATTCCTTGGGGCCGGCCGTGAGGTAGGTCTGGAGGCCGAGGGTGTTGAAACCGACGCGGGCCAGGGTGGCGAGGCCGGGCTCCTCGGCGCCGACCGACTCCAGCAGCTCCAGGGCGTCCTCCTCGTCGAGTTCCGCGAGGTCCGCCTCCAGCTTGGCGTTGAGGAAGATCGCCTCGGCCGGGGCGACCAGGGCGCGCTGCTCGGTCTTGAAGGTGTCGTCGGTCAGCTCGTCCTCGTCGACGTTGAAGACGTAGAGGAAAGGCTTGGTGGTCAGGAGGTGCAGGTCGTGGAGAAGCTCGGCACGCTCGCTGCCCTGGAGGATGCCCTGGGAGAACAGGGTGTCGCCCTTCTCCAGGATCTCCTTGGCCTCTTCGACGGCCTTGACCTTGGGCGCCACGTCCTTCTTGATCCGGGACTCCTTCTGGAGGCGCGGGAGGACCTTCTCGATCGTCTGGAGGTCCGCGAGGATCAGCTCGGTGTTGATCGTCTCGATGTCGTCCTTCGGCGAGACCTTGCCGTCGACATGCACGACGTTCTCGTCCTTGAAGGCGCGGATGACCTGGCAGATCGCGTCGGACTCACGGATGTTCGCGAGGAACTTGTTGCCCAGGCCCTCACCCTCGGAGGCGCCGCGCACGATGCCCGCGATGTCGACGAAGTCGACCGTGGCCGGGAGGATCCGCTGCGAGGAGAAGATCTCGGCCAGCTTGACCAGGCGGGCGTCGGGGACGCCGACCACGCCCACGTTGGGCTCGATCGTGGCGAACGGGTAGTTGGCCGCCAGCACGTCGTTCTTGGTCAGGGCGTTGAACAGGGTCGACTTGCCGACATTGGGCAGGCCGACGATTCCGATCGTGAGCGACACGTTGCGACTTCCCGTAGTGAGTGGGTGAGTGAGCCGGAGGCTGCCAGTGCCGGCGGGCCGGCCGATCCACCAGTTTACGGGGTTCGGGACCCCGGGCCGGCGGCCCCGTCGAACACCTGGCCAAGCTCTGCACTTGGCTTGGTTTCGGCGTGTCCGGGCCGCGATTCGGCACATAAACCGACCTAGGTTGGTCCGGTGGAGCATCACAGGTCCCGCCCCCGACAGCACGGACAGCGCCGTGGCGCCCCGCGCGCGCCCCTGCCGCCGCAGGCCGGACGGCGGCCTGCGACAGCCGAGCGCCGGCCGCCCCCGGGCAGACCCCGAACGGCGGCGGTGGCCGGACCCCGGCGGCCGTCGGGCCCACGGCTCACCGGACTCGGCGGCGGCCTGTTCTGCGGGGCCGCGATGTTCCTGCTCGGCTTTCTGGACGACCTGCTGTTCGGGGCGTCCCTGACGGTGTACGGCGTGCTGTTCCTGCCGGTGAGCGCGCTGACCGCGCTGTGGGTGCGCGGGAACGATCTGCTGACCGCCCCCGTCGTCGTCCCGATCGCCTTCGCCGTCGGCCTGCTGGCCGTCGCCGACGGCGGCGGCGGGTTCCTGGGCAGTGTGATGGGCCTGGTGACGGCCCTGTCCACACAGGCCGGCTGGCTCTACGGCGGAACACTGGTCGCCGGGGTGATCGTCATCGTCCGCAGGATCCAGCTGATCCGGCGCCGGCGCCGGCGCGGAGGCTGACCCCGGCTGCTTGTGGCTGCTTGCCGCTACTTGGCGTGGTGCGCCGCGCGCATCGCCGCACCCACGATCCCCGCGTTGTTCTGCAGCTGCGCCGGCACCATCTCGGCCTTGACGCCGTCGATGAGGGGCAGGAACTTGTCGGCCTTGCGGCTCACCCCGCCGCCGATGATGAACAGGTCCGGGGTGAACAGCATCTCGACGTGCGCGAGGTACTTGGTGACCCGGTGCGCCCAGTGCTCCCAGCTGAGCTCGTGGTCCTCCTTGGCCTTGCTGGAGGCCCTCTTCTCGGCGTCGTGGCCGCCCAGCTCCAGATGGCCCAGCTCGGTGTTGGGGACCAGCTCGCCGTCGGTGAACAGAGCGCTGCCGATGCCGGTGCCGAAGGTGAGCAGGATGACCACGCCCTTGCGGTCCCGGCCGGCGCCGAACTGCATTTCGGCCACGCCCGCCGCGTCCGCGTCGTTGACCACGGTCACCGGCAGGCCGCCGAGCCGCTCACTGAACAGGGTGCGCGCGTCGGTGTCGATCCAGCTCTTGTCGACGTTCGCCGCCGTACGGATATGAGTGCCGTCGGTGATCACTCCGGGGAAGGTGAGCCCTACGGGGCCGCTCCACCCGAAGTGGTCGACGACCTCCTTGACCCCGTCGGCGACGCTGTCGGGCGTCGCCGGATGCGGGGTGAGCACCTTGCAGCGCTCCTGATCCAGGTCGCCCCTGTCCAGGTCCACGGGAGCGCCCTTGATCCCGGAACCACCGATGTCCACACCGAAGATCTGCATGGCTCCACGTTACGTCGTACGACTGACCGTCACGACGCCGGACGACCTGCGGTCACACCGTCGTACGAGGGCTCCTCACGCCTCGGCGCCGGTGCCGCCGCGCTCGGCGACCAGGGTTGCCGCCTCTTCCCGCAGGTCGCGGCGGAGCTCCTTGGGGAGCGAGAAGGTGATGGACTCCTCGGCCGCCTTGACGATCTCCACATCGCCGTAGCCGCGCTCGGCGAGCCACTCCAGGACCTCCTCGACCAGGACCTCCGGCACGGAGGCGCCCGAGGTGACGCCGACCGTGGTCACGCCCTCCAGCCAGGCCTCGCCGATCTCGGCGGCGAAGTCGACCAGGTAGGCCTCGCGGGCGCCGGCCAGCTTGGCGACCTCGACGAGCCGCTTGGAGTTGGAGGAGTTGCGGGAGCCGACCACGATGACCAGTTCGGCCTCGGCGCCCATCTGCTTCACGGCGAGCTGACGGTTCTGGGTGGCATAGCAGATGTCGTCGCTCGGCGGGGAGATCAGCTGCGGGAACTTCTCCTTCAGCGCGTCGACCGTCTCCATGGTCTCGTCGACGGAGAGCGTGGTCTGGGAGAGCCAGACGACCTTGGACTCGTCACGGACCTCGACATGGGCGACGTCGCCGGGGCCGTCGACGAGCTGGATGTGGTCGGGGGCCTCGCCGGAGGTGCCGATGACCTCCTCGTGGCCCTCGTGGCCGATCAGGAGGATGTCGTAGTCCTCGTCGGCGAAGCGGACGGCTTCCTTGTGGACCTTGGTGACCAGCGGGCAGGTCGCGTCGATGGTGGCGAGGCGGCCGCGCTCGGCCTCCTCGTGGACGACGGGGGCGACGCCGTGCGCGGAGAACATCACGATGTTCCCCGGGGGGACCTCCTCGGTCCGCTCGACGAAGATCGCGCCCTTCTTCTCCAGGGTCTGCACGACGTACTTGTTGTGGACGATCTCGTGCCGGACATAGATCGGGGCCCCGTACTGTTCCAGGGCCTTCTCGACGGCGATCACGGCGCGGTCCACACCCGCGCAGTAGCCACGGGGGGCGGCGAGCAGGACACGGCGGCCAGGCGAAGCAGTCATGGCACCCATCGTAAGGCCGCGTTCGGGGGGCCAAAGATCGCGTCCCGGTGACGATCCCGGGGAGACTGACGGGAGACCGGAGCAGCGCGAGACACACGGCCGCGGGAGGCACTGATGTCCGAGACCGGTACGGCGACGGCGCCGCCGCCCGAGGCGGACGAACGGCACCGGCTGCGGCGCAGTCTCGGCTTCCGGGACCTGGTGGTCTACGGGCTGCTGTTCAACGCCCCGATGGCGCCGGTCGGTGTCTTCGGCACCCTGGACGCGAGGTCGCACGGCGCGGTGGCCCTTGTCTACGTCGTCGCCACTGTGGCGATGGCCTTCACGGCGTTCAGCTAAGCGCGGATGGTGCGGGCCGTGCCGCTCGCGGGGTCCGTCTTCGCGTACGCGCGTGTGGCGCTCGGTGTGGCGGGGGTCGTGTGGCTGGCGGTGGGGCTGGCGGTGCTGGTCGCGCAGCGGGGGGCCGCGGAGTGAAGGGCCTGTCGGTCGGCGCCGTTACGCTCGCCGCATGGCATTGAACACGTCCGCCGAAGCGCCTGTGCCTGTCGGTGAGGTTTCCCGGTTGATCGGTGGGTGGATCGACCGGCTCGGCGCAGTGTGGGTCGAGGGGCAGATCACCCAGCTCTCGCGGCGGCCGGGGGCGGGTGTCGTGTTTCTGACGCTGCGGGATCCGTCGTACGACATCTCCATCGGCGTGACCTGCTACCGGCAGGTGTTCGACTCCGTCGCCGATGTCGTCGGTGAGGGCGCCCGGGTCGTCGTCCACGCGAGGCCGGAGTGGTACGCGCCGCGTGGGCAGCTGTCGTTGCGGGCGGCCGAGATAAGGCCCGTCGGGGTCGGGGAGCTGCTGGCGCGGCTGGAGATGCTCAAGAAGGCGCTGGCCGCCGAGGGGCTGTTCGCCGCCGAGCGGAAGAAGCCGCTGCCTTTTCTGCCGCAGTTGATCGGGCTGGTGTGCGGGCGGGCCTCGGCCGCCGAGCGGGATGTTCTGGAGAACGCCCGGCACCGGTGGCCCGCGGTGCGGTTCGAGGTGCGGAACGTGCCGGTGCAGGGCGTGCACGCCGTGCCTCAGGTCGTGCAGGCGGTGAAGGAGCTTGACGCGATCCAGGACGTGGACGTGATCATCGTGGCCCGCGGTGGTGGCAGTGTGGAGGATCTGCTGCCGTTCTCCGACGAGCAGCTGGTGCGGGCCGTCGCCGAGTGCCGTACGCCCGTCGTCTCCGCCATCGGGCACGAGCCCGACAACCCGCTGCTCGACTACGTCGCCGACCTGCGCGCCTCCACCCCCACCGACGCCGCCAAGAAGGTCGTACCGGACGTCGGTGAGGAGCTGGACCGGGTGCGGATGCTGCGGGACCGGGCCCGGCGCTGCGTAGACGCGCTCGTGGGCCGGGAGGAGCGGGGGCTGACGCACGCGCTCGCCCGGCCGGTCATGGAGGACCCGCATCGGATGGTCGACGAGCGGGCCGATCATCTCGCCTCTCTGGTGGACCGTTCGCGGCGCACCCTCGGGCATCTGCTCGACCGCGCCGACTCCGAGCTGACGCACACCCACGCGCGCGTGGTGGCCCTGTCCCCCGCCGCCACGCTGAAGCGCGGTTACGCCGTGCTGCAGAAGGGCGACGGTCATGTGGTGCGCGGCAGCGAGGAGGTCCAGCCGGGCGAGGCGCTACGGGCGCGCGTCGCGGAAGGGGAGTTCACGGTGCGCGTTGACGGCTGAGGCACCGGACCGGTCTTACGGGTTGATGTGGAAGGTGGACGCATGAGCAACAAGACGGAAGAGACGACGCTCTCCTACGAGCAGGCGCGCGACGAGTTGATCGAGGTCGTACGGCGGCTGGAGGCCGGCGGGACGAGCCTTGAGGAGTCCCTCGCGCTCTGGGAGCGCGGCGAGGAGCTGGCCAGGGTGTGCCGGCGGTGGCTGGAGGGGGCGCGGGCCCGGCTGGACGCGGCGCTGGCCGAGGAGGAAGAGGAGGGGGAAGGGGCCCAGGAGGGGGAGTGAGCTGAGCGGTGGATGTGAGGCGGACCACCATGATCCGGTTCTAGTTGAAACTTGAACCTTCTCGGCGTATGGTCATGCCGTCAGCCTATCCGGACCGCGGTCCGGATTCGACCGGACGTGACCTCTAGGAAGTTCAACCATGTCTCTCGTTCTCGACCCCGCCGCCCAGGACCTGCTGTTCCGCGAGGCCCGCACCGCCAACACCTTCACCGACGAGCCGGTGACCGACGAGCAGATCCAGGCGATCTACGACCTGGTCAAGTTCGGTCCGACCTCCATGAACCAGTCGCCGCTGCGCGTCGTCCTGGTCCGCTCCGCCGAGGCCCGCGAGCGCCTGGTGCAGCACATGGCCGAGGGCAACCAGAAGAAGACCGCCACCGCCCCGCTGGTCGCGATCCTCGCCGCGGACAACGAGTTCCACGAGGAGCTGCCGGAGCTCTTCCCGCACTTCCCGCAGGCCAAGGACGCCGTCTTCGGCGACCGCGCCGTCCGTGAGAGCAACGCCGCCCTGAACGCGACCCTCCAGGCCGCCTACTTCATCATCGGTGTCCGCGCCGCCGGTCTCGCCGCCGGCCCGATGACCGGCCTCGACTTCGCGGGCGTCCAGAAGGAGTTCCTGGACGGCGATCACACCCCGCTGATGGTGATCAACATCGGCCGGCCCGGCCCGGACGCCTGGTTCCCGCGCTCCCCGCGCCTGGCCTACGACGACGTCGTCACGGCCGTCTGAGCCACCCCGCACATGCGTGAGAGGCCCCCGGCAACGGCGCCGGGGGCCTCTCACGTCAGGACGGGCGGGTCGGCCCGAGGGGTCACGACAGCTTCAGGGCCGCCGCCATCTTCGTCAGCTGGGTGAAGGAGGCCGTGCCGGCCACCACCGTCGTGGAGCCGGGGGTGTTCTCCAGCACCAGCGCGTCGTAGCGGCCGCCGGTGTAGTGCGTCCAGGTGTGGCCGCCGATCTTCTCGGTCGTCTTCGTGGCTGTCGCGCCCTGGCTGGCGTCAGTGACGAAGTCCGCGCGCTTCTGGGTCGACTGCTCGATCTGGACGTACTGACCGTCGGGGGTCTGGTAGCCGAGGTGCCAGCGGTCGCCTTTCTGGCCCTGGAAGCGGACCGAGGTGGCCTTCCAGCCGCCGGGCAGGCCCTCCGGCGCGGCCACCGGGTAGGTCGCCGCGCGCCGAGCGGTCAGCAGCTCGACCCGGTAGTCGACCCGCTGGATGTCGGGAGCGTGATCATCGTGCGGGACGAGCAGGTAGATGAAGCCCGCCGCGAGGCCGATGAGGGCCAGGGAGAAAATCATGTCCCGGACCGTCTTCTGCTTGCCGTTCGTGCCTGCCACGTCCCCTATCGTCGCAGGTGCCCACCGCGCTCATCCGTGGGGTCCCCTGCTCATTTTGTCAGCCTGGCGATAGAGTCGAGGCGAAACCCTCATCCGGCCGTCGTCGTATCAGAAAGGTGCGCACCGATGACCGAGCATCATCAATTGCCGTCCGAACTCGATGTGCCTTCCGAGGCTCCCGACCGCAACCTCGCCCTGGAACTCGTCCGGGTGACCGAAGCCGCCGCGATGGCCGCCGGGCGCTGGGTGGGCCGCGGTGACAAGAACGGCGCCGACGGCGCCGCCGTGCGCGCCATGCGCGCCCTCGTCTCCACCGTGTCGATGAACGGCGTGGTCGTCATCGGCGAGGGCGAGAAGGACGAGGCCCCGATGCTCTTCAACGGGGAGCGTGTCGGTGACGGCACCGGGGCCGAGGTCGACATCGCCGTCGACCCGATCGACGGGACCACGCTGACCGCGAAAGGCATGCCCAACGCGATCGCCGTGCTGGCCGCGGCCGAGCGCGGGGCCATGTTCGACCCGTCCGCCGTGTTCTACATGGACAAACTGGTCACGGGCCCAGAGGCGGCGGACTTCGTCGACATCAACGCGCCCGTGGCCGTCAACATCCGCCGGGTCGCCAAGGCGAAGCGGTCCGCGCCGGAGGACGTGACCGTCGTCATCCTCGACCGGCCGCGGCACGAAGGGATCATCAAGGAGATCCGGGAGGCCGGCGCGCGCATCAAGCTGATCTCCGACGGTGACGTCGCCGGGTCGATCTACGCGCTGCGCGAGGGCACGGGCGTCGACATGCTGCTCGGGATCGGCGGTACGCCCGAGGGCATCATCTCCGCGTGCGCCGTGAAGTGCCTCGGCGGGACCATCCAGGGCAAGCTGTGGCCCAAGGACGACGAGGAGCGGCAGCGGGCCGTCGACGCCGGGCACGACCTGGACCGGGTCCTGACCACCGAGGACCTGGTGACCGGGGAGAACGTGTTCTTCGTGGCCACCGGCATCACCGACGGTGAGCTGCTGCGCGGGGTGCGGTACCGGTCGGAGACCGCGCTGACCGAGTCCATCGTGATGCGGTCGAAGTCGGGGACAGTACGGCGCATCGACTCCGAGCACCGGCTGCGCAAGCTGCGGGCGTACAGCGCGATCGACTTCGATCGGGCGAAGTAGGACCTGAGCGGAGGGGGGCGCTGCCCCCACGCGGGTCAAAAGGCGCCCTCTGTGCGGAGAGGGCGCCTTTTCGTCAGCCCGCCTGCGCTATGCGGTTCGCCGCCGTCACTCGTGCCGCGTTCTTCAGCTCCATGTCGCGGCGCCTGCGCCGCGCCAGGACCACTCGGCGTTCCGCTGCCGTGAGGCCGCCCCAGACGCCGTACGGCTCGGGCTGGAGCAGCGCGTGTTCGCGGCATTCGACCATGACCGGACAGCGGGCGCAGACCCGCTTGGCCGCCTCCTCCCGGGACAGCCGGGCGGCGGTGGGTTCCTTGGAGGGTGCGAAGAACAGGCCTGCCTCGTCGCGCCGGCACACCGCCTCGGTGTGCCAGGGTGCGTCTTGGTCCCTGTCCCGCACGGGCACCCGCTGGGCCGGTACGGCAGCTACCTGCAGGGACGAATGCGGCGGTTGCAGCACGGTCTACTCCTGACGACGGCTTCGCGAGCGAGAGACGATGCAGCAAGGCCTACCCGCTGTGCGCGGGCCTATGCACAGCGTCCTCAACAGCCGTGGCCCCGCGCCCTGTTCACGACCCGGGGCGCCGCGCGACGAGGAGTGCTTCGCGTCCGTCAACGGTCCAGGTGTTTGCGCAACTTCCTGTCGACCTTGTCGTGAACCCGGTCCAGGATGTCCTCGATGAACTTCCCGCGCTTGGGCCGCGCCTCCACATTGCCGAGTACGGCCCACCCCTCGACGTAGACGACCGGCGCGTCGGAGTCGACCGAGTCCAGCGTGTCCGCCTCGAAGTTGCCCAGCACACCGCCGCCGGTGCCGCGCAGCGACACGTTCTCCGGGACGCGGATCTGGACGTCTCCGAAGATCGAGAACGCCCTGATGACGACCTGCTGGTACTCGAAGATCGCCTCGGTGAGGTCGAGTTCGATCGAGCCGAAGATCGCGTAAGCGTGCAGTCGGCGGCCCGCCCGCCAGCGGCCCCGGCGGCGGGCGCTGCTGAAGACGGCCACGACGTTGGTGTCCGGCTCGGCGGGGATCGCGCCGGGCGTCGGCCGGGGCGGTACCGGTGTGTAGGCCGGGCCGGCCGGACGGGCGTGGGCCGCCGGCAGGTCCCGTATGAAGACCTCCAGTTCGCCCACCGTCTTGGCGCTCAGCACCCCCTCCACCCGCTCGGCGTGCTCGTCGGCGGTCAGGCGCCCCTCGGCGAGGGCCTCCCGCAGGATGTCGGCGATTCGGTCACGGTCGGCGTCCGAGGCGCGCAGCTCGGCGACCGGCGTCTCGGTCTGCTTCTGAAGGTCCACGGCAGCAGAGTACCGAAACGCGATAGATCGCGACTAGGGGTATGGACAACCCTGGCGTGTCGAACTGAGCGCTACCTCACAAACTCCGTGTCAGAGCCAGGTTCTACGCTGGTGAGGCCCGCCAGCGTCGGCGGGCGGCCGTCCGCCAGAGTGAGGAATGGGCTGAGATGCCGAGTAGTTCCCCCCCCACCACCCCAGCGTTTGCGTATACCGATCTACTCCCCCAGGGCGAGGACTCCACCCCGTACCGGCTGGTGACCCCGGAGGGTGTGTCCACCGTCGAGGGGCCGGGCGGGCGGACGTTCCTCAAGGTGGAGCCGGAGGCGCTGCGCAAGCTGGCCGAGGAGGCCATCCACGACATCCAGCACTATCTGCGGCCCGCCCACCTCGCCCAGCTCCGGCGGATCATCGACGACCCGGAGGCGTCGGCCAACGACAAGTTCGTCGCGCTCGACCTGCTGAAGAACGCCAACATCGCGGCGGCCGGTGTGCTGCCCATGTGCCAGGACACCGGCACGGCGATCGTCATGGGCAAGCGCGGGCAGAACGTGCTGACCGAGGGCGGCGACGAGGCGGCGCTGAGCCGCGGCATCTACGACGCCTATCTGAACCTCAACCTGCGGTACTCGCAGATGGCTCCGCTCACCATGTGGGAGGAGAAGAACACCGGGTCGAACCTGCCCGCCCAGATCGAGCTGTACGCGACCGACGGCGACGCCTACAAGTTCCTCTTCATGGCGAAGGGCGGCGGCTCGGCCAACAAGTCGTTCCTCTACCAGGAGACGAAGGCCGTCCTCAACGAGGCCTCCATGATGAAGTTCCTGGAGGAGAAGATCCGTTCGCTCGGTACGGCCGCCTGCCCGCCGTACCACCTGGCGATCGTCGTCGGCGGTACGAGCGCCGAGTACGCGCTGAAGACCGCGAAGTACGCCTCCGCGCACTACCTGGACGAGATCCCGGCGGAGGGCTCGGAGCTCGGCCACGGCTTCCGGGACAAGGACCTGGAGCAGAAGGTCTTCGAGCTGACCCAGAAGATCGGGATCGGCGCGCAGTTCGGCGGCAAGTACTTCTGCCACGACGTGCGCGTGGTCCGGCTGCCCCGGCACGGGGCGTCCTGCCCCGTCGCCATCGCCGTCTCCTGCTCCGCGGACCGGCAGGCCGTCGCGAAGATCACCGCCGAGGGCGTCTTCCTGGAGCAGCTGGAGACGGACCCGGCGCGGTTCCTGCCGGAGACGACGGATGAGCACCTCGACGAGTCGTCGGACGTGGTGAAGATCGACCTGAACCAGCCGATGGACGAGATCCTGGCCGAGCTGACGAAGTACCCCGTGAAGACCCGGCTTTCGCTCACCGGCCCGCTCGTCGTCGCCCGTGACATCGCGCACGCCAAGATCAAGGAGCGGCTCGACGCGGGCGAGGAGATGCCGCAGTACCTGAAGGACCACCCGGTGTACTACGCCGGTCCGGCCAAGACCCCCCAGGGCTACGCCTCCGGTTCCTTCGGTCCTACGACGGCCGGCCGCATGGACTCCTATGTGGAGCAGTTCCAGGCCGCCGGCGGCTCCAAGGTGATGCTCGCCAAGGGCAACCGCAGCAAGCAGGTCACCGACGCGTGCGACACGCACGGCGGTTTCTACCTCGGCTCGATCGGCGGGCCGGCCGCGCGCCTGGCCCAGGACTGCATCAAGAAGGTCGAGGTCGTCGAGTACGAGGAGCTCGGCATGGAGGCCGTCTGGAAGATCGAGGTCGAGGACTTCCCGGCGTTCATCGTCGTCGACGACAAGGGCAACGACTTCTTCCAGGATCCTGCGCCGCAGCCGACGTTCACGTCGATTCCGGTCCGGGGACCGGGGCTGGCGTAAGTATGTGAGCGGACGCCCGCCCCTGATTGGCGCAGGGGCGGGCGTCGTCGTGCCGGGGGCGGGTCAGCCGGCGCAGAGGGTGAAGCTGACCGTGTCGCCGGCCTCGACGGTCTTCGGGGCGTGCGGGTCCACTCCGACCACCGAGCCCGGCTTGCAGCCCTTGACCTCCTTCTCGGAGACGGTGCCGAGCTTCGTCTGGGTCTTCAGGAGGTACGACTTCGCCTCCTGCAGGCTCCAGCCCGCGAAGTCGATCGGAATGGTGCCGCCGTCGGAGAAGCCGAACAGCATGACCGTCGCGTCGCTCTTGACGGCGGTCTTGGTGGCGGCCGGCGCCTGCGAGCCGCCGCCGCTCATCGAGGCCAGCGCGGTGCCCCCGCCCGCCACGATGAGCGCGGTGGCGACGGCGGCGATGCCGACGGCGCGCCTGCGCCGGGTGCGGCGCACGATCTTCGGCGCGTCGAAGTCGGGGGTCTCGGCGGAGTCGGCGTACTGGTTCATGGCGTTCATGAGTTCCTCTTCGAAGGGTGTGCAGCCGGAGGGCCGCGCATCGCCGTACGAGGTCATCGGGTTCCCCCCTGGGGCTGCCGTGGTGAAGGACCGGAGAGTGCGGGGAACTGGCTGCGGAGTTTCTCCATCCCCCGGGCCAGTTGGGAGCGCACCGTGCTGGGTGAGATGTCGAGGTCGGCCGCTATCTCGGTGTCGGAGAGGTCGTGGAAGTAGCGCAGCACCACCACCGTCCGCATCCGCATGGGCAGGTGCTGCAGTGCCCGCACCAACTGGTCGCGGCTGTCGACCTGTCCGTACGCATCGCCCGGGGCGATCCGGTCGCCGGGGTCCGGGACGGTACGGCGGAACCTGCGCCAGCGGTCGTTGGCGAGGTTGACCATGATCCGCCGTACATAGGCGTCCGGGACGTCCGCGGCGGCGATGGTCCGCCACTTGCGGCAGGCCCGCTCGAGGGTCTCCTGGACCAGGTCCTCGGCCGCGTCCCGGTTTCCCGTCAGGACCAGCGCACCCCGGAACAGCGCGGCCGACCGAGCGGCGACAAAGCCGTCGAAGCCGGCCTCGGATTCCGTCTCCACACGCTCCTCCCTTCCTGTCACCCGTCCTCGACGCGGCCCCGGGCCGTACTGCTGCATCCGTGTGGTGAGAGCTGGGTCACACACCCGGGCGGAGCAAGCGGCGGAACATCCCCGGCGCGCCGACCGCTGTAACCGGCATGAGCGACTACCGCATCGAACACGACTCCATGGGCGAGGTCCGTGTCCCCGCCCACGCCAAGTGGCGGGCCCAGACGCAGCGGGCCGTCGAGAACTTCCCCGTCTCCGGGCAGCGGATCGAGCGCGCGCACATCGAGGCGCTGGCCCGGATCAAGGGCGCGGCGGCCAAGGTGAACGCCGAGCTGGGGGTGCTCGACAAGGACATGGCCCAGGCGATCGAGGAGGCGGCCGGGGAGGTCGCCGAGGGGAAGTGGGACGAGCAGTTCCCGGTGGACGTGTTCCAGACGGGGTCGGGGACCTCGTCCAACATGAACGCCAACGAGGTCATCGCGACGCTGGCGACCGAGCGGCTCGGGCGGGAAGTGCATCCCAACGACCACGTCAACGCCTCGCAGTCGTCGAACGACGTGTTTCCGTCGTCCATCCACGTCGCGGCCACCGCCGCCGTCACCCGGGACCTGATCCCGGCCCTTGAGCATCTCGCCGCGTCGCTGGAGCGCAAGTCCGAGGAGTTCGCCGATGTGGTGAAGTCCGGGCGGACCCATCTCATGGACGCCACGCCGGTGACGCTGGGGCAGGAGTTCGGCGGGTACGCGGCGCAGATGCGGTACGGCGTCGAGCGGCTGCGGGCCTCGCTGCCCCGGCTCGCCGAACTGCCGCTCGGGGGGACGGCGGTGGGCACCGGGATCAACACGCCGCCCGGGTTCTCCGCCGCGGTGATCGAGGAGGTCGCCCGGGTCACGGGGCTGCCGTTCACCGAGGCGCGCAACCACTTCGAGGCGCAGGGCGCGCGGGACGGGATCGTGGAGACCAGCGGGCAGCTGCGGACCGTCGCGGTCGGCCTGACGAAGATCTCCAATGATCTGCGGTGGATGGCCTCGGGGCCGCGGACCGGCCTCGCCGAGATCACGCTGCCGGATCTGCAACCGGGGTCCTCGATCATGCCGGGGAAGGTCAACCCGGTGATTCCGGAGGCCGTGCTGATGGTGTCCGCGCAGGTCATCGGGAACGACCAGACCATTACCGTGGCCGGCGCCGCCGGGAACTTCGAGCTCAACGTGATGCTTCCGGTCATCGGCAAGAACGTGCTCGAATCCATCCGGCTGCTCGCCAACGTCTCGCGGCTGCTCGCCGACCGCACCGTGGACGGGATCACCGCGAACCGGGAGCGGGCCCGGGAGTACGCCGAGTCGTCGCCGTCCGTGGTCACGCCCCTCAACAAGTACATCGGGTACGAGGAGGCCGCCAAGGTGGCCAAGAAGGCGCTGGCGGAACGTAAGACGATCCGTCAGGTCGTCCTGGAGAGCGGGTACGTCGAGAGGGGTGTTCTGACCGTCGAGCAGCTGGACGAGGCACTGGATGTCCTGCGGATGACACGGCCGTGACCGTGTGCGAACGTTTCGCGCCGCCCGGCCGGAACCGTGACGTCCACCGCAGCGGCGGATGCCTGTGGCACCTAATATCTGTCCATGGCAGATGGTGGAGCGGTGAGACGCGTGATGCGCGGGGAAACGGGCGGTGCGACCGGTGACGGGGCCGGGTTCTGGGCTCCTGGGAGCCAGATCCTGTGGCGGTACCGGGAGAACGCCGGGGACGGTTTCCACATCGCACGTCCTGTCACCGTCGTCCGGGACGACGAGGAGCTGCTCGCCGTCTGGCTGGCCCCCGGCACCGAGTGCGTCAAGCCCGTGTTCACCGACGGCACGTCGGTCCGCGAGGAGCCGCTGGAGTCCCGGTACACCAAGCCGCGGACCGTGGAGCGCGGCCACTGGTTCGGCACCGGGGTGCTGAAGCTGGCCCGGCCCGGCCGGCCCTGGTCGGTGTGGCTGTTCTGGGAGCCGGGCTGGCAGTTCAAGAACTGGTACGTCAATCTGGAGCAGCCGCTGGTCCGTTGGGACGGCGGGGTGGACTCGGAGGATCACTTCCTGGACATCTCCGTGCACCCGGACCGGAGCTGGCACTGGCTCGACGAGGACGAGTTCGAACAGGCCCAGCGGGACGGGCTGATGGACGCGGAGACGGCTGAACGGGTGCGGGCGGCGGGTCTGGCCGCGGTGGCCGCCGTACGGGCCTGGGAGCCGCCCTTCTCGGACGGCTGGCAGCACTGGCGCCCGGACCCGGCCTGGGCGGTACCGTCGCTGCCGGAGGACTGGGACCGTACGCGCGCGCACGTGTCCACATGAGACCCTTGATGCGCCCCCGGTCCACAACCGTAGGATCGTCCTCCGCAAGGGCACGTTGAGCACAACTCCCGGAGTGCGATCCGGGCTTGACCGAACGTCACCGAGGGGCGGCAGGACGTGAGCGAGGGGTACGAGGACAGCACCGGCCGGCGGGGCGCGGGCCGCAGACCGTTCGCCGGTGGCACAGGAACAGCCTCCAGCCACGCCGGAATTCCGTTCCCGGGACACCTAATCCGGGTATCGGCATTTCGGCGGGACCACCTGCGCGCCCGGCGCGCAGCCCCGGACGGACGGATTCGACACGCGTGACGGAGCACCCCACCTCCTACGAACGCCCGCAGCCGGGCGTCGACCCCGCGGAGGCCCGCGGGGCGCTCCTGCGTTCCCCGCAAGCGCAGCCGCAGGCCCAGCCCTGTCCGCTCGGCGCCACCGCCTTACCGGCGCAGGCCCGCGCGGGCGAGACGCCCACCGGCCCTGGTACCAGCACGTCCAAGGAGCACTCCGTCAACGGCCCCGAACACGCCCAGCCCACCAGCGCTGAGCCCGACCCACACCGGCCGCGCCCCACCCCCGAGGGCATCCCGCCGCAGCCCGGCGCCGAGCAGGAGCGGACGGCGGGACCCCAGGAGCGCCGTACCGGACGCGGGCTGCCGCCGGGCCGGCCGATGCCGATGCGGCGGGACGGCGACCGGCTGCGCTTCGTGGGCGCCGCGACCCGCCGGATCGCCCGGGGTATGGACCTGGACGAGATCGTGATGGGGCTGTGCCGGGCGACCGTGCCGACCTTCTCGGACGCGATCCTGGTCTATCTGCGCGACCCGCTGCCGGTCGGCGACGAGCGGCCCGTCGGCCCGGTGGTGCTGCGGCTGCGCCGCACCGACCGGATCCCGGAGGAGCGGGACACCGAGGGCAGTGGCTTCATGCCGGTGCCCGTCCCTGATCCGGACCCGGCCGACCTGGGCTTGGCCGCGCTCACCTCGGAGCTGTGCGAGGTACGGCCGGGCGGTGCCCTCAACGAGGTGCTGCGGGGCGTACGGCCGGTTTTCGCCGGCTCCCCCGCCGCGCGCGCCGCGCTGCCCGAACTCCTCGGCGAGGGCAACGAGTCCCTCGTACCGGGCGGACAGCACGCGATCCTCGCCCCGCTGCGCGGACGGCGCCGGGTGATCGGCGCGGCCCTGTTCCTGCGCCGTCCGGAGCGGCTCGCGTTCGAGACGGACGACCTGCTGGTCGCCGCCCAGTTGGCCACGCACAGCGCGCTCGGTATCGACAAGGCGGTGCTGTACGGCCGCGAGGCCTATATCGCCGACGAGTTGCAGCGGACCATGCTGCCCGAGCACCTGCCGAGCGCGACGGGCGTGCGGCTGGCCTCGCGCTATCTGCCGGCGGCGGAGACCGCGCGGGTGGGCGGCGACTGGTACGACGCGATTCCGCTGCCGGGGAGCCGGGTGGCGCTGGTCGTGGGCGATGTCATGGGGCATTCGATGACCTCGGCGGCCATCATGGGGCAGTTGCGGACCACCGCGCAGACGCTGGCGGGCCTGGACCTGCCGCCGCAGGAGGTCCTGCACCATCTGGACGAGCAGGCGCAGCGGCTGGGCAGCGACCGGATGGCGACCTGCCTGTACGCCGTCTACGACCCGGTGTCGCATCGCATCACCATCGCCAACGCCGGGCATCCGCCGCCGGTGCTGCTGCACCTGGGCGGGCGGGCCGAGGTGCTGCGGGTGCCGCCGGGGGCGCCGATCGGGGTCGGCGGGGTCGACTTCGAGGCGGTGGAACTGGACGCGCCCGCCGGGGCGACGCTGCTGCTGTACACCGACGGGCTGGTGGAGTCCCGGCTGCGGGACGTGTGGACCGGGATAGAGCAGCTGCGGGAGAAGCTCGCCGCGACCGCGCAGCTGACGGGACCCGACCATCCGCCGCCCCTTGAAGCGCTGTGCGACGAGGTGCTCGACATGCTCGGGCCCGGTGACCGCGACGACGACATCGCGCTGCTCGCGGCCCGCTTCGACGGGATCGCGCCGAGTGATGTGGCGTACTGGTTCCTGGAGCCGGAGGACGCGGCGCCGGGGCGGGCCAGGCGGCTGGCCCGGCGGGCCCTTGCGCGTTGGGGGCTTGAGGAAATGACCGACTCCGTCGAGCTGTTGGTCAGCGAGGTCGTGACGAACGCGGTGCGGTATGCGTCGCGGCCGGTGACGTTGCGGTTGCTGCGGACCGATGTGCTGCGGTGTGAGGTCGGCGACGACGTGCCGCAGCTGCCCCGGCTACGGCAGGCCCGGGCGACGGACGAGGGCGGCCGGGGGCTGTACCTCGTCAACAGACTGGCCAGGCGGTGGGGAGCGACCCGGTTGAGCACCGGGAAGGTCGTCTGGTTCGAGCTGAACCGATAGTGCCGTAGCGCTTGCGGTTGCCCGCGCGACGGCAGCGGCACATCGGATACGGCCCCGCGCCCCGGGCTGAAGCGTCTTGCGAGGCGCTTCAGCCCGGGGCGTTCATTGCTGACCGTTGGCCGAACCCAGTGGGTTGTTCGTGATGCCGCCCGTCGGTGTCGAGGAGGGCGTCGACGACGGTGTCGTGGTCGTCGGGGGCGGCGATGTGGTCGGGGTCTGGCTCGGTGTCTGGGACGGGGTCTGGGACGGGCTCGCGGACTTCGTCGGGGTCTGGCTCGGCGTCTCGGACGGGGTTTGCGAGGGAGTCGGGCTGAGGGTCGGCGTCTCCGTCGGCTGGACGGCCGCACCCAGATCGGTGTTCAGGTCGAACTTGGCCTTCTTCGTGACCCCGAAGGTGTACGCCGCCCAGATCTGCGCCGGGTAACCGCCGCCGTTGATACGGCCGGTGCCGGGGATCAGGCCCGTGGCGCCGGTGAGGGACACCTGGCTGTGCTTCTTGTAGTCCTCGCCGAACAGGCCGACCGATGTCACCAGGTCGGGCGTGTAGCCCGTGAACCAGGCCGACTTGTTGTTGTCGGACGTACCCGTCTTGCCGGCCACCTGCTGGCCCTTGCGCAGCGGGTTCTGGGCCACCGACACCTTGGCCGTACCGTCGTCGATCACACCGGTCAGGACCGAGGTCACCTGGTCGGCCGCGCGGGGGTTGATCACCTGCGCGCCGATCGGGTTCGGCAGGTCGACCTTGCGGCCGGTCTTCTCCGCCGACGCGAGGACGGTCGGGGTGACCTTCCGGCCGTGGTTGTCGAGGGTGGCGTACACCCCGGCCATCTCCAGCGGGCTCGCGCCCATGGTGCCAAGGGTCTGCGCGGGCACCGCCGGCAGGCCCGTGGTTCCCAGGCCGAGGTCGTCGGCGGTCTTCAGGACGTTCTTCATCCCGACGTCCACACCCATCTGCGCGAACACCGAGTTGACGGACTTGTTCATCGCCGTCTGCACGGTGACGTTGCCGTAGTCGGCCTTGTCCTCGTTCGGCGGAGCGAAGGCGATGTCGCTGCCCTTGACCGCGCGGCCGCTGGTGCCGTCGTAGATCGTGTCGGCGTTGATGGCGTTGCCGCTCTGCGTCTTGGCGCCCTGGTCCAGGGCGGCGGCGAGGATGATCGGCTTGAAGGTGGACGCCGGCTGGTAGTCGGCGCGGGTGGCGTTGTTCGTGTAGTGGTCGGGGTAGCCCACGCCACCGTAGAGGGCGAGGATCTTGCCGGTCTTGGGGTCGACGGAGACGGCGCCGGCCTGGACGTTCTTGTCGACCGTGCGCTTCTTGCCGTCCAGTTTGCTGGTGAGCTGGCTCTTGACGGCCGCCTCCAGCTTCGCCTGCTTCTTGGGGTCGATGTTCAGGGTGATCGTCCAGCCCTGGTCGACGACCTGGGCCTCCGCCTCGGACCGGGAGATGCCCTGGGACTTCATCAGCTGGTTCTCCAGCTGGGTGTTGGCGAGTTCGACCAGGTAGCCCTTCTGGCCCTCCAGACCGGGGGCGCCCTTCGGCCCCTTGGGCACCGGGAATTTCATGGCGTCACGCTTGGACTTGTCCAGCCAGCCCTGGCCGACCATGTTGTTCAGGACGTAGTTCCAGCGTTCCTGCACCAGCTTCTTGGCGCCGTCGGTCGCCACCGCCCAGTCGTACTGGCTCGGCGCCTGGAGCAGCGCGGCCAGATAGGCGCCCTGCTCGACCGTGAGATCCTGGGCGTCGACGCGGTAGTAGGCCTGGGCGGCGGCCTGGATGCCGTAGGCGCCACGGCCGTAGTAGCTGGTGTTGATGTAGCCCGCGAGGATCTCGTCCTTGGACTTCTCGCGGTCCACCTTCAGCGAGATGACCAGTTCCTTCAGCTTGCGCGTGACGGTCTGGTCCTGGCTGAGGTAGTAGTTCTTGACGTACTGCTGGGTGATCGTCGAACCGCCCTGGGTGCCGCGGCCCATCACCGTGTTGTAGAGGCCGCGGCCCATGCCCCTCAGGTCGATGCCGGCGTCGGTGTAGAAGGTCTTGTTCTCCGCCGCGACGAAGGTGTGCTGGACGTCCTTCGGCACCTTGGAGAGGTCGACTATCTCGCGGTTGACGGTGCCCTTGCGGGCCAGAACCGTGCCGTCGCTGTACTTGTAGACGTTGCTCTGCGTCTGCGCGGCCGCGTTGCCCGCGGGGACGCTCACCATCATGTACAGCGCGACGAACGCGCCGATGACCAGCAGACAGCAGGCGAAGAACGCTCCGAGCATCTTCTTCCAGGTGAACAGCCTGCGTATGCGGCCCTTGGCGGGCTTGCCGGACGTCTCTGGCTTGTCCGGCTTGCCGGGCTTCTTCGCGGCGGCCCGGCGGCGCTCCGCGCGGGTGCCGCCCTCGGCCGACGGCGACGCGACCGCCGTCGTGGGACCGCCCGCCGCCGTCGGCGTCTCGGGCTCGGCCTGCTGCGACGAGCGGGGCCGGGGCGCGGCGCGGCGGCCGCCACGCTGTCGCGCTCTTCTCTCTTCCGCTCGTCCCATGAGTCCGTCTGCTCCGCTTCGTCTCGGCTGTCACACATGTGTGCGGGTGTCACACAGGTACGTGCCTCAGGTCAGTCCAGAAAACTAACACCGCTCTCTATGACAAAGGACGCAGGATCCGTCCTTTTACGGACGTGACAATCAGCACCTCGCCCAACGGAACCGACGAGCGGGGAAGGCGGAGGGTTGCCTCGGGGAGACGAACTGGGGACCTCGTGCCCGTTTTTTTCTCAGCTCGACGGCTCGCCTGCCTCCCTCGACAGTGCCCACGCGTCCGCCACCGGTCCCACATGGCCGAGTTTGTCCGGGTTGAGTACTGAGCGGATCGTCTGGATGTGGCCGTCGACGATATCGAGGGCCATGGTGCTGAGGACCCTGCCCTCACGGTCGTGGAGGACCGCGCCCGGCTGGCCGTTCACCTCGTGCGGCTCCAGGGCGACGCCGGTCCCGCGCAGCCTGCGGCTCAGCACGCCGATCACCTCGGTCACCTTCGTCACGCCGACCAGGCCGCCCTCGCTCCACTGCGGCGCCTTGCCGCCCGCGTCGCCGGTCATCCGGACGTCGGCCGCCAGCAGCGCCCGCAGAGCGTCCACGTCCCCTTCCCGGAACGCGTCGAAGAAGCGCCCGGCGAGTTCCTCGCGTTCCTTGCGGTCGGCCTCGAAGCGGGGGCGACCGGCCTCCATGTGCCGGCGGGCGCGGACGGCGAGTTGGCGGCAGGCCGCCTCCGTGCGGTCCACCGCCGAGGCGACCTCGGTGAAGGTGAAGCCGAAGACCTCGCGGAGGACGAAGACGGCGCGCTCAAGCGGGGTCAGGCGTTCCAGGAGGAGCAGGGCCGCCATGGACACCGAGTCGGCCAGTTGGGCGGAGCGCTCCGGGTCCTCGTACGGGTCGGTCAGCAGCGGCTCCGGGAACCAGGCGCCGACGTACTGCTCGCGCCGTACCCGCGCCGAGCGCAGCACGTCGATCGAGACCCGGGTGACCACGGCCGAGAGGTAGGCGCGGGTGGAGTCGGGCCGGGTGGGTGCGGCCGTCCAGCGCAGCCAGGTGTCCTGGACGGCGTCCTCGGCCTCGCTCACGCTGCCCAGGATGCGGTACGAGATCGCGAACAGCAGCGGGCGCAGCTCCTCGAACTCCTCGGCCGGGCTCATGCCGGCTCCGCCTTGAAGCCCTGCCGCCAGGACGGGTAGCGCAGCTCCCAGCCGAGCTCCCGTCTGGCCTTGGCGTTGGAGAAGCCGCGGCCCTGCGTCATGATCACCACCGCCTGTTCGCCTGCCAGCAGGCGGGCCGGCCAGACCGGCGCCCGCAGCGGCCGCTTCGCCCCGGCGCACTCGGCGAGGTGCGGCAGCCAGTCGGCGGCCGGCGCCGGTTCGTCGTCGACCATGTTGAACACGCCCCGCGCCTTCCGCTCCACGGCGAGCACGGTGGCGCTCGCCGCGTCGTCGAGGTGGATCCAGCTGCTGTGGCCGGTGGCGCGGCCGACCAGGGGGTACGGGCGCTTGCGGACCAGTGTCACCTGGTCGTCGATGGCGCCGGGGTCGTAGAACGCGCCGTACCGCAGGGCCGCGCCGCCCGCGTCGAGGACCGCTTTCTCCAGGTGGCGCAGTGCCCGCATCCCCTGGTGCGCGGCCGTCCCGGCCATCAGGTCCAGCGGGTCCTCCTCCGTCTTCACCCAGCCGCCCTCGCGGATGCCGTTCCAGCTGGCATGGCTCTGCGCGACGACATGGGGGACGCCGGTCGCCTCGGCGGCGGCCAGCAGATGGTCCGTGCCCTCGGTGGGCAGCCGGTTGGCGAGGGCGAACCACCGGTCCGGGTGCCTGATGTCGGGCTTGCCCGCGTGCGCCGTGGAGATCGCGGTCAGTTGATGCACGATCACGTCCGGGCGGGCATGGGCCACCGCCGCCCCGACCGGCAGCGCGTCGAGGGCGTCCATCACCACGCCCTCGGCCCCCAGCCGCTTCAGCAGATCCAGCCTGGCCGGGCTGGTCGTGGTGGCCGTCACCTGATGCCCCCGCGCCACCAGTTGCGGCACCAGCCGCCGTCCCAGCACCCCGCTGCCGCCTGCCACGAAGACCCGCACGGCCATCACCTTCCTGATGCGAGAAACACGGAAACGACTCCCCGGAGCAGTGACGAGACAGGCCGCCGCTCTGTGACACCGCGCTGTCGCACAACCGTGACAATCGGCTCCCACGTGCGCGTTCACACACCCCGCCATGATCTACACACCGTGCGTATACATGCGGCGTATACACCGTGTGTAGAGTGCTGCCATGTCCATCGGTCACACCCTCTTGGGGCTCCTGGAGTCCGGCCCGCGCCACGGCTACGACCTGAAGCGGGCCTTCGACGAGAAGTTCGGTCACGACCGGCCGCTGCACTACGGCCAGGTCTATTCGACGATGTCCCGGCTGCTGAAGAACGGCCTCGTGGAAGTCGACGGCATCGAGGCGGGCGGCGGGCCCGAGCGGAAGCGGTACGCCATCACCGACGCCGGTGTCACCGACGTCGAGAAGTGGCTGGCGACTCCGGAGAAGCCGGAGGAGTACCTCCAGTCGGCCCTGTACACCAAGGTCGTGCTCGCGCTGCTCACGCACCGCAACGCCGGCGACATCCTCGACAGCCAGCGCTCCGAGCATCTGCGCAGCATGCGGATCCTCACCGACCGCAAGCGCCGGGGCGATCTCGCGGACCAGCTCGTCTGCGATCACGCGCTGTTCCATCTGGAGGCGGATCTGCGCTGGCTGGAGCTGACCGCGGCCCGTCTCGACAAGCTCCGGGCGGAGGTGGCCGAGTGAGTGCCCCCGCTGGTTCGCTGCTCGCGGCCGAGGAGCTGCGCAAGGCCTACGGTCCCACCGTCGCGCTCGACGGGGCCGAGTTCTCCATACACCCGGGCGAGGTCGTCGCCGTGATGGGTCCCTCCGGCTCCGGCAAGTCCACCCTGCTGCACTGTCTCGCCGGGATCGTGCCGCCCGACTCGGGCTCGATCATCTACGCCGGGCGCGAGATGGCCACCATGAACGACACCGAACGCAGCGCCCTGCGCCGCAGCGAGTTCGGGTTCGTCTTCCAGTTCGGGCAGCTGGTGCCCGAGTTGACCTGTGTGGAGAACGTGGCGCTGCCGCTGCGGCTCAACGGCACCTCCCGCAAGGACGCCGAGAAGGACGCGCTGGGCTGGATGGAGAAGCTGGAGGTCGACGACCTGCGCCGCAAGCGGCCCGGTGAGGTGTCCGGCGGTCAGGGCCAGCGGGTCGCGGTGGCGCGGGCGCTGGTGACCGGACCGCGGGTGCTGTTCGCGGACGAGCCGACCGGCGCGCTGGACTCCCTCAACGGCGAGCGCGTGATGGAACTGCTCACGGATGCCGCCCGGTCCACCAACGCGGCCGTCGTCCTTGTCACGCACGAGGCGCGGGTGGCCGCCTACTCCGACCGCGAGATCGTCGTACGGGACGGGAAGTCCAGGGACATGGAGCGCGTCGTATGAGCGTGCGGCAGTGGTTCAGGGATCTGGCCATGGGGGTCCGGTTCGCCTTCGGGGGCGGGCGCGAGGGCTGGGTCCGGGCCACGCTGACGGCCGTCGGCGTGGGCCTTGGGGTGGCGCTGCTGCTGCTCACCACGGCCATGCCGAGCGCGCTGGCCGTGCGCCACCAGCGCGAGGTGGCGCGGGCGGACTACACGTACGAGTTCGACGGCAGGAAGGCCGGTGACGACACGCTCGTCATCGCGGACATCGACACCGCGTACCGCGGCGCCGACGTGCGCGGCCGGCTGGTCCAGCCGGAGGGGGCGAAGGCGCCGGTGCCGCCGGGGCTGGCCAAGTATCCCGCGGCCGGTGAGATGGCCGTCTCACCCGCGCTGAAGCGGCTGCTCGACTCCCCCGACGGCGCGATGCTGCGCGCCCGGCTGCCCTACCGGATCACCGGCACCGTCACGGAGCGCGGGCTGATCGGCTCGCAGGAACTCGCCTACTACGCGGGCGCCGACGACCTCGCGAGCCGGATCAACCCGCCGGCCGTGGCGCGGATCGACCATTTCGGCAGCCCCAGGTCGCCGGACGCGACGACCGACCCGGTCCTCACCCTGCTCGTCCTCGTGGTGTTCGTGGTGCTGCTGATGCCGGTCGCGGTGTTCGTCGCCGCCGCCGTCCGCTTCGGCGGCGAGCGCCGCGACCGGCGCCTCGCCGCGCTCCGGCTGGTCGGCTCCGACGGCGGGATGGTGCGGCGGATCGCGGCCGGCGAGGCGATGGCGGGCGCGCTGCTCGGGCTTGTCCTCGGCACCGGCTTCTTCCTGATCGGCCGGCAGATCGCGGGCACCGCCGAGGTCTTCGGCGTCAGCGTGCTCCCGAGCTACCTCAATCCCTCCCCCGCCCTGGCCGCGCTGGTGGCGATCACCGTCCCGGCGGCGGCCGTGCTGGTGACGATGTTCACGCTGCGAGGAGTGGTCATCGAGCCGCTCGGCGTGGTGCGGACGGCCAAGCCCAGGCGGCGCCGGCTGTGGTGGCGGCTGCTGCTCCCGGTGGCCGGTCTGGCGGCGCTCTACCCGATGATCGGGCAGGGCCGCCGCGCCGGCACCTTCAACCAGTACCTGGTCACCGGCGGTGTCCTGCTGCTTCTGGTCGGCGTCACGGCACTGTTGCCATGGGTCGTCGAGTCGGTCGTCGCGCGGCTCGGCCAGGGCGCGGTGGCCTGGCAACTGGCCGTCCGACGGCTCCAGTTGAGCAGCGGTACGGCGGCCCGTATGGTCAACGGCATCGCGGTGGCGGTGGCCGGCGCGATCGCGCTCCAGATGCTCTTCGCGGGCGTCGAGGCGGACTACACCAAGCAGACCGGCAACGACCTGACCCGCGCCCAGATGTCGGTCCAGGTACCGACGGGCGTCTCCGTGCCCGAGGTCACCCGGGCCATGACCGACACCAAGGGCGTGCAGAAGGTGGTCTCGATCGCCAACGGCCAAGCCGGCGACAGCGGCACGGACCCGAAGCAGAGCGCCCAGGTCAGCGTGGGTGACTGCGCCTCGCTGCGGGAGGTGGCGACGCTGCCGTCATGTCATGACGGGGACGCCTTCGTGATGCGGGGCTCCGAGTTGGACAGCCAGACGACGAAGCTCCTGAAGGACGCGGGCACCACCCTCTACCTCAACCCCTCCTACTCCGGCTCCGGCACCGTCCAGCAGCCGGTGAGCCGCTGGACGGTGCCGGCGGGGCTGAAGCAGGCCCGGACCCGCCAGGACCCGACCGGCTACCAGCGCGGCGGCCTCCTGCTCACCCCGGGCGCGCTGCCGGCCGGCGCCAGCACGCCGATGCAGGGCGTGGTCTATCTGTCCGTCGACTCCGGGGTTCCGGACGTCCACGAGTACGTGATCAACACGGCCGCCCGGATCGACCCGCTGATGGAAGCGCAGACGCTCAACTCGACCCAGCGGAGCGGCCAGTTCCAGTCGATCCGCACCGGGCTGTTCGTCGGCGCCGCCGCCGTCCTGGCGCTGATCGGTGCGAGCCTGCTGGTCGGCCAGCTGGAGCAGCTGCGCGAGCGCAGGAGACTGCTGTCGGCGCTGGTCGCCTTCGGCACCCGGCGGCGCACGCTGAGCCTGTCGGTGCTGTGGCAGACGGCGATCCCGGTCGGGCTCGGTCTGCTGCTGGCCGGCGCGGTGGGGCTGACACTGGGCACGGTGCTGCTGAAGATGGTCGGCTCCACGGTGCGCGTGGACTGGCCGGGTGTGCTGGCGATGACCGGCTTCGGCGCGGCGATCGTCCTGGCGGTGACGCTGCTGAGCCTGCCGCCGCTGCTGCGCCTGATGCGCCCGGACGGGCTGCGTACCGAGTAACGAGTCAGGAATCGGCGCCGAGTACCCGGACGGGCAGCGGCCGCAGCGCCTCGCGCAACGCGTCCGCCAGCTCCCGGTACTCGGCGCCGCGCGCTGCCCCGGCGCGCATCGCGAGGGCGATCCGGCGGCTCGGGGCGGGCTCGGCGAACGCCCCGGTGAGCAGCCGGTCGCTGCGGCTCGTCTCGACCTTGACGGCGGTGTGCGGCAGCAGGGTGCAGCCGAGCCCGCCGGCGACCAGCTGGACGAGGGTGGCCAGCCCGGCGGCCGTGGTGGTGACCGGCGCTTCCTCCCGCCCGGCCTCCCGGCAGATGTCCAGGGCCTGGTCGCGCAGACAGTGCCCCTCGTCCAGGAGCAGCAGGTTGAGCTCCTTGAGGGCCTCGCGCACGATGCCCGCACGGCCGCCCAGCGGGTGGCCGAGCGGGGTGACAAGCACGAAGTCCTCGTCGAACAGCGGGAGTTCAAGGACCCCGGGGACGCCCAGGGGCACCGCGAGCAGCAGCAGGTCGAGGCGGCCCGCGGTGAGTCCGTCCAGGAGAGTGGCGGTCTGCTCCTCGTGGACCTGGAGGTCCAGGTGCGGGTAACGGTCGTGGACCAGCCGCAGCACGGTGGGCAGCAGATACGGTGCGACGGTCGGGATGACACCGAGCCGCAGCACGCCGGTGAACGGCGCGCGCACCGCCTCGGCCTCCGCGAGCAGCGACCGCATCTCCTCCAGTACGGCCTTCGCGCGTACGGCCAGCCGCTCACCGGCGGGCGAGAGCAGCACCTTGCGGGTGGTGCGCTCCAGGAGCATGACGCCGAGCGTCTCCTCCAGTGCCGAGACGGCCCCGGACAGCGCGGGCTGGCTCATCCCTATCGCGGCGGCGGCATCCCGGAAGTGGAGGTGCTCGGCGACGGCGGAGAAGGCGCGCAGCTGGGCGAGACTGGGTTGGCGGCGCTTGCCTCCGACGCCGACACCACTCCCCATGGGGTTACCCGCAGCCACTGATAGCCACCTCCGATCAACCCGACCGAGTGTAGCTATTTCAAGAATCAATGCAGCCTGTGCCACGATCGTCGGCGTCCAACCCATCGGAAGCGACCCCGCGATCCGGGGTGTTTCCGCGCTGCAAGGAGAGCGTGTGCTCACTGTCGGTGACAAGTTCCCCGAGTTCGAACTGACCGCCTGCGTCTCGCTGGAGAAGGGCGAGGAGTTCGAGACGATCACTCACAAGACCTACGAAGGTTGGAAAGTGGTCTTCGCGTGGCCCAAGGACTTCACCTTCGTGTGCCCGACCGAGATCGCCGCGTTCGGCAAGCTGAACGAGGAGTTCGCCGACCGCGACGCGCAGATCCTCGGCTTCTCCGGTGACTCCGAGTTCGTCCACCACGCCTGGCGCAAGGACCACGACGACCTGCGCGAGCTGCCGTTCCCGATGATGGCCGACTCCAAGCACGAGCTGATGCGCGAGCTGGGCATCGAGGGCGAGGACGGCTTCGCCAAGCGCGCGGTCTTCATCGTCGACCAGAACAACGAGATCCAGTTCTCCATGGTGACCGCGGGCTCGGTGGGCCGTAACCCCAAGGAGGTCCTGCGGGTCCTCGACGCGCTCCAGACGGACGAGCTCTGCCCGTGCAACTGGACCAAGGGCGACGAGACGCTGGACCCGGTCGCGCTGCTGGCTGGTGAGTGAGGTGTCGCTCGACGCCCTGAAGTCCGCGGTCCCGGACTACGCCAAGGACCTGAAGCTCAACCTGGGTTCGGTCATCGGCAACTCCGAACTGCCGGCGCAGCAGCTGTGGGGCACGGTGCTGGCGACCGCCATCGCCTCCCGCTCCCCGATCGTGCTGCGCGAGCTGGCGCCCGAGGCGAAGGCGAACCTGTCGCCGGAGGCGTACCGGGCGGCCAAGTCCGCCGCCGCGGTCATGGCGATGAACAACGTCTTCTACCGTACCCGCCATCTGCTCTCCGACCACGAGTACGGCACCCTGCGCGCGGGTCTGCGGATGAACGTCATCGGCAACCCCGGTGTCGACAAGGTCGACTTCGAGCTGTGGTCGTTCGCGGTGTCCGCGATCAACGGCTGCGGAATGTGCCTGGACTCGCACGAGCAGGTGCTGCGCAAGGCGGGCGTCGACCGTGAGGTGATCCAGGAGGCGTTCAAGATCGCCTCGGTCATCCAGGCGGTCGGCGTGACACTGGACACGGAAGCCGTGCTGGCCGAGTTGTAGGGCCTGTTGCGAAAGTCCCGGCGTCCGCCCGGAGGGTGGGCCCCGCGGCGTCCGGTGCGTGCTCTCGGGGTGCCGGGTGCAAGCCCTCGTACTGGACGTACTTGGGTTTGTGCCCGGCGCGGCGAAGGGGGTCCCCCCGCCCGAGCCGGGCGAAGCCGGTTCGAGGGTGGGGGCGCGTGCCGGGCGTCGCGGGCAGGCGGGACTTTCGCAACAGGCCCTAGTAGCCACCCTCGCTCCGTGGACCCCGCTCACTGCTCAACGGGCGGGGTCTGCCGCTTCCCTGAGGGCCGCGCCCCCGGACCCCCCTTCGGCCGGAACGGCCTCGTCCTCGACCGCCGGACGGGCTGGTTCAGGCGGCTCTTCCTCCGTATACCGCTCGTTCGAGTACTGGTGCAGATAGCTGACCACCGTGTTGGTCACCGCCACCAGCGGTACGGCCACCACCGCGCCGCCGATGCCAGCGACCAGCCCACCGGCCGCGACCGTGAGGACCACCGCGAGCGGGTGGACGCGGACCGCACGGCCGAGGATGAACGGCTGCAGGATGTGGCCCTCGATCTGCTGGACGGCGAGGACGACGATCAGGGTCATCACCGCCGTGAAGACTCCCTGGGTGACGAGTGCGACCACCACCGCCAGGGCGCCCGAGGCGACCGCGCCGACCAGCGGGATGAACGAGAACAGGAAGATGAAGACGGCGAGCGGGACGGCCATCGGGACGTCCAGGAAGTAGATGCCCAGGCCGATGAAGATGGCGTCGATGAGGGCCACCAGGACCGTGCCGCGGACGTAGGCCGTGAGCGTGCCCCAGGCGCGCGGGCCGGCGCCCGACACGCCCTCGCGGGCCGCGGCGGGCACGAGCTTCAGGAACCACTGCCAGATGCGCGCACCGTCGTACAGCAGGAAGAGCGTCGAGAAGAAGACCAGCAGGATGCCGGTCAGGGCCTCCACGACCACCTGGACGCCTTCCAGGCCGAACGACGTGATCTGGTCGGTGTTGGCGCCGATCGCCTCGCGGAGGTTCTTGGCGATCTGGTTGATCTGCTTGTCGGTGACGTGGAAGGGGCTCTTCAGCAGCCAGTTGCGCAGGTCGTCGATGCCGCTCTGGATCTGGGTGGAGAGGGTGTCGATGTTCTCCATGACCTGCCAGGTCACGAACCAGCCCATCAGGCCGATCACCACGAAGCCGGAGATGGCGGTGAGCGCGGTGGCCGGGCCGCGTGGCATGCCGTAGCGGCACAGCCGGGCGACCGTGGGCTGGAGCAGGGCGGTGATCAGCAGCGCTATGACGAAGGCGAACACGACGAGTTGTACGGCGCTGATGACCCGCATCAGGATCCAGACCGTGCCGGCCAGCACCAGCAGCCGCCAGCCGGCCTCCGCGGCGACCCGTACGCCCCACGGGATGGCCGTGACGGGGTCCTGACGCGGTGTGGGCTTCCGGGCGGGCGTGGGAGCGGGGGCGGGGGCCGCCGGTGCGGGAACAGGAGCCTTCGCGGGCGCCTCGGGCGGCTCCCGGTCGGTGTGCTCCCGCTCCACCTCGGCCCGGCGCTCGTCCAACCGCTCGCCCATCTCGCTCAGTCCGGCACCGAGCCTGCCGAGCCACTCCGGCACTCGCGACATGATCCGCTCTCCTCCCCCGCGTCTCCGGGTGCTCCTCACCACTCCCCCTGGAGTCGTTCGGTTCAGACCGTACAGGGCGACAGCCCCTCCCCCTAGGACGGGGAGGGGCTGTCGGAGGTTGAGAGAGCCGGGCGGCCTCTAGTACCAGCTGTTCGCCTGCCAGAACGACCAGGCCCCGCAGGGGCTGCCGTACCGGGAGTTCATGTAGTTGAGGCCCCACTTGATCTGGGTGGCCGGGTTGGTCTGCCAGTCGGAGCCGACAGAGGACATCTTGGAGCCGGGCAGGGCCTGGAAGAGGCCGTAGGCGCCGGAGGAGGCGTTGACCGCCTGGTAGTTCCAGCCGGACTCGTGGCTCACGATGTTGCTGAAGCACTGGAACTGGCCGCTCGCCACCATCTGCTGCGCCATCGCCTGGATCTGCGACACGCTGTACGAGCTCCGGACCGGGAAGCTCGTGGAGGAGGAACGGCTGGCCGCCGCCTTCGCCTCGGCGCGCGCCTTGGCCTCCTTCGCCGCCTGCTCGGCCGCGGCCTTCTTGGCCTCCGCGGTCTTCGCGGCCGCCACCCGGGCTACCTGCTCGGCGTCCTTCTTGGCGCTCGCGTCGGCCTGGATGGCCACGGCGTCGGCCTGCTGCGTCAGGGACGCGGTCTGCACCGTTGCCTGCTGACCCGCGGGGATGTCCGCGAGGAGCGTGGTGTCGGCTGCCGTCGCCTCAGCATTGTTCGGCTGCGCGACGCTGCCCGAGGCAACACCGACAACGCTTCCGACAGCGGTGACCGCGGTGGCCGAGGCCACTGCGAATCCCCGGACCGAAATCCGGCTCACACGGTTTTCCTTCCAGCATCGCCCGCTTCGGTGACCCTGGCGGACGCAATCGTGCCCCTGACGCTGGCCTCCCAACTGCGGGGTCACGGGAGGCGCGGGCCCGGTGGGCTACTCCCCGATGGGGAGTGCCGCGTGGTGCTCGGGCGGCATACGACGTCGCTGTGGAGTTAGCTGTGATGCTTCTGTGGTTCCGTACCGCTGGGGGTACAGGTGTGTCGTATGCGGGGCCTGACAGGAGTGAGACTCTGCCGTAACCCGACGCCGGGTGGCAATTCCGAGTTGCGTGTGAAAGCTCACATCCCGTTTCCCCCAGGGGGTTTCAGGAAAGCCGCACGCACGAAGGGGCCGCCCGGCTAGGCTCAGGGTCTTTGCCGGACGGCGCCAACGGACGTGCAATCAACCCAAGTTGGACACGGGGGTCAGATGGATCAGATGTGTCCGTCCTCCAGCATTTCGGTCACAAGCGCGGCAATCTGGGACCTCTCGGAACGGGTCAGGGTGACATGCGCGAAGAGCGGGTGACCCTTCAGCTTCTCCACCACGGCGACCACACCGTCGTAACGACCGACCCGGAGGTTGTCCCGCTGGGCCACGTCGTGCGTCAGAACCACCCTTGAGTTCGCGCCGATCCGGGACAGAACGGTCAACAGCACGTTCCGTTCCAGCGACTGGGCCTCGTCGACGATCACGAACGCGTCGTGCAGGGAGCGGCCGCGGATGTGGGTGAGCGGCAGCACCTCCAGCATCCCGCGGGCGGTGACCTCCTCGATGACCTCGCGGCTGGTGACCGCCGAGAGGGTGTCGAAGACCGCCTGCGCCCAGGGGCTCATCTTCTCCGACTCGGAGCCGGGCAGATAGCCCAGTTCCTGCCCGCCGACCGCGTACAGCGGACGGAAGACCATCACCTTCTGGTGCTGGCGGCGCTCCAGGACCGCCTCCAGGCCCGCGCACAGCGCCAGCGCCGACTTGCCAGTGCCGGCCCGGCCACCCATCGACACGATCCCGACGTCCGGGTCGAGCAGCAGGTCGAGCGCGATCCGCTGCTCGGCGCTGCGGCCCTTGATGCCGAACGCCTCACGATCGCCCCGTACCACACGGACGTTACCCTCGGCCGTCACCCGGCCGAGCGCCTTGCCGCGCTCCGACTGGATGGTCAGGCCAGTGTGCACCGGGAGGTCGGATGCCTCCGGGACGTACACATGGCCCTCCTCGAAGAGGATGTCCACCTGTTCGCCCGGCAGCGTCAGTTCGGACATTCCGGTCCAGCCCGAGGTGCCCGTGATGGCGAGTTCGGCGCGGTACTCCTCGGCGAGGAGGCCGACCGACGACGCCTTGATCCTGAGCGGCAGGTCCTTCGAGACGACCGTGACGTCGTACCCCTCGGCCTGCAGGTTGCGGGCGACCGCGAGGATGCGGGAGTCGTTGTCCCCCAGGCGGTAGCCGCTGGGCAGCACGCTGGGGTCCGAGTGATTGAGCTCGACACGGATCGTGCCGCCGAGGTCCCCGATCGGGATGGGGGCGTCCAGACGGCCGTGCCGGACCCGGTAGTCGTCGAGCAGTCGCAGAGCCTGCCGGGCGAAGTAACCGAGTTCGGGATGGTGCCGTTTGGCCTCCAGTTCCGTGACCACGACGATCGGGAGCACGACCTCGTGCTCGTCGAAGCGGGCCATGGCGTTCGGGTCGGCCAGCAGGACGCTGGTGTCGAGAACATAGGTGCGCCGGTCGGACTTGTGGCGCTTTGTGCTGGTCACCACGGAAGGACGTACCCCCTCGGATGAGGTCGGGGAGCGACGAGGAAGAGCTGGACCGGTTGCCGGCCGCCCTGCACGGGCCGAAAACCGGCCCCCCGCTGCTTCTTCCGTGCCGTGACCGCACGGTCGGGCTGGTGCAAAGGGCCTCCCGGGCGGGCGACCCCGAGCCGCCCGCTGAGATCCGATGCCCGTGGTTCGGGCATCGACCTGCTTGCCTTATGCCCTCGAACATGCGCCGCCATGCCACGGTCTGCAACGACGCTCAGGTGAACTCCGTGTGACTGACGCCCCGAAATGGGTGATTTACGCCTCATGGGTGCGATGGGGTCATCCACCGTAGCGAAGGGGTTATCCAGCGTGGCGGCGGTGGCAGGGGTCGCATGCCGTGCCGGTGTCCACCGTCACGATCACGTCACCCGCCGTAGCGGCGGTGGCGGGCCGCGTAGTCCCGCAGGGCGCGCAGGAAGTCGACCTTGCGGAACGCGGGCCAGAAGACCTCGCAGAAGTAGTACTCGGAGTGGGCGGTCTGCCAGAGCATGAATCCGGACAGCCGCTGCTCCCCGCTGGTGCGGATCACCAGGTCCGGGTCGGGCTGGGCGCCGGTGTAGAGGTGGCGGCCGATCATGTCGACGTCGACGGAGTCGGCGAGGTCCTCCATCGGGACACCCTTGTCGTGGGCGTCGAGGATCATCGAGCGGACGGCGTCGGCGATCTCCTGGCGGCCGCCGTAGCCGATGGCGACGTTCACCAGTATTCCGTCGACGTTCGCGGTGGCCTCCTCGGCCTCCTTGAGCGCGGTCTGCATCGGGGAGGGGAGGAGGTCGGGGGTGCCGACGTGGTGGACGCGCCAGCGGCCGTCGGCGGAGAGGGTGCGCACGACGTCCTCGATGATGCCGAGGAGGGGGACCAGCTCCTCCTTGGCGCGGTCGAAGTTGTCCGTGGACAGCAGCCAGAGGGTGACGACCTCGACGTCGGTCTCGGAGCACCAGCCGAGGAACTCCTCGATCTTCTCGGCGCCGGCCCGGTGGCCGTGCACCGTGCTGGATCCGGCGGCCTTCGCCCAGCGGCGGTTGCCGTCCATGATGACGCCGATGTGCTTGGGCACCTGAGCGTGGTCCAGGTGGCCTTCCACCCGGCGTGCGTAGAGCCGGACGAGCAGGCCGCGCAGCTTGTCGCGCAGGTTCACTTGAGTCCACCCCTCGTGTCTCGCTGCGGGGTTCCGCGGGCTGAAGCCTACCCCTCCGGAAGTTGAGGGGAGCGCGGTGGGGAGGGCACCCAAATGGGTGGGGCGCTTGGGCGGTGAGGCGACCGCGGGTGCGTCGGGGCAGGTCGCGTGATGCCCCGCGGCCCCCAGGGGTCACCGTGCCGAGAGCGCTTGGAAAGTGGGTGAAAAAACGGGCCGGTCCGTGGGGGGGAGACGGACCGGCCCGAGGGGGGGTCTTCACCATAACCCTTTGTAAGTGATGCTGCGTGCATCGGCGTGCCACAACTACTCTCCGGAGTCGTCCGGCGACGCCATGGCGGGCCCGAAACGCTGGATTCAGGTGCCACACATGGCCGATTCGCAGCGGAATCACAGGGAAGGTGGTCGCATTCGGGGAGATCAAGAGGGTTTGAGCCGTCTTGGGGATGTCTCGGCGTGTTGTGCACCCATCCCCCCGATGGGCTACCCGGGCCGCGAACGGCGGCTTGACGGGCGCCACTGGGGCGTTACGGCACCGCGCAGCCCCCTCCACTGCGCGATGCCGCCCGCGCAGCTTTGCTCACGCGAATTACCTTGGTCCGAACTTACGTGAGCCGGCAGGTCCATATGGGGCACCAGAGTTAACGATGTGAAAACACTGTGAAAATGGAAGGTGAACCTGAGCGCCAAATATTCACTTATGTGCAAGTTAATGAACTAGGGGACGACTTGACCCGATTGGGTCGCACTGTCACGACATGCGTCACGGTGATCCTTTGGGTTCACCCGGGTGCGATGCGCGTCAGAAGGCCCGAAGGGCAGTTCTTGGCCATTCTTCCGCGCCTGGGATTCCAAGGCCGGTGGATCACCCCCGGCGCGCCGGCTTGCGGGCGTCGAAAAGGTGCCGGGTGCTGTGCGCGACGAAGGGGCCCTCCGCCTCGATCCGCCGGTACAGGGCGCGGAGTTGCGGCTCGTACTCCGCGACCGTGAAACCGGGGACCATCCATACGACCTTCCGCAGGAAGTGCACGACGGCGGCGATGTCGTAGAACTCCATCCGCAGCCGCTCGGCCCGCAGGCCGACGATCTCCAGCCCGGCAGCCTCCGCCCCGGCGCGCTCCCGGTCGGGGTGCCGCCCGCCGCGGGCCGCCTCCGGCTGCGGCCCGAGGAAGTGCTCCACGAGCTCGAAGACGCTGGCGGGCCCGACATGCTGGGCGAAGTAGCTGCCGCCGGGGCGCAGCACGCGCGCGATCTCGGGCCAGTGCGCCCGCACCGGGTGCCTGCTGAGGACCAGGTCGAAGGTCTCGTCGGCGAACGGCAGCCGAGCGTCCTCGGGCGAGGCGACGACCACGACACCGCGCGCGCTCAGCAGGGCGGTCGCCTTGCGAACGTTCGGCGGCCAGCCCTCGGTGGCGGCGACCAGCCGCGGCCGGTCCTGGGCCACGGTACCGAGGGCGTGACGCTCCTGGGCCGCGGTACCGAGGGCGAAGTCGAGGACCTCGCCGCCGCCGGTCTGGATGTCGAGGGCGGCGGTGGCGCGGGCCAGCCGTCCGCCGGCGGCGCCGGCATAGCCCCAGGAGGGCCGGGCCTCGCCGGCGCGGCCCTCGAACCAGGAGAAGTCCCAGCCCTCGGTCGGCACGGCGGCGCCCTCGGCGACGAGGTCCTCGAAGGTGCGGTGGGTCTGCTCTGCCATGGCCCGCATGATCCCATCGGGTTGTCAGTGCCCGCTGCTAATTTCTCCCACCATGACGACCGATGGCACGTACACCGCTGGTGAGAAGGAAATCCTGCACGCGAGCCTGGACCGGCACCGGGACGCCGTGCTGTGGAAGCTGCAGGGCCTCGACGACGAACAGCTGCGCCGCCCGATGGCTCCGTCCGGGACCAACCTGCTGGGGCTGGTGAAGCATCTGGGGTCGGTGGAGTACGGCTGGTTCGTGTCGAGCTTCGGCGGCGAGGTCGAGCCCCTGTGGTTCGACCCGTACACGGACGAGGACCTGTCGGTGGGCCCGGGCGAGACGACCCAGCAGATCATCGACTTCTACGGCCGAGCGCGTGCCGCGTCCGACGCGGTGATCAGCGGCCGGCCACTGGACGCGGTGGGCCGGCCGGACTGGCGGGACCACCCGGTCTCCCTGCGCTGGGTGCTGGTGCACATGATCGAGGAGACCGCCCGGCACGCGGGGCACCTCGACATCCTGCGGGAGCTGATCGACGGGGCGACGGGCGATCACCGGCGGCCCACGGCCACGGGTACCGGCTGACCAGGCCGGTCACAGGTACGGCGGGACGAGGCCGTCGTGAGCGTCCCCGGCGGTCGGCGGTCAAGGGGCCGCCTCCGTGGGGTCGGCGGGAGCGTCGTCGTGCAGAACGAGCAGCACGTACCCCTCGTCGACCTCATGCTCCGGGCCCGCCGGGACGAACCCGCTCTTCTCCAGCAGCCGTACGGAGGCGGTGTTCCCGGCGAAGGGGTCGGCGTACAGGGGCCGTACGGCGTCCTCCTGGAGGTAGAGAGCGAGGACGCGGCTGCCGACGCCTCTCCCCCAGTAGGCCCGCCCGAGCCAGTACCCGGTGAACCGCCGCTCGCCGTCCCACCAGGAGCAGATGTTCCCCCCGACCTCCCCGTCCACGAGGACGGTCCGCACCAGGCAGCCCGCATCCGCGAGCACGTTGAACTTCCAGTGCCGGAGAAATGCCTCCCGCGGCCGGGGCGTGAACCTCGACCGCCGGACGGCTTCCGGGTCGTGCTCGTAGGCGAGGAAGATTTCGAGGTCGTCGTCCCGCACGGGCCGTAGACGTACGTCGTCGGTCGTCATGCAGGCGAGTGTGGCAGGCACCACTGACAACGACGCGCGGCCGTTTCTACGGCACCAGCGGCCGGACCTCCTCCGCCGTGAACCGTACGAAGCCCTCGGGGTCGGGTTCGTCCCCCGTCGGCTGGAGGATGACGGTGTCGGCGCCTGCCTCGGTGAGCCGCCGTACGGCCTTGGCGACGGCGCCCGCGTCTCCGGCGACGCCGAGATCGGGGACGGACTCCAGTCCATCGGCGACGAGTTCGGCCCGCAGCCGGTCAGCGGCGTCGGCCCCGGTGGCGGTGAGGAGATAGACGACGACCTCGTGCGGCTCGTCCGCGCCCCGTCCGGCGGCCGCCCGCCCCTCCTCGATGAGCCGCCGGGCCCGGCGGACGCCGTCGGGCGGGGTGGCGGCGGTGAGGATCGTCCCGTCGGCGGCCTCACCTGTGAGGCGGAGGGTGCGGGGACCCTCGCCACCGGCGAGGATCGGGACGGGGTCGCTGGGCGGCCAGTCGAGCGCGACATCGTGGAGCCGGACGTACCGCCCGTCGACGGTGAGCCGCTCCCCGCGCAACAGCGCGCGCAGGGCGTCGAGATGCTCCCGCAGCAGGGTCAGCGGGGACTCGGCGCGGGCGCCGACCTGGCCCATCCAGTCCTGCACACCGTGCCCGACGCCGAGGATCGCGCGCCCCGGGAACATCCGGTGCAGCGCGGCGGCCTCCATGGCGGTGACGGCCACGTTCCGCAACGGCACGGGCAACAGCCCGACGCCCACCCGCACCCGTTCCGACCAGGCGAGGGCAGCGGCGGCGGTGGAGATCCCGCCCTCCCGGAAACAGTCCTCCCAGAGCCACAGCTCTTCCAGGCCGACCTCGTCCGCGAGCCGGGTCACGGCACGGATTCGCTCGGGGGGCAGTTGGGGACGGAACACGGCGCCGAGTGCGGTCATGGGGAACGTCCTACCCGGAGCCATGGCTGTCACAACCGAATGGTGCGCCGCCGTAGCCGGTGAACGAACGCTCGTGCCGACGGTACGGTCGCTGCGGAGGTGGCGCCGGATGGCACGTTGGCGGGACGGGCGGGGGACGTTGGTCGTGCACGCCGGTGGGAGTGGAGCTGAGGCGACGGCGGTTCCGCTGGAGATCGCCACGTCCTACCGGGCCCGTACCAGAGGGCTGCTGGGGCGTGACGGTCTTGAGGGCGCGATCCTGCTGTCCCCCGCCGGTGGGATCCACACGTTCCGGATGCGGATGCCGATCGACGTCGCCTACCTCGACCGCCACCTCACGGTGATCGCCGTGCGCACCATGCGCCCCGGCCGCCTTGGCCTGCCCCGCCTCCGGTCCCGGCATGTGCTGGAAGCGGAGGCGGGCGCGATGGCCGAGTGGGGAGTGAAGGCGGGCGCGCGGGTGACCGTGGTGGCGAACTGAGCCGTGCTCGGGGCTCCTCCGGGTCAACCCGCGGGGTTTCGCTGAGCAGGACACGCCAATATGGTGGCCCGGTGACGTCGATCAAGAAGTTCCAAGTCACCTTCGACTGCGCGGAATCCGAGCGACTCGCTCGTTTCTGGTGCGAGGTGCTGGGGTACGTCGTGCCGCCGCCACCGGAGGGGTTTGCCACTTGGGACGATTTCAAGCGCTCACTCCCGCCCGAGCAGCAGGACGCGTGGTTTGCCTGCATTGATCCCTCAGGTGTGGGCCCGCGCCTGTACTTCCAGCGCGTCCCCGAAGGGAAGGCCGCCAAGAACCGGCTGCACCTTGACGTGCGGGTCGGCACCGGACTCGTGGGGGAAGAGCGCCTCGCCGCACTCGAGGCCGAATGCGCGCGACTGGTCCCGCTCGGCGCGGTACACGTGCGAACGCTGTACGACGGCAACGACTCGTGCATTCCGATGCAGGACATCGAGGGCAACGAGTTCTGTATCGACTGAGGGGCCGCGAACGTGCCCTCGGCCGTGCAGCTCAACCTGACGAGTCACCCCGTCCTCGGGAACGTCACCTCCACCCGGCGGTTCTTCTTGCGGCCCTCTTCCGTGGAGTTGTCCGCGATCGGGTACTGCTCGCCGTAGCCGCGCACGTCGAAGGTGATGTTCGGATCGTTCAGGTCCTGGTCGAGGACGCCCTGTACGGCGTTGGCGCGCCGGCGGGAGAGGACGTCCCCGTGGCCGGAGGAGCCCAGGTTGTCCGTGAATCCGAAGACGCGGACCTGGGTCCCGTTCTGCTTCCTGATCTCCTCCGCGATCGCACCGATCCGCGCCTTCGCCGCCTCGCTGAGCTTGGCGCTGTCCTTGCCGAACAGCACCTCGGCCTGGAGGGCGAACGTCACGTCCGCGTTGGTGTCCTCCCTGCGCTCGTCACCGCTCTGGTCCTCCACGACCGACTTGATGTCCAGGACCTTGGGTTCGGCGAGGGTGGCGCCTTCGGGGAGCTTGAGGTCGGGGTCCGTCGGGTCGACCTTCACGGGCGCGGTGGCGGAGGGCTCGGTGCCCGGAGGGACGCTCGGGCCACCGCCGTCGGCCCTGGCGGCCGTCGCACCGTACAGGTTCGTGACGAGGAGGAGCGTGGCGGCGCCCAGGGACAGGGGGAGGCGTGATGTGGTCACTTCGGCCTCACCCGGAGATCTGGATGGTGCCGCTGGAGAAGGTGGGGAGTTGGAGGGTGACTTCGACGGTGCCGGCGGGCGGGGCGGGGAACTGCATGAAGACGGGGATGGTCTGGCCGGCGTCTACGTTCGTGATGCCGATGCTGGTGAGCGGCCGGCCGTCCGTATCGCGCAGGACGTAGTAGCGCTTCTTGCCCTTGGAGTCCACCAAGGTGGCCCCGCCGAGGGAGAAGCCGTGCTTGATGATCTCTGTTTCGTCACCGCTCACCTGAGCGGGAATGACGGCCGAATTGGCGCCGTCGTTCTTGATGGCGCCGTTGACGGTGACGAAACCACCTGAGTCCCGCTGAGCGGAGGTGACCTGAAGGAGCAGCCCGTCCGTTCCCTTGAGCTCCGCCAACGGCGTCTCCGACTGCCCCTCTTGGGCACTCGGGTCCGATCCGCCTTCCTTGGAGGCGGAGGCCGACGACTGTGGCTTGCCCGCCTTGTCGTCGCCTCCGCCGGCGCAGCCGGCCACTCCCACCGCCAGGCCCGTCGCGACCATCAACGCGACCGCCCCCCTGCGAGCCTTCGCAGTGAACCGAATGCTCATCGTTCCCGCTCCCTTCTTCACTCGTCGATTCGCTTGTCAATCGGCCAGGTGGACGTCGAAGAGGTCCTCGGGACCCGGGAGATCCGTGAGATCGTCCGGGCTCAGGGTCCAGTTCCGGTCCCTGCAGGTCAGTTCAGGCAGTACACCGGCCTCACCGGAAAGCGTGAAAGTGCAGAGCGGCTCGATCACGGCAGTGGCGCGTGCCGTTGATTTCAGTTTCTCGGTGCCGGGGACCACCGAGTCGCCGACGGTCTTGTTCGTCTCGGCGTCGACCGTGTAACCCAGCGGCGGTTTCGGTGTGCACTGGGCCGTCGCGTCGTTCTGGGACGCCAGTTGGGCCGCCCGCCAGCAGGAGTCCGCGACTGTCACATCGCCGTCCAAGATGTCCTGCCACTTGGTCGGATCGAGTATGTCCCGCACCCACTGGTGCGTGAGCTCGTCACGGGTGTTCATGGCCGCGGCAAGCGCCGCCGCGTCGGCGGCCGTCTGGGCGCCGTTCCGGTTCACCGCGGCCTGGCCGACCGCAAGATAGGCGAACGCGAGAAAGAGCAGGCCTCCCACTACGGTGATGTAGATGGGAAAGGCCTGCCCTGAGTCGCCATAACGGCGGAGACGCATCACACGATCTTGTTTATTTGTGCAGTGATCTTGGTGAGGATCGTCTGGCCGATGCTGGTACCCGTGACGGCCAGCACGATCGCCACCACCACCGCGATGATCCCCAAATATTCGACCGCGGTCTGCCCCCGGTCGTCGGCGCGGCGCTGCATGGCAACTAGCATCCTCAGCATCCGGTCGCTCATGGTGCTCCCCTCCGGGTTCGGTTCCGATCCTCGCAACGTACGGCGGAACATACCCAACGGCGGAGGGTCCCAGGGCCCAAATCCGGACCCAGTTCACCCAGCTCATCCTCAGGCCACCCCCAGCCACTTGGCCGTCGCCTGCGCGCGGGTGGCGGTGTGGAGCTTGGCGAAGATGCGGTTGATGTGGTTCTTGACCGTCTTCTCGCTGATGAAGCAAGTGGCAGCGATCTGCTGGTTGTTCATGCCGGATGCGATGAGGTCCATGATCTCCGCCTCCCTGCTGCTCAGTTGAAACCGGGACTTGGCTGACTGTCTCACATCAGATTGCAGTCGCGAAAGGTGTTGGATCGGAAAATGCCTTGGTGGAGTGCGAAGTTCGGCATTTACGTGTGCAGATGCGTGTCTGCGTACATGCGCCAGCAACGCGTTCGTCGCGGTCGGCGTGAAGTGCGGCAACCCGCCGCCGACATCCCGAACGGCCCGGGTCAGCTCCCGGGTCGTGAACTCGCCGTGGACCAGATAGCCCCCGGCGCCCAGGCGGACGGCCTCCTGCACGATCTCCGTCTCGTCGCTGTAGGTCAGCATCATGACCGGGGCCAGCCGCACCAGATGCGGCAGCGCCGCCATGCCGTCAACCCCGGGCATGCGGACGTCGAGAAGGATGACGTCGGGGCGGTGGCGCAGGGCAGCCTCGTAGGCCTCACGGCCGTCGTCGGCCTCGGCGACGACCGTGAGGCCGTCCGCGGCGGAGAGGACGGCCGTCAGGCCCGCGCGGATCACCGGGTTGTCGTCGGCCACCAGGACGCGCAGGGGTAGGGGCGGTGGCTCTTCGCACTCCGTGAAGGGGTGCCGCGGCATCGGAGGGCCTCCTCTCGGCTCGGTCATGTCAGGGTCAGCTCCACCCGGACCTCGGTGCCCTTGTCGGCGGTCAGCCGGAGACGCGCGCCCATCGACGCGGCCCGTTCCGTCATGCCGAGCAGGCCGAAGTGGCCGGTGCGGTGCAGGTCTTCGACGGTCGTGTCCGGGGGCAGGCCGCGGCCGTCGTCGTGGATCGTGACGATCAGTCGGTGGTCAGAGGTGGTCTCCGCCCTTACGTCGACTCTCGTCGCCCCCGCGTGGCGGTGGGCGTTCTCCAGGGCCTCCGCCGCGATACCGAGCAGCTGGCGGGCCTTGGCGGGGGACAGCGGAACCGGGGTGTCGGGGCCCTCGTAGGTCGCAGTCATCGCCGTACGGGCCGTGAAGTCACGTGTCAGCGACTCCAGTTCGGAGCGTACGTCCGATGCCTCGCCGTCCGTTCGGGCGCGCAGATCCTTCAGGAGGTCCCGGGATTCCGCCGCCGCCCTCCGCGCCGCGCTCGCCACCAGTTCCGCCTGCTGTCTGATCAGCGCCGGGTCCAGGCAGTCCGGGGTCGCGGCCGCCGACTCCGCCAGGCCGTCGGCGATCAGCGCAACGCCGTACAGCGTCTTGGTCACCGAGTCGTGCATCTCGCGGGCCAACCGGGCGCGTTCCGCGCTCACCGCCTCCGTCGCGGCGAGCTGGGCCCGGGTCGCGGTGAGGGCCTCCGTGGCGGTGCCGAAGCGGAGCATGAGGGTGCGCAGGGTCGAGCCCATCGCGCCCGTGATGACACACAGGCCGGGCAGGAGAAGCGACTCGGCGATGCTCGTGTGGTGCTTCAGGGCCGCCTGTACCAGGAGCAGGATCAGCGACTGGAGGGACGCGAAGACCGCCGCTCCGCGCCAGCTGTAGAGGAGGCCGGCGAGCAGCGGGGTGCAGACACTGACGTAGGCCAGGGTCGTGTCGGGGCCGGCCGAGATCAGGAGGAAGAAGCCGAACAGGGTGTCGGCGGCCAGGAGGGTGGGGTGGCGCAGGAGGAGGGGGCCGAAGCGCTGCCAGTCCCGGAAAAGGACGTACGAGATCATGAAGGTGACCACGACGGCCGAGCCGACCAGCCGGACGCCGAGGCCGGGACTGGCGTTGAGGAGCGCGGCCGGGGAGGCCACGGCGATCATCGCCAGGCGGAAGCCGAACACCTGGCGGCACATGGCCTGCAGGGCCCTTATCTCGACCTTCCCGCCGTCCTCCCGTGTCGCCATCGCCATCACCTCCCTCCCCCGGCTACTGCCCCGTGACCGAGCCGAAGTCGACCCCCGAGCCCAGCAGCAGACCCGCCGCCAGCAGGAGCATCGTCGCCGGGACCATGAACGTGGTGATCATCAGCGTGGCCTTCGGTACCGCCCGGGCCGCCTTGCGGCGGGCGTTCTGGGCGTCCGTGCGGCGCATGTCCTTGGCCAGGGCGACCAGGGTGTCCACGATCGGCGCGCCCAGCTCCTCGCCCTGCTGGAGCGCCGTCACGAACATCGCCACCTGTTCGGAGTCGTTGCGCCGGCGGAGTTCCGCGAAGGCCTGGCGGCGGCTCATGCCCAGGTCCAGCTGGCGCAGGGTGATGCGGAGTTCGTCCGCCCAGGGGCCCTCGTAGTGGGAGGCGACCCGGTCGAGGGCCTGACGGAAACCGAGGCCGGCGCTCACCACCACCGCCAGGACGTCCAGGAAGTCCGGCAGGGTGCGTTCGATGACATCCTTGCGGATGCGGATCGCCGACCAGATGCCGACCTCCGTCCAGAACGCGCCGAAGAGCAGGAGGAGAACGGCCACCAGCCACTGGCCGCGCAGGAGGAAGACCAGGAAGCCGACGCCGCCCAGCGCGCCGTACACCGCCCTGCGGGCCGCGTAGCGGTCGATCGTCAGGCCGCCGGGGTTGCCCGCCAGGTCGATCTTGCGGCGGTACCTGGCCACCTGGCGCGGGCCCATCAGGCGCAGCACCGCGGGCGCGTACCGCATGCCCATGCGGTCGATGAGGGAGTTGGCGGCGCCGGTGCGGGTCGCGCCCACCTCCAGGGCGATCGCCAGGTCGGACGGGAGTTTCGCTTCCGCGCGGTACATGCGGACGCCCGCGAAGACACCCCAGACGCCGAGGGCCATCAGGAGGGCCAGGAGTAGTGCCATCTTGACAGCCCCTATACGTCGATGCGGCTCAGGCGGCGGATGAGGACGAAGCCGATGACGTAGAGGCCGAAGGCGATGAGCACGGCCGCCTGGCCCAGGGTGGTGCCCGTCATGCGGTCCAGCGTGCCGTCCTTGACCCCGTTCATCAGGAACAGGGCACCGATGCCGAGGACCGGGACGGCATAGGAAGTCATCGTCACCTGGGAGAGCTGGGTGCGGATCTCGCGGCGGGTCTCCTTGCGCTCCTCCAGGGTCTCGGTGAGGTTGCGCAGCGCACTCACCACTTGACCACCCGCCCTGTTGGACAGAATCAAGGTCGTGACCAGGACGACCAGTTCGCGGGACGGGAGCCGGGCGGCCAGTTCGCCCAGCGCGTCGTCCATGGAGTGGCCGATCGCCAACTGGTCGGCTACCTTGGCGAGTTCCTCACCGGCGGGGGCCTCCAGCTCCTCCGCCGCCATGCCGATCGCGGTACGCAGGGCGAGGCCGGCGTGGGTGGCGTTGGCCAGGATGCGGGCCAGTTCGGGGAGTTGGCCGATGAACCGTTCGATGCGTTTCTGGCGCTGCCAGTTGAGGAACTGCACGGCGGCGAAGACCCCGAGGAGGCCGGCGATCGGACCGAAGAAGGGGGCCAGGGCGGCCTGGCCGATGAGCCAGAGGGCCACGGCGGCGGCGAGCATGTAGGCGAAGAACTCGCCGGGGGTGACGTCCAGGCCCGTCGCCGCCAGGCGAAGTTCCAGGCGCCGGCCGATCGCGGTGCCGCGCAGGCGGCGGTCGAGGTTGCGGAAGCGGCGCCGGCGGCCGGTGAGCGGGGCCTGGCCGGTGTGGGAGAGGCGGTCCACCAGGGCGGCGCGCTGGGCCCGGCCGGAGGCGTAGGTGTGCAGGCCCACCACGGCCAGCAGACAGGCCAGCAGCGTGACGCCGGTGGTGAGGGTGACGAGGTCGTGGAGGGGCATGGCCTACCTCGCTTCTCGGGTGGTGAGCTGGTCGAAGTGCTGGGCCACGCCGAAGGCCTGCGGGATCGGCTGGCTCGCCATGTAGAGGCGGTCGGCGGTGCGGCGCGGGAGCGGGAAGTACTGGAAGGCGCCGTGGACACGGCCGTCGTGGGTCATGGGCCGGGCGTCGAAGCGGGCCACCGTCGCCAGCCGGTACGGCTCGCTGCCGTGGCTGTCCAGCATCGCGATCTCGGTGATCCGGCGGGCGCCGTCCGCGAACCGGGTCAGCTGGACGAGGACGTCGACCGCGCTGTTGATCTGGTCGTGCAGGGCGACGAAGGGGACTTCGACGTCCGACATGGAGGCCAGGGTCTGGAGCCGGGTCAGGGCGTCCTCCGCGCTGTTGGCGTGGACGGTGGCGAGCGAGCCGTCGTGGCCGGTGGACATGGCTTGCAGCATGTCCAGGGACTCGCCGCCGCGGACCTCACCGACCACGATCCGGTCGGGGCGCATCCGCAGGGAGTTGCGGACCAGGTCGCGGATGGTGATCTGGCCCTTGCCCTCGACGTTCGCCGGGCGGGACTCCAGGCGGACCACGTGCGACTGCTGGAGCTGGAGTTCGGCGGAGTCCTCGATGGTGATGATGCGTTCGTGGGCCGGGATCAGCCCGGAGAGGGCGTTCAGCAGGGTGGTCTTGCCGGTGCCGGTGGCGCCGGAGACGATGATGTTGAACTTCGCCTGCACCAGGCCCGCCAGCAGGAACACCATGTGCTCGTCGAGCGAGCCGAAGCCGATCAGCTCCTGGAGGGTGAAGGAGCGCGGGAAGCGGCGGATGGTGAGGGTGGGGCCGGTCAGGGAGAGCGGCGGGATGATGACGTTGACACGTTCGCCGGAGGGGAGGCGGGCGTCGACCATCGGGTTGGACTCGTCCACGCGGCGGTTGACCGTGGAGACGATCCGCTCGATGGTCTGCATCAGCTGGTCCGCGGACACGAACCGCAACGGCAACTGCTCGACGCGGCCACCTCGTTCGACGAAGATCGCGTCGGGGCCGTTCACCATGATCTCGGTGATCGACGCGTCTTCGAGGAGCGGTTCCAGGATGCCGAGGCCCAGCGCCTCGTCGACCACCCGGCGGATCAGCTGGGAGCGTTCCACCGTCGACAGGACCGGGCCCTCACGGCTGATGATGTGCCCGAGGACGCGTTCGAGGCGCGCCCGGCGCTCGGCGGCGGCCAGCGCGCTCATCTCCGCGAGGTCGATCTCCTCCAGGAGCTTGGCCCGGTAGGAGGAGACCAGATGGCCGTCCTCGCCCCGGCTGCCGTGCTCCTCGGGGGAGTTGATGCGTGCCCGCAAACTCATGGCGCTCCTCGTTCAGTGGTCGAGCGGCATCGTGGCGGTCTTCGTGGCGTTGCCCAGGTTCCAGACGATCGTCGGGATGTGGACCGTGGCGGTGACGGTGACCGAGTCGCCGCCCGCCCCCGAGGAAGCGCAGCTCACATCGATCCCCGCGCTGACCGCGCTCGCGCAGGCCGCGCCGGCGTCCTGCCGCAGCGAGGCGGCCCGTGCCCCCGCGCGCGCCGCCGTCCCGGCCTGCTCGGCGGCGTAGGCGACGGCGCCGAGCTGGATGCCGGCCAGTGCGACGATGAGCAGGATCGGGATGAACCCGAGGTACTCGACGGCGACCTGGCCACGGTCGCGGGTCTGCCGGCTGGGGTGCATCTCAGTGCTTCACCTCCTCCACCGTGCCGGCGTGGCCGTGCACGGTGACGGGGAAGTCGATGGTGCCCGGGAACAGCACGGGGACGCGCAGCGAGACGTCCGCGGTCACCATGCCCGTGCCGCCGCACTGGTCCACGGTGGCCCCCTGCCGCCAGGCCCCGGAGAGGTTCTCCAGCGCGGCACGCTGACAGGCGCCGAACCGTTCCCCCCGGGGGACGGCCGTGCCCGCACGTACGCCTTCGTCGGCGGCGTTTCCGGCGAGGGTGAAGGCGTATCCGACGAGGACGGCCTGCCACATGAGGACGAGGGTGAGGATGATGACCGGGGTCATGCCGAGGAGCTCTATGGTGACTTGGCCTCGGTCTCGCCGACGGTCGGGTACGGGTATGTGGGGGCTGAGCGCGCAGTTCCCCGCGCCCCTGTGGGGCGCTGCCCCACCGCTCCTCATCGGAGTTCCCTCCGCCGCCGGAACCCCACCGCCGGCCGCTCCGCCCCCCGCGCCCTGCCGGCCCGCCGCGGCACCGTCCCCTCCCCCGTCCGCACCAGTCCCAGCTCCCCGGCCAGTGCCCACAGCGCCTGCTTCACCGTGCTGCGCGCGTCCAGCTCGTGCATCCGCCCCGCGTCCACCGCACCCTGGAGTTCCTTGAAGTTGGCGGGAATCGGCGTCCGCGCCAGTGCGGTCCCGGTAATGCGCTGGATCAGCGCCGGCTGGATCTCCGTAGCCCTCGTATGCCGGTTGACGACCACCGTGGTCTCCTCGGCCTTGCGGATCTGCAGCCGGTCCCACATGCGCACCGTGCGCTTGGCGGCGCGTACGGCGACCACGTCGGGCGTGGTCACCAGGAGTGCCATGTCGGCCGTCTCCACCGCCGCCGCCCCCGCCCCGCCGAGCTGGGCGCCGCAGTCGACGATCACGATCTCGTAGCGGGAGCGCAGGGCGCTGAGGATCTGGCGGGCGGCCCGGTCGGTGACCTCCTCGCCGCGTTCGCCCTCGGCCGGTGCGAGGAGCAGGGCGAGCCCGGAGTCGTGGCGGAAGACGGCCTCGGCAATGACGCGTGGGGAGATGTCGTTGACCGCGGCCAGGTCGGCGACCGAGCGGCGGAACTGGACGTCCAGATAGGAGGCGACGTCCCCGGTCTGGAGGTCGAGGTCGACCAGGGCGGTGGAGTGGCCGGAGGCGTGCGCGGCGAGGGCGATCTGGATCGCCACCAGGGTCGCGCCGGTCCCGCCCTTCGCGCCGCTGACGGTGACGACGGTCCCGCCGACGCCGGCGAACGCGTCCGCGCCGTGGCCGAGGTGGCGTCGTACGCCCGTGGACCACTGGGCGACGGCCTGGACGCGGCCCGCCAGTTCCTCGTAGCCCAGGGGGAGCCCGACCAGGCCGCGGGCGCCGGAGTCCATCGCGGCGGCGAACAGGCCGGGGCTGGTGTCGGTGGTGACGAGGACGACGCCGACCGCCGGGAAGCGCAGGGCGACCTCGCGGATCAGCTCCAGGGCCGGGACCGGGCCGATGCGTTCGTGGACGACGACGACCTCGGGGAGTTCGTCGACGGACTCGGCGGCGAACCGGGACAGGGTGTCGACGAGTTGGGTGGAGTCGACGACGGGCGGCAGGGGTTCGCTGTCCGGGAGCTGGCTGAGCAGGGAGATCAGGGAGCGGACGGCGTCCGCGTCACCGACGGCGGGGAGGATCCTGATGGGCATGCGAGGCGCCTCTCACTTGTCCGTCGCGAGTTCGTAGGTGCGGTCCTTGTCCGGCACGGTGGTCGTCGTGCCGGGCGCGACCAGGGCGAGCCGGACCCGCTGGGCGAAGGACTCCGCGTAGGTGAGGCGCTGGGCGTCGAGCGTGGACAGCGCGAAGGTGATGGGGACGGCGTCGGTGGGCTGCTGGTTCTTGTTGTCGGGTTCCAGCGAGGTGAGTTTGCCGACGTCCAGGACCCGGGCGTTGGTCACGATGATCTTCGACTGGTCGGGGGCGCTCTGCTGCTTGCCCTGGAAGGTGGCGTAGACGTTGACCAGCGAGCCCGGGGTGATCTTGCCGGCGACGCCGGTGGCCGCGTCGATCATGATCGCGACCTCCTGCTGTCCCGCCTTCAGCTCGGGCTGGTCGACGATCATGTCGCTCTGGAGCAGCGAGCCCTTCTTCAGCGTGGTGACCGCGATCTTGCCCTGGATCTCGCTGAGGCTGGTGACCGCGTTGGTGGACAGCCACCGCCTGGGCATCGAGACCTTCTGGAACTGGCTCGCGCTCAGCGTCGTGTACGGCGCGACGTCGGACCGGAGTTCGTACGCGGTGGCCTTGGGGCCGACTTCGGACTTCGCGTTGTCGATGACCGAGAGCACGCCGGCGAACGCGGCGAGCGCGCAGATCACCGACAGGATCAGGAGTATCACGCCGCGGCGCTGACGGGAGTTCATGGACCGTGCGACCTCATCGGGGGAAGTGGGGGAACCGAGCGGTGGGTGGTACGGGTCAGGCGTGCGTCCGGTGTTCCAGCGCGCGGGTCGCCGGGGGGTCGTAGAGGGGCGGGGTGGCGGAGCAGAAGACACAGCGGTCGCCGATGACGTCGATGCCGCACCAGTGACAGCTGGTCTGCCGCACGGAGGTGACCAGCTGGTAGAGGACCGACAGGTCGGCGAGATAGCTGGTGAACTCGATCATCCGGGCGGTCCCCCACCACCGGGCGGACTCGGCCGGCAGCGGGGTCTCACGCAGCCCGTGGGCGCCCCAGGACGTTACGAGGCCGCCGATCCACTCGGACTGCAGCTGTCCCCTGGCGACCAGCATCCAGGTGCTGAACTCGGGTCCGGTCAGGGTCGCTTCCGGGGCGACCCTGACCAGCTGCGGCTGGGGGTGCGCGACGACCCCGAACTGGGTGGCGGGCATCCAGGACTTGGCGTGCGCCTTGAGGGTGACCGGGACCCGGTCCAGCCTGGCGACCGAGCCGAGGACCGCGCCGCAGTGGATGTAGTGGGTGAGCAGCCGGCCGGCCGACGCGAGCACGCCGGGGCTGAGGTCGCAGGAGGCCAGCTGCCGCAGCTGCCGGGCCAGGACGGCGATGCCGAGGGGCGGCAGATCGGGGCGGAACAGGGCGATCCGGTCGCTCTCCAGCAGGGAGCGGAGGGTGTGCAGGCGCCGGGTCACTGCTTCGGGTACGGCCGCGGAGCAGACGACGATCACATGCCCGTGCTGCTCGATGAGCGCCACGAACTCGGCGAGGCTCTGGTCCAGGGGCCGCTGGTCCAGGTCCCGGAGCACGACCGCGGGCATCGTCCGCTCGTCCTGCGCCGGCAGCGCCATGTCGGCACTGGTCACGGCAATGGCAGTTGGCACGCGCAGCTCCCCGCTCTTCACACCCCGGCGGCCCACCGGCGTTACTCCAATGAGCCGGGACGACTTCATTGCGTGACTACCTCAGCACTGTAACCACGCCTCTGTGACCGGAGAACAGCGTTTGTACAGCTGTCTGGGATCCGTGACCGCACAAGTAGCGCCAAATCGGGACAGGTTGAGCATATGACCGGGGCCTGATCCGCCCAGCGGCGGCTTTGAATTTGGTCTGGACCTATTGACACGTGAATTGGTCTGGACCACCTTGATTGTCATGCCCAGACTCATCCCCGGACTCCTGTCCCGACATGCCGGACAGCGACGCATCCGCACCTGGTCGGCCGTGGCCACCCTCGCCACGGCACTCGCGATGGCGGGCCTGGCCTCCTCCCCGGCCTCCGCCGCCGACGTCAACAACGTCAAGAACCCCGGCTTCGAGTCGGCCCTGACCAACTGGACCTGCTCCGCGAACAGCGGCACGGCCGTCTCCTCCCCCGTCCACTCCGGCGCCGCCGCCCTGAAGGCGACCCCGGCCGGGCAGGACTACGCCCAGTGCAGCCAGACGGTGGCGGTGAAGGCCAACTCGACCTACACGCTGAGCGCCTGGGTGCAGGGCGGCTACACCTACCTCGGCGTCACCGGCACCGGCACCACCGACGTGTCGACCTGGACCCCGGACTCCTCGTCCTGGAAGCAGCTGTCGACGACCTTCACCACCGGTTCCTCGACCACCTCGGTCACCGTCTGGACCCACGGCTGGTACGCCCAGGCCGCCTACTACGCCGACGACGTCTCGGTCTACGGCCCCGACGGCGGAGGCGGCTCCGTCCCGGGCCCGACCATCCCCGCGACCCCCACCGGACTCGCGGTCTCCGGTACGACGTCGTCCTCCGCGTCCCTGTCCTGGAGCGCGGTGTCGGGCGCGACCGGCTACAACGTCTACCGGAACGGCACCAAGGTCACGGCGGTCACCGGCGCCTCGGCCACCGTCACCGGCCTCGCCGCCTCGACGTCGTACTCCTTCCAGGTCACCGCGACCAACTCGGCGGGCGAGTCCGCCAAGTCGACGGCGGTGACCGCGACGACGACGGCCTCCGGCGGCAGCGGCGGCGGCTCGCTCCCCAAGCACGCGGTGACGGGCTACTGGCAGAACTTCAACAACGGCGCGACCGTCCAGAAGATCTCGGACGTGCCGTCCTCGTACGACATCATCGCCGTCGCCTTCGCGGACGCGACCACCACACCGGGCGCGGTCAGTTTCACCCTCGACTCCGCCGGGCTCGGCGGATACACGGTCGACCAGTTCAAGGCCGACATCAAGGCCAAGCAGGCGGCCGGCAAGAAGGTCATCGTCTCGGTCGGCGGCCAGAACGGCACGGTCTCGATCAGCGACTCGACGTCCGCGACGAACTTCGCCAACTCCGTCTATTCGCTGATGCAGACGTACGGCTTCGACGGCGTCGACATCGACCTGGAGAACGGCCTCAACGCGACCTACATGAGCCAGGCGCTGCGCTCGCTCTCGGCGAAGGCGGGCTCGTCGCTCATCATCACCATGGCGCCGCAGACCATCGACATGCAGTCGACGTCCGGCTCCTACTTCCAGACGGCCCTGAACATCAAGGACATCCTCACGGTCGTCAACATGCAGTACTACAACAGCGGTTCGATGCTCGGCTGCGACGGCAAGGTGTACAGCCAGGGCTCGGTGGACTTCCTCACCGCGCTGGCCTGCATCCAGCTACAGGGCGGGCTGTCCCCGTCCCAGGTGGGCCTCGGCCTGCCGGCGTCGACCAGCGCGGCGGGCAGCGGCTACGTCTCGCCGACGGTGGTCAACAACGCCCTGGACTGCCTGACCAAGGCCACCAACTGCGGCTCCTTCAAGCCGTCGACGACCTACCCCGACCTGCGCGGCGCGATGACCTGGTCGACGAACTGGGACGCGGCGTCGGGCAACGCGTGGTCCAACTCGGTGGGAGCGCACGTGCATGGCCTGCCGTAGCGGTCACTAACTCCGAAGGGGCCGCGACGACCCGCCCGCATCGCCGCGGCCCGCACGGCGGAGCTACTCGCACCCGCAGGTGCCGAGGTCGAACCAGACGGTCTTGCCCGGCCCGTCCTGGTGACAGCCCCAGTGCCGGGAGAGGGCGTCCACCAGGTACATCCCTCTGTCGCCCGCCGCGAGGCCCGCGTCGATCAGTCGCGGGGGGCGGTGGTCCTCGTCGGCGACCTCGCAGCGCGGCACGCCGTGCGAGGCGGACAGGGTGAGCCGGAACCGGCTCGCCGCATGGCACAGGGCGTTCGCCGCCAGTTCGCCGACGAGCAGTTCGGCCACGTACGCCAGGTCGCGTCTCGACCGGCAGATGGCAGCCCCCGCGCGGGGCCGATCCGCCCATGATCAGCCAGCCCTCCTCTTCGCCGTTCGTCCACGGTCCCCGAGGGGGCCGGTGCGGCGCACACCGGCGTCACGCGGGCGAGTGGAATGTGAGGAGGGCCGGACTTGGAAGGCTGGGCGGGGCTATAGGTGCGCGGTTTCCCGCGTCCCTCAGTCGTCGGCGCCGGTCTCGGCTTCGTCTGTGGCTTCGCCTTCGGCTATTGCGTCGCCGTCCTCGAAGTAGGCGTCCAGGACCGCGTCCAGCTCGTCCTCCCACTCCTTGAAGCGGGAACGGGACGGCGCCTCGATCTCGATGGGGTACCAGCGGCGGTCCGGGGTGTGGACGGTGATCGTGAAGCGCTTCCCGAAGCGCGGTGCCTCGGTCTCGATCGCGCCGATCTCGTCCCAGCGGAACTCGCACTTCTCCTCGTCGAGGCCGAGGCGCACGCCCTGGTGGTCGGCCACTATCCGGGCGCGCCGGTCGGCGGCCTCGAAGACGGGACCGTCGGCGGCCTCCTCGGTCTCTTCGGCATCGTCCGACCCCGCCGTGGTCCCGGCGTCGGTCCCGGTGTCCGACGCGGCCTTGGTCAGGGCCACCGGTTCCACCGCCGCCTCGGCACCCTCGGCCTCCTCGGGCCGGGTGTCCTCCGGCCCCGCGTCCTTCGCCTCGGCGGACGCGGGTGCGGTGAGCCCGGGGATGAAGGCCGGGTCGAATCCGGCGCCTTCCAGGGGCTGGCTGTTGGCTCCTATGCGCTGCTCCACAGCGGGCAGTATGGTCGAAGAACCTGTGCCGGACACAGCCAGCCCCAACTTCGTTATGAGACGCCTACAAGAAGACCGCCTACAGGCAAGAAGGCCGCCTAGACGAAGACGCTGAGCACGGCCGCCACCGCGAACCCGGCCACCGACAGCACCGTCTCCAGTACGGTCCAGGTCTTCAGGGTGTCCCGTTCACTGATGCCGAAGTACTTGGCGACCATCCAGAAGCCGCCGTCGTTGACGTGCGAGGCGAAGATGGAGCCCGCCGAGATGGCCATGATCACCAGGGCGACGAAGGCCTGGGAGTGGTGGCCCTCGCTCAGCAGCGGGGCGACGATGCCGGCCGTGGTCACGATCGCCACCGTCGCCGAGCCCTGCGCGACCCGCAGGACGACGGAGATGAGATAGGCGAGGACGATCACCGGGAGGCCGACGCCGTTGAAGGTGTCGGACAGGGCCTGGGCGACCCCGCTCGCCTTCAGGACGGCACCGAAGATCCCGCCCGCGCCGACCACCAGCAGGATGTTGCCGACCGGCTTGAGGGACGCGGTGGACACGGTCTCCAGGGACTTGCGGGACCAGCCGCGCCGGATGCCGAGCAGATAGTAGGCGAGGACCAGGGCGATGGTGAGGGCGACCATCGGTGTGCCGAAGAACTCCAGGACCGAGCGGCCGGTGGAGGGGTCCAGGGCGATGGAGGAGAAGGTCGCGGCGAGGATCAGGATCAGCGGCGTACCGATGATGGCGAGGACCGTGCCGAGCGGGACGGGCTTCTCCTGGGGCTCCACCCCGGCCGCCCGTTGCTCGGCCACCACGGCCTGCCTGGCCTCCTCGGCCGCCTCGACCATGTCCTGCGGCACGGCGACGAAGATCCGCTTGCCGATCCACGCCGAGAACGCCCACGCGGCCAGCACCGCCGGGATGCCGCAGACGATGCCCATGAGGATGACCCAGCCGAGCTGGACGTGGAGCAGGGCGGCGGCGGCCACCGGACCGGGGTGCGGCGGCAGGAACGCGTGGGTCATGGAGAGGCCGGCGAGCAGCGGGAGGCAGTAGAGGAGGATCGACTTGCCGCCGCGCTTGGCCGCCGCGTAGACGAGCGGGGCCAGGACGAAGATGCCGACGTCGAAGAAGACCGGGATGCCGAAGATCAGGCCGGTGAGGCCCATGGCGAGCGGGGCCCGCTTCTCTCCGAAGAGGTTGAGGAGCCGGGAGGCGAGTACTTCCGCCCCGCCGCTGACTTCGAGGATCGCGCCGAGCATGGTGCCGAGGCCGATGATGATCGCGACATGGCCGAGGATGCCGCCCATGCCGGACTCGACGGTGGAGACGGCGTCCGAGCGCTGGACGGTGCCGAAGAGCTCGGTGACGGAGAGACCGGCCAGCAGGCCGACGGCTATGGAGACGGCGAGCAGCGCGACGAAGGGCTGGAGTCTCGCCTTGATGATGAGGAACAGCAGCAGGGCGATGCCGATGGCGGCGACGGTGAGAAGTCCGGCGGTGCCGTCGAGGAGGAGGAGCAGGCCTCCGGTGTGGGGTGGGGTGGCTGGGGTGGTGGAGGCGGCGAGCGGTAGGGACATGGGGCGGGCCTCTTCGTGAGTACATCGTGCTTTCGGGCAGGGGGGATCGCGGCATGGCGCCCGATGGGGTGCCATGCCGTGACCGGTGTGCGCTGTGCTGTGTGCGGTGTGCGGTGTGCGGGAGTTGAGGGGCCGTCAGTCGTCGAGGACGGCGAGGGCGTCGATCTCGATGAGGAGGCCGGCGGGCAGACCGACGTAGACGGTCGTGCGGGCGGCGGGCGGGGCGGTCAGCCCCTGCTCCTCGAAGTAGGTGTTGTAGATGCCGTTCATCTCGGCGAAGTGGTCCACGTCCGTGAGGTAGACGCGGATCATCATCACGTCGTCCCAGGAGGCGCCGCCCTCCTCCAGGATCGCCTTGACGTTGTCCAGGGTCTGGATGGTCTGCTCGCGCAGTGTGGGGCCGGCCGGGGTCGGGGGCTTGCCCTCCTCGGCGGGCAGGAAGCCGACCTGGCCGGCGACCTGGAGGATGTTGCCCTTCCTCACGCCGTGGGAGAACTTGGCGGGCGGGGTGGTGTGGGTCTTGGGGGTGAGGGCGGTCTTCTCGGTCATCAGCTGGTTTCCTTGATCGGTGTTCTGCCGGAGTACTCGCCGCTGATCGCGTCCGCCGTACGGCGCACCCGCGGGAGCAGGGTGAGGAGTTCGTCGGCGGTGACGACGACGTTGGGCGCGGAGACCGACATCGCGGCGACGACCCGGCCGTCGGCGCCGCGGATGGGGGCCGCGACGCAGTTGATGGACTCCTCGTGGCCGCCGAGGTCGGTGGCCCAGCCCTGTTCGCGCACCTTGGCCAGTTCCCTGCGGAAGGCCTCCGCGTTCGGTGTCGAACGGGCCGTGTACATGGGGTAGTCGAGCTTGTCGGTGAGGGCGCGCCGCTCGGGCTCGGGCAGGTCGGCGAGGAGCAGCTTGGCGACGGCGGCGACGGTGATGGCGACCGGCTTGCCGATCCGTGAGTACATGCGCACCGGGTAGCGGCTCTCGACCTTGTCGATGTAGAGGACCTCGCCCTCCTCCAACACGGCGAGGTGCACGGTGTGCCCGCAGGCCTCGTTGAGCCGGGCCAGGTGGGGATGGGCGATCTCGCGGATGTCGAGGTTCTCCATCGCTTCCTGGGCGAGGGCGAAGAGCCGGGCGCCGAGGCGGTAGCGCTGGTCGGACTGGCGGTAGACCAGGCCGTGTTCGTGGAGTGTGCGGAGGAGGCGCAGCGCGGTGGACTTGTGCACGCCGAGGCGGTCGGCGACCTGGCCGAGGTCGGCGGGGCCCTCCGCGAGCAGGGGCAGGATGCTGAGCGCTCGGTCGACGGTCTGGCTCATGGGGTGGGTACCTCCTCTTCGGCCGCGTCGGCTTGCGTCCAGCCGGGGCCGAGTCGAAGTCTCTCCCACGCGGTGGCGTCGAGGGCGGTCAGGCGGTCGGTGGTGTCGCGGGCGGGCGGCGGGGCGAGGTCGGCGGGGGTGGTGAGGGCGGCGGCCGCGTAGAGGTGGCCGAGCCTCAGCCGGCTGCGGACGGGCAGTCCGCGCAGGGTTCCGGAGAGGAATCCGGCGGCGAAGGCGTCACCGGCGCCGACGGTCGCCACGACGCCGACGGTGGGGGCGGGTTCGAAGGTGGGCGGGGTGGGGGCGGGGAGCCCAGTGAGGGGCGCGGGGCTGTACTGATCTGCGGCTGCGCCGCGGGGCGGGACCGGCCACGACGCGCCCGCACCCGGCACGAACACCGTGGCCCCCGCCGCGCCCTGCTTCACCACCAGCACGCCCGGCTCCGGCAGCAACGCACGGATCGCCTCCGGCCCGCCCGTCACCCGCCACGCCTCCTCCGCCTCGTCCTCACCCACGAACACCAGGTCCGCGCGCCGGGCGAGGTCGAGCAGGACCCCCGCGTCCGTGGGCCCGGTCCACAGACCCGGCCGGTAGTTGACGTCGAACGACACCAGCGGCCGTTCCCCGCCGGGAGCCGTCAGCTCTCTCATCAGGTCCAGGCAGTCCTCGGACAAGGCCGCCGTGATCCCGGACAGGTGCAGGATCCGGGCCGCGCGCACCGCCCCCAGGTCGACGTTCGCCACCGACATGGCGGAAGCCGCCGACCCCGCCCGGTAGTACGCGACCTCGTGGGCATCGGTCGCCCGGTCCCCCGCCGTACGGAAGTACACCCCCGTCGGACGCGACGGATCGCGCCCGACGGACGCGACGTCGACGCCGTGCTCCCCGATCGTCTCCACCAGATGGTCGCCGAAGCCATCCGCGCCGACCCGGCTCACCCAGCGCACCGAATGTCCCGCAGCCGCCAGTGCGCATGCCACGTTGGACTCCGCGCCGCCGATCGCGCGGTCGAAGGACGGTACGTCCGCGAGGCGCCCCGGCCGGGTGGGCAGGAACGTGACCATGGACTCGCCGAGCGCGACGACGTCCACGGCGTCAACGGCGTCCGTGGCCTTCACGATGGTCGTGGCTCCTCGTCGTCTCGGGTCGCTGCGGGCTCCATTGACCCGGCGTTGGCGTGGATGTTAGACAGCGGTAAGCGATATACGCAATGGACGTTGCAAAGAATGCAACCAACCTGATCAGGGAGGCTCCGTGTCCTTCGACACCGGCACCGACGCGCTCGCCCGTCTCGCCCAGGAGCGCGTCGACCACCGTTTCAAGGGCCTCCCGCCCGACGCCGAGGGCCTCACCGTCGGCGAGCTGGCCGCCCAGCGCCGCAACCTCTTCTCGGACGGCTTCGCCACCCCGGTGCTGGCCCTCTCCGCCGAGCGTCTGGAGCACAATCTCGCGCTGATGGAGACGTACACCGAACGGCACGGCCTCGCCTTCGCCCCGCACGGCAAGACCTCCATGGCCCCGCAGCTCTTCCGCCGCCAGATCGAACACGGGGCGTGGGGCATCACGCTGGCCGTGCCGCACCAGGTGCGGGTGGCACGGGCCTTCGGCACCCGGCGGATCTTCCTCGCGAACGAGCTCGTGGACGCCCCGGCGCTGCGCTGGATCGCCGCCGAACTGGCGCGCGACGCGGAGTTCCGGTTCATCTGTTACGTCGACTCCGTGCGCGGCGTCGAGCTGATGGACGCGGCGCTGAAGGGGACCTCGCGTCCTGTCGACGTCGTCGTGGAGCTGGCCGCCGGGGAGGGCGCCCGTACCGGTGTCCGCACCGAGGCGGAGTGCGCGGCGGTCGCGGACGCGGTGGCCGGGGCGGGGACCCTGCGGCTGGTCGGGGTCGCCGGGTACGAGGGCGAGGTCCCGCAGGCGGACCCCGGCCGGGTGCACGCCTATCTGCGCCGGCTCGTCGCGCTCGCCGCCGACTTCGACAAGGCGGGACGGTTCGCCGGCACGGACGAGGTCGTCGTCAGCGCGGGCGGCAGCGCCTGGTTCGACGCGGTGGCGGACGTCTTCGCCGGGATCCCCGAACTGTCCGTGCCGGTACTGAAGTTGCTGCGGTCCGGCGCCTACGTCTCGCACGACGACGGCCACTACCGGGAGATCACCCCCTTCAACCGCGTCCCCGAGGAGGGCGGCCTGGAGCCGGCCTTCCGTCTCTGGGCACAGATCGTCTCCCGCCCCTCCCCCGGGCAGGCCTTCGCCAACGCGGGCAAGCGGGACGCGGCCTACGACCTGCACCTCCCGTTCGCCCAGGTGATCCGCCGGGAGGGCACGGAACGTCCGGCGACCGGGGTGTCGGTCACCGGCCTGTCCGACCAGCACACCTGGCTCGCCACCGCGCCCGAGGCGGACGTCCGGGTCGGGGACTGGGTGGGCCTGGGCCTCTCCCACCCGTGCACGTCCTTCGACAAGTGGCAGCTGATCCCCGTCGCCGAGGCGGACGGCACGGTCGTCGATTACGTCCGCACCTACTTCTAGGGAGCACCCTGTGGAGGATCTGGTCATCCGGGACGCGGACGTCGTCGACGGCGGCGGCGCGCCCTCCTACCGCGCGGACGTGGTCATCGACGACGGCAGGATCGTCGCCGTCGTCAAGGAGGCCGCGGCGGCGGGCTGCCAGCGCCCGCGCGCGGCACGGGAACTGGACGCCGAGGGCCTGGTCCTCTCCCCCGGCTTCATCGACATGCACGCCCACAGTGACCTGGCCCTGCTCCGCGACCCGGACCACAGTGCCAAGGCCGCGCAGGGCGTCACCCTGGAAGTCCTGGGCCAGGACGGGCTGTCGTACGCCCCCGTCGACGACCGCACCCTCGCCGAGGTCCGCCGGGCCGTCGCCGGCTGGAACGGGCACGGCGACGACATCGACTTCGACTGGCGCTCGGTGGGCGAGTACCTGGACCGCCTGGACCGCGGCATCGCGGTCAACGCGGCCTACCTGATCCCCCAGGGCACGGTGCGCGCGCTGGCCGTCGGCTGGGAGGACCGCGAGGCCACCCCGGCCGAGCTGGACCGGATGCGCCGGCTGGTGGCGGAGGGCATGGAACAGGGTGCGATGGGCATGTCGTCCGGCCTGACCTACACCCCCGGCATGTACGCCGAGGACGCCGAACTGACCGAGCTGTGCCGGGTGGTGGCGTCGTACGGCGGCTACTACTGCCCGCACCACCGCTCGTACGGGGCCGGCGCCCTGGAGGCGTACGAGGAGATGGTGGCCCTGGCCCGCGAGGCGGACTGCCCTCTGCACCTGGCCCACGCCACCATGAACTTCGGCGTGAACAAGGGCCGCGCCCCGGAGCTCCTCGCCCTTCTCGACGAGGCCCTCGCGGCCGGCGCCGACATCACGCTCGACACCTACCCCTACACCCCCGGCAGCACGACTCTCGCGGCGATGCTGCCGAGCTGGGCGAACGAGGGCGGCCCGGACGCGCTCCTGGCCCGGCTGGCGGACGACGAGACGGCCGAACGCATCCGCCACCACCTGGAGTCCCTCGGCTCCGACGGCTGCCATGGCGTCCCCATCGAGTGGGAGACGATCGAGATCTCCGGCGTGGCCGACGCGGCGCTGGCGGACTTCGTCGGCCGTACGGTCGAGGAATCGGCGCGGCTGCGCGGCGAGACCCCGTGGACGACGGCCCGCCGGCTGCTGCTGGCGGACCGGCTCGCCCCCTCGATCCTGCAGCACGTCGGCCACGAGGAGAACGTCCGGGCGATCATGCGCCACCGCGTCCACACCGGCGGCTCGGACGGCATCCTGCAGGGCACGAAGCCGCATCCGCGGGCGTACGGCACGTTCCCCCACTATCTCGGCCACTACGTACGGGAGTTGGGGGTCCTCTCCCTGGAGGAGTGCGTCGCGCACCTCACCAGCCGCCCCGCGGCCCGGCTGCGCCTGCCCGACCGCGGTCTGATCCGCGAGGGCTACCGGGCCGACCTCGTCCTCTTCGACCCGGAGACGGTGGCGGCGGGCTCCACGTTCGCGGAGCCCCGCACACCACCGACGGGCATCCCCCACGTCCTGGTCAACGGCCGGTTCGTGATCGAGGACGGCCGAAGGACGGACGTGTTGGCCGGGCGTGCCGTCCGCCGCACGTTTTAGGCGCCCCCTCGGAAGCGCCCGTCGCTACGGCTTGGGCAGGGTGCACCCGCTGGCGCTCAGATTCAGCACGTTCCCCGTCGTGAAGCAGGCCGGAATGATGTACGTCTCCTCCGCGTAGTTGATGCCCTGCCGAACCGTGACGTTCCCGCTCGCGTCCACCTCGCACGGGTTGTTGACGGTGCACCGGGCCCCGTCCTCGTTACCCGTGTTGTTGACGGCGACGACCTGCCCGGTGGTGGTGTCGACCACCGGCGAGCCCGAGGTCCCTCCGATCGTGTTGCACGCGGAGGTGTAGCGGACCGAGTCCTTCCAGGTCCAGTCGCCCTCCTTCAGCCGGTACACGAACCCGTCGACGTTGCAGCTGTAGATCGTCTTCCAGTAGCCGGAGACGACCTTGATGGCGGTGCCGGCGACGGGGTGCGTGTTGCTGACGGTCAGTGGGCTGATGCCGTAGGAGTTCCTGATCGCCGCGTACGTCGTGGTGGTGCGGTAGATGGTGACGTCCGTGTCGGTCATCGTCGAGTAGACGACCTGGTTGGCGCGGAGCGTGGCGACCTTGGTGCCGGCGGAGTTCAGCAGGCCGAAGGTGCGGCTGGAGGACTGGCCGGTGATGACCTGGCCGGGCGCCGGGAAGCCGGTCTCCAGGCAGTGGCCGTTGGTGAGGACCAGCGCCGGGTCGCTGTCCGCGGAGTTCGGGAAGCGGATGACGGAACCGGAGCAGTTGCTGAGCGAGACGGTGCCGGCGAAGTTGACGGTCACCGCCGCGGCCTGCTGGGGTGCCGCGACCGCCGGTGCCGTGCCGATCCCGGTGATGGCCAGGGAGGCGAGCGCGGCAAGGAGAGGCTTGTTCATGTGGGGGTCCCCTCTGCAGACGAGAGCGACCGGAGATCTTCCGGCCGCTCATGCGTCTTTGTCATGGACATCTTCACGACAAGGGCTACCCACGGCAAGAACTCGTGTGCGGGTTGTGTACGACAGCGGGGACACCGACCGGAACGCGCCGTCTCACGTGGCGGAAAACACCGCCCGGCGTGCGTTACCGCGCCGTAAGCTCACCGACATGCAGGTGATCCAGTCGACCAAGCTCGCCAACGTCTGTTACGAGATCCGGGGCCCGGTTCTCGAGGAGGCGATGCGGCTCGAGGCGGCGGGGCACCGCATCCTCAAGCTCAACACCGGCAACCCGGCCGCCTTCGGCTTCGACTGCCCGCCGGAGATCCTGGAGGACATCCTCCGGAATGTCTCCACGGCGCACGGCTACGGCGACGCGAAGGGTCTGCTGGCCGCCCGGCGCGCGGTCGTCATGCACAACCAGACCATCGGCATCGAGACCGACGTCGAGCACGTCTTCATCGGCAACGGCGTCTCCGAGCTGATCGTGATGGCGATGCAGGGCCTGCTGGACGACGGCGACGAGGTCCTCGTACCGGCCCCGGACTACCCGCTGTGGACGGCTGCCGTGTCGCTGTCGGGCGGTACGGCCGTGCACTACCGGTGCGACGAGCAGTCGGACTGGATGCCCGACCTCGCCGACATCGAGCGCAAGGTCACCGACCGCACCAAGGCGATCGTCGTCATCAACCCGAACAACCCGACGGGCGCGGTGTACGACGAGGCGATGCTGCGCGGGCTGACCGACATCGCCCGCCGCCACAACCTCCTCGTCTGCTCCGACGAGATCTACGACAAGATCCTCTATGACGACGCCACGCACACCCCCACGGCCGCCATCGCCCCGGACCTGCTCACCCTCACCTTCAACGGCATGTCGAAGGCCTACCGGGTGGCCGGCTACCGGGTCGGCTGGATGTCCGTCTCCGGCCCCCGCGCGCACGCCGACTCCTACATCGAGGGCCTGACGATCCTCGCGAACATGCGGCTGTGCGCGAACATGCCCGGTCAGCACGGGGTCGTGGCCGCGCTCAGCGGACGCCAGTCGATCAACGACCTGGTACTGCCGGGCGGGCGCCTGAAGGAGCAGGTGGACACGGCGTACGAGCTGCTCACCCAGATCCCGGGCGTCACCTGCGTCCGCCCCAGGGGCGCCCTCTATCTCTTCCCGCGCCTCGACCCCCAGGTCTTCAAGATCAAGGACGACCGGCAGATGGTCCTGGACCTGCTGCGGCAGGAGAAGATCATGGTCGTCCAGGGCACCGGCTTCAACTGGCCGGAACCGGATCACTTCCGGGTGGTGACCCTGCCGTCGGTGGGCGATCTGCGGGACGCGATCACGCGGATCGGACGGTTCCTGGACGGCTACGGGCAGGCATAGGCACGGTGGCCCGCGCCCCCTCGTAGCCGCCGGGCCACGATCCGTGAACCGGGTCAACTTTAGACGAGATCTAAGCTAGGATGGTTTCCTGACAGCACAGGAGGCCATCTCCCATGTACGAACCGATCCGCACCAAGTCGATCCACAGCACGATGGCCGGCGCCCCCTCGGACTTCCCTCACCGGACGCGCGAGGAAGAGCTGGACATCCAGCTCGCGGGACATCTCGCGGCCCTGCTCGCCGTCACCGACGAGCTGCGCGGCCTCACGCCGTCCACCGACCTCGACGCCGCCGCGACCCGGCTGGCGGAGCAGGTGACCCGGCTGCGGGGCGGACGTACGCCGGTCCGCGCGTCGCCGGCCGCGGTCCAGGAGCCGGCGACCCTGCACGAGCGCGCCCACGCGCTCGCCGGCCGCGCGCTGGTCGTCGCGGCATCCCGGGCGGACACCGCGGCGGCGATCCTCGCGGCGGAACGCATGGACGCCCACGCGGCGGCAACGGAACTCACGACGACCGGCTGACCCGCCCCCCGAACGGCCCCGGTCCGCGCGCCCATCCAACGACGCGCGGACCGGGTTGCCACAACTCCCCAGCTGTCAAAGCCTCCCCGCCTCAGCGCAGGCCCCCTCGGTCCGCCGCGACGGCGCTCAGCCTCGACGGCGGGCCGGCGGTGCGGCTCCGACCGCCGTCCGGCACCGCCGTACCGCGCCGCGCAGGCCGAGCGCCGTCGCGGCGGAGACAGGGGTGCGGCCGGCGCCAGGACCTGAGGCCGACGCCGGCAAGAGACCCCGGCGCAACGGCGGTCGGCCCCCGCCGTGCTGTTCGGTGGTGTCAAGGCCGCCGTACCTCTGGTCGGCCCTCGGCCCCCGTTGTATTCCGGGACGTCCGATTCACGCCCCGTTCACCCCGGTCGCCCAGGAACGTGGAGTTCCGCGAGCACGCTCCCCGGCGTGAGACGTATCGCGGGAATCGTCCTGGCGGTGCTGCTGATCGGTGGCGTGGTGGCTGCCGTCGTCGCAGGCCGGCAAGGGGACGACAAAGGCACGGCAACGAAGACCGTGCACGGTGTGATCGGTTCGGAGAAGTCGGACTTCTTCGCCGATCCCGATGTGGTGAAAGCCCTCGCCGCCAAGGGCTACACCGTGAAGACGGAGGCGTCGGGCTCCTGGGCCATGGACGGCCTGGACCTGAAGGGCTACGACTTCGCCTTCCCGTCCAGCTCGGCGCCCGCCGACCAACTGGCCGGGAAGTACCACGCCCGCCAGCCTCTCCCCCGGCCCTTCTACTCGCCCCTCGTGGTGGTGGCCCACCGCAGCGCGGCCGAGGTACTGGCCGCCAACGGGCTCGCCGTGCTCGACGGCAAGGGCAAGGGCACCCTGAAGACGGCCGCCTATCTGGACGCCGCCCGGCACGACCGGACCTGGCAGCAGCTCAAGGGGGCGAAGGCGCACGGGGAGTTGACCGGGACGCTGTACATCACCAGCACCGATCCGGAGACCTCCAACTCCGGCGCCCTCTATCTCGCCGCCGCCTCGTACGTCGCCAACGGCGGCCGGGTCGTGGCGAGCGACGCCGACGTGGCGAAGACCGCCCCGCTGCTGCACAAGCTGGTCAGCGTCCAGGGCGCTCAACAGCCCAGCAGCGACTCGGTCTTCCGGGACTTCATCAGCGGTGCCGGCAATCCGCTGGTGTGCCTGTACGAGTCGCAGGTCGTCTCGCTGCTCGCCGACCAGCACGGCGTCGACGACCTGGTGGTCCTCTACCCGGACACCACGGTCAACAGCGACCACACGATCGTGCCGATGGACGACGCCGGCCGGGGGCTCGGCGAACTCCTCAGCACCGATCCGACGCTGCGCAAGCTCGCCGTCAAGCACGGCTTCCGGCCCCAGGGCGACTCCGCCGAGTTCGTCACGGCCACCGCCGACCGGGCCGCGTACCTCAACCAGACACTGACCGGCGTCCGGCAGGCGCCCGTGCCCACCTCCGCGGTGCTGCACGAGATGGCCCGCCGGGCGCGCGGCTGACGGGGGGATCCTGTGAGCAACTTCGACAAGATGATGCCGAGCGGCGGCGAGCACCCGCCCACGCTCAGCGGTGAGGACCTCTTCACGCTGACCCCGCCCGAGGCGGTCGCGCCCGTGCCGCGGGAGAAGGCGGGCGGACTCGTGCCCGTCGACGACAGCGTCCGTACGGACATGGCGCACAAGGCCGCCGTGTACGTCCGGGACCTCGCCGCCCTGGACGCGCGTTCCCCCGAGTTCGCGAGCAAGGTCGGCGAGATCACCGCCCTCGGCGCCGGTGAGATGCGCACCGCCGCGTCACAGTCCAACCGCATGTTGGAACGTGCCGTCCGCAGCCTGCCCGACAAGGGCGGTGACGCCCAGGCCAAGGTCGCCGGCTCGCTCGTCGAACTGCGCCGGGTGGTCGAGGACCTGGACCCGCGCGACCTGCCCGCGAGCAAGGGCCGCAAGTTCCTCTCCCGGCTGCCCGGCGGCAACAAGCTCCGCGACCACGTCGCCAAGTACGCCTCCGCGCAGGGCACGTTGAACAAGATCGTGGGCTCGCTGCGCGGCGGCCAGGACGAACTCCGCCGCGACAACGCCGCCTTGCAGACCGAGCGGGTCCGGCTCTGGGAGACCATGGGCAAGCTCCAGGAGTACGTCGTCCTCAGCCAGGCCCTGGACACCGCCGTCGAGCAGCACATCGGGCGGCGCACGGACCCCCAGGAGGCCGACGCGCTGCGTGCGGACGTGCTCTTCCCGGTCCGGCAGAAGCACCAGGACCTGCTCACCCAGCTCGCGGTGGCCGCGCAGGGCTACCTCGCGATGGACGTCGTACGACGCAACAACGACGAGCTGATCAAGGGCGTCGAACGCGCCGCAACCACCACCGTCTCGGCCCTGCGAATCTCGGTGATGCTGGCCTCCGCGCTCGACAACCAGAAGAAGGTCATCGAGCAGGTCAACGCCCTGCGCGGGACGACCGAGGACCTCATCCGGGGCAACGCCGAGATGCTCGCGAGCCAGAGCGGGGAGATCCAGCGCATCGCCGCCGACCCGGCTGTCGGCGCCGAGACCCTGCGTGCCGCCTTCCAGCAGATCTACCGCACCCTGGACGCCATCGACACCTACAAGGTGCAGGCGACCGAGGTGATGGCGAACACCGTGCAGTCGCTCACGGACGAACTCCAGCAGGCGAGCGCCTACCTGGAGCGCAGCCGCTCGAAGGGCGCGCTGGAGGGCGGGCTCGCATGAACAGACGCCCGCTGGTGACCCTGCTCGCCACGGCGGCCCTCCTGACCGCCTGCACCTCCTCCGCAAACACGGACGCCGGCTCCACTGCCCCCAGGCCCGACACCCTCCGCGTCCTCGCCTCCTCCGAACTCAGCGACATGACCGCCGTCCTCGACCGCGTCCGCAAGGACACCGGCGTCACCGTCCGCCCCACCTACATGGGCACCCTGGACGCCGTCGACCTGCTCGCAAAGGGCAAGGCGGACGGGAGGTACGACGCCCTGTGGCTGTCCTCCGACGACTATCTGCGGCTGCGCCCGGAGGCGGCGAAGAAGGTCGTCTCCGAGACCTCGATCATGTCCAGCCCGGTCGCGATCGGCGTCAAGCCGGCCACCGTCCAGGCCCTCGGCTGGAAACCGGCCGACGTCACCTGGTCCCGGATCGAGCAGGCCGTGGAAGCAGGCAAGTTGACGTACGGCATGACCGACCCGGCCCGCTCCAACTCCGGTTTCTCCACCCTGGTCTCGGTGGCCTCCGCGCTCTCCGGCGCCCAGTCGGCGCTCACGGACGGCGACGTGACCAAGGCGACCCCCCGGTTGAAGAAGTTCTTCAAGGGCCAGACCCTGACGTCGGGCTCCTCCGGCTGGCTGGCCTCGGCCTACAAGCGCCGCGGTAACGTCGGCGCCCTGCTCAACTACGAGTCCGTCCTCAAGGGCATCCCCGGCCTGACCGTCATCCGCCCCAGCGACGGCGTCATCACCGCCGACTACCCGCTCTCCTCGCTCTCCGCCACCTCCGCCGACACCCGCGAGGACGTCCGCAGGGTGACCGAGGACCTGCGCACGACGGCCGTGCAGAAACTCATCACGGACACCACCCACCGCCGCCCGGTCGTCGCCTCCGCCGCCCCGGCCGCTGGTCTGGACACCTCTCGCCGCCGCGAACTCCCCTTCCCGGGCAGCCAGTCCGTGGCCGACGGACTCATCCGCGCCTACGAGAACGACCTGCGCCGCCCCTCCCGCACGGTCTACGTCCTGGACACCTCGGGCTCGATGGCGGGCGACCGCCTCGCCCGCCTGAAGACGGCCCTCGCCCAGCTCACCGGCGACTTCCGCAACCGCGAGCAGGTCACCCTGATGCCCTTCGGCTCGGACGTGAAGAGCGTCAGCACCCACGTCGTCGACCCCGTGAACCCCAAAGCCGGCATGGCCGCCATCCGGAAGGACACCGACGCACTGCACGCCGACGGCAACACGGCGATCTACACCGCCCTGGAGAAGGCGTACGACCACCTCGGCACCGACACCGGCACCTTCACCTCGATCGTGCTGATGACCGACGGGGAGAACACCACCGGCGCGAAATCCCGCGAGTTCGACGACTTCTACCGCGGCCTCGACCCCATCGAGCAGAACACCCCCGTCTTCCCCATCCTCTTCGGGGACTCCTCCCGCGCCGAACTCCAGCACATCGCCGCCCTGACCGGCGGCCGTCTCTTCGACGCCCAGCAGGGCTCCCTGGACGGCGCCTTCGAGGAGATCCGTGGCTACCAATAGGAACCCCCTGAGGTATCTGGAGTCCCGCAAGAACCTCACCGGCAGCGCCTGCGGGCTCGTCGGTCTGGCCCTCACCTTCGCGGGGGTCGCGGGCCCGTACTGGCCGATCGTCGTCGCGGGGCTGTACGGAGCGGGCGCCTTGGTCGCCCCGCCCGAACGGCCGCCGCTGCCGGACTTCCCCGACCCCTCGGCCCAACTGGAGGAGCTGCGGGGTGACTTCGGCCGACTGCGGGAGTATCTGGGCGGTGTGGAACTGCCCCCGGCGGCCGCGGGCCGGCTCACCGAACTGAGCGAGCTCCTGACCGCGCTGCTCGATCCCGGCTGGGTCGCCGAGGTGCTCGTACAGGACCCGGAGGGCGTGCACGCGCTGTCCCGTGCCGTACGGCAGGACATCCCCGAGGCCGTCGACACCTTCGTACGGACCCGGTGGTGGACCCGGCTGACGCCCGGCACCGAACCGCCGGAACGCCACCTGGAGCGCCAGCTCACCCTGCTGTACGAGGAGGCGGACCGGCTCGCGGTGGCCCTGCGGGAGGTCGAGGCCCGGCGCCAGGAGTCGCACACGCGCTATCTGGAGGACCGCGGTCGCTCGCAGTGATCAACCGCTGCCCAGTTGCTTCGCGACGACCGCAAGGGCCACCGCCAGCGCGACCAGCAGGGCGCCCTTCAGTGCCGGGCTCAGGCGTCCGTCCGGCCGCTCCCCCTCGCGCGGCGGCGGGTCCGGCAGCGGGAGCGGCGCGGGCCCGTTGAACACGTCGTGACCCGTGGTCACCACCCGCGTGCACCACGGGCAGGACGTCAAATGGGAGCCGTACGCGTGCAGGGGGCGGAGCGCGCAGATCCGCACCGGGAGCGCTCCTTGTCCGAGTTCCCGAAGTCGATGACCGTCGGTGCGGACCGCCTCGGCGAGGGAGGGTCCGGGGACGTACATCGCGGCGAGCCGGGGCAGTTGGGTCTGTGCCCCGCTCACCTCATTTCACGGGTTCGTTGCAGGATGTTCCCGAGTGTCCCGCGAATTCGTCGGGCGCCGTCCAAGCAGCCGTTCTCATCGACGCGAGCGCCGTGATGGTGGCCTATCAGAGGATGAAGTGAAGGACCGAACCGTCCGCCCAATTACCCTACTAGAACACGAGATTCGCGATATCGGTTTCACCGAAACGCATTCTTGATACGTGCATTCGGGTGGTCTGCGAACCCCAAGCGCCTGCCGCATGGCAGCTCATCAGGGCGGACTCGTAACGTCGGCGGAGATGAGGGTGAGATCAGCCCCATCCAACCGTCCCTCACCATCCGCGAAATGTGACAAAGTGAAACGTAGGACATTGTGGGCAGGAATCGCCGGAACGGCAGCGCTTGTCACCGGGGTGACCGTCTGGGCAATGGATCCCCACTCGGCCGCGTCCTCGGTATCCAAGAACGCGTCGGCGATCGGCAAGGCCCAAGAGGCGAACTCGCTCCTGCAAGCCGCCAATATGCAGGCGCAGTACCACGATTTCGCCGGAGCGACCGTAACCTACAGGCGCGTGCTGCAACTTGATCCGCACAACAAGGTCGCCTGGTACGACCTCGGGGTCGTCGCACAGCAGCAGGGCAGGGCCGCCGACGCCCGTGAGGCCTACGACAAGGCGCTGAAGATCGACCCGAAGTACGCCTCGGCCCTGTACAACCAGGCGGTGCTGCTGAAGTCGAGCGAAACCGACCGGGCCGTCGGACTCCTGAAGCGTGCCATCGCCGCCACGCCCAAGGCCGCCACGGCACATCTCCAACTGGGCTTGCTTCTCGCGCAGAAGCACCGTGACGACGACGCCGAGGACGAATTCCGCCGTGCCGTCGCGATCGATCCCTCGCTGCACTCCGAGGTGCCGGAGCCGTTCCGGGACGACGTAAGCCCCACACCGACATCGAGCAAGGAAGGTGCCACCGGATGACTTCGACCGCAACACCCAGGTTCTCCGTCTTCACCCCCAGCCACCGGCCCCGTTTCCTCGATGAGTGCCTCAAGGCCCTGCAGGCACAGACCTGTGGGGACTGGGAGTGGATCGTGCTGCTCAACAACGGCGCACGGTGGCGGCCGGAGCGGGAGGACGACCGGGTCCGTGTCGAGATCGCGGACAACATCCACGGTGTCGGGGCGGCGAAGCGCAGAGCTTGCGAACTGGCACGCGGCGAGATCCTCGTCGAACTCGACCACGACGACCTCCTCGCGAAGGCGTGTCTGGCGGAGTTGGCCAAGGCGTTCGACGCGCATCCCGAGGCCGTCTTCATCTACAGCAACACCGCGCAGATCACCGAGGACGGCAAGCGGGACGACACCCGCTTCAACGAGGCGCACGGCTGGAGGTACGAGGATGTTCGTGTCGACGGCCGCAAGCTGCTCCAGGCCGTCTCCATGGATCCGACGCCGCACAACGTCTCCTACATCTGGTACGCGCCGAACCACGTGCGGGCGTTCCGCAAGGAGAGCTACGAGGAAGCCGGCGGGTACGACGCTACGCGCACGGTGCTGGACGACCAGGACCTGATGTGCCGTCTGTTCCACCTCGGCGATTTCCACCACATCCCCCGCTGTCTGTACCTCCAGCGGATGCACCCCGCGAACACCCAGCGCGACCCGCAGATCAACGCGCACATCCAGCGTGAGACGGTCGCCCTGTACGACAAGTACATCGAGGCCAACGCCCTCGCCTGGACGCACCGGCGCGGGCTCCTCGCGCTGGACCTCGGCGCGGCCCACCGGAAGCCGCCCGGCTATATGGGTGTGGACCAGTACGCGGGAGACGGCGTCGACATCGTCGCGACCCTGCCCGAGAAGCTGGACCTGCCCGACGACTCCGTCGGCCTGATGCGGGCGGTGGACTTCCTTGAGCACGTACCCTCGAAGGTGCCGCTGATCAACGAGCTGTACCGGCTGCTGGCCCCCGGCGGCATGCTCCTCACCATGACGCCCAGCTCCGACGGCCGCGGCGCGTACCAGGACCCGACCCACGTCGCGTTCTACAACGAGAACTCGTTCTGGTACTACACGGACAACCAGTACCGTGCCTTCGTGCCCGAGATCCAGGCCAAGTTCCAGTCGTCCCGGTTGGTCACCTACTTCCCGACCGAGTGGCACTCCCAGAACAACATCTCCTACGTCGTCGCCAACCTCATCGCGATGAAGGAGGGCGCCGAGCGGTGCGGAGGACCGCTGCTGGTCTAGCCAGAGCCGGTGCGCGGGAGAGGTGCCCTACGGACGACCGTCAGGTTCCGTAGGGCACCTTGGTGTTCGAGGCAGCGTTCTCGGTTGTTCGGGTGTTCGGGGTTCGTCGTGCTCTCGCCGGTCAGGCCGACAGACGCGTGCTTTTCGTGCGCGCTGCGACGGCCAGAGCGGCGAAGGAGGGCGCGGCGAGGGCCGTGGTCAGCTGGTCGTCCCACCGCGGGAGCGGTGCTAGGCCGCCTCGGGCCCAGTTGCCGTGCCCGAGGACGCCGAACGACGGGCGGGCGGCCGGGCGCGGGAACTTCTCCGAGCCGACCGGGCGGATCCGCTCCGGGTCGAGGCCGACGATGCGGAAGGTCTCCCGCGCCAGGCCGTACCACGTGGTGTGTCCGGCCGCCGTGCCGTGGTACATGCCCGCCGGCGCCGTCCCGGCCAGGGCCGCACGGCCGAGGGCGGCCAGTTGCCGGGCGAGCGCGCGGGACCAGGTCGGCTGGCCATGCTGGTCGGCCACCACGTCCAGGGTCTCGCGCCGGGCGGCGAGTTCGAGCATGGTGGCCACGAAGTTGCGGCCGTGCGCGCCGTAGAGCCAGGCGGTGCGCACGATGTAGCCGGTGCGCGGCAGCAGTTCGGCGACGGCCCGCTCCCCCGCCAGTTTGCTGCGCCCGTACGCGTTGACGGGCCCGGTCGGCGCGTCCTCGGGGTAGGGCCGGCGGCTGTCGCCCGGGAACACGTAGTCGGTGGAGACGTGCAGCAAGAGCACGCCGCTGTCCGCGCAGACCTCTGCCAGGTGGCGGACGCCTGTGCCGTTCACGGCCGTGGCCGCCGCCTCGGACCGCTCGGCGCCATCGACGTCCGTCCAGGCGGCGCAGTTGACGACCACGCGGTGACCCGGGACGGCCGCGCGCACGGCGATCGGGTCGGTGAGGTCCATCTGCTCCCGGCTCAGTCCCGTCACCACGGCGTCCGGATCGGCGGCGAGTTCGGCCAGCACGTCCTGCCCGAGGAGCCCGCGCGCACCGGTCACCAGCCATCCGGTGCTCATCGCAGCTCGGCCCTCTCCTTGAGCGGCTCCCACCAGGAGCGGTGTCCTCGGTACCACGAGACCGTGGCGGCCAGGCCCTCGGCGAAGTCCATCTGCGGGGAATACCCGAGCTGTTCGCGGATCTTGCTGTCGTCCAGCGAGTAGCGCAGGTCGTGGCCCTTGCGGTCGGCCACGTGCTCGACCCGGTCCCAGTCGGCGCCGACCGCGTCCAGCAACAGGCCGGTGAGCTTGTGGTTGCTCAACTCGGTTCCGCCGCCGATGTGGTAGACCTCCCCGGCCCTGCCGCCGTGCAGGACCAGGTCGATGCCCCGGCAGTGGTCGGAGACATGCAGCCAGTCGCGCATGTTGCGCCCGTCGCCGTACAGGGGGACCGTCCTCCCGTCGAGCAGGTTGGTGATGAAGAGGGGGATGACCTTCTCGGGGAACTGGTACGGCCCGTAGTTGTTCGTGCACCGGGTGACCACGACGTCCAGACCGTGGGTGCGGTGGTAGGCGAGCGCCAGCAGGTCGGAGCCGGCCTTCGAGGCGGAGTACGGGGAGTTAGGCGCGAGCGGCCACTCCTCGCTCCACGAGCCTTCGCCGATCGAGCCGTACACCTCGTCGGTGGACACGTGGACGAAGCGGCCGACGCGGTGTCGGTGGGCCGCGTCCAGGAGTACCTGGGTGCCCATCACGTTCGTACGGACGAACGGACCGGCCCCGTCGATCGACCGGTCCACATGCGACTCGGCGGCGAAATGGACGACCGTGTCCTGGCCCGCCATCACCTGGTCGACCACGTCCGGGGCACAGATGTCGCCCCGAACGAAGGTGTAACCCGGGTGTTCCGCCACCGGCGCCAGATTGGCCTCCACCCCCGAATACGTGAGTTTGTCGAGAACGGTGATCCGCGCTGTCGGGTCGGATTTCAGCTGCCGCCGAACATATTCCGAACCGATAAATCCGGCGCCGCCGGTCACAAGGATACGCATGGCTCTCCGATTTTCTTGCCGCCCGGCGTTCGAACCGGGGTGTCACTCACGCTACTCAAGGCCGCTGCGTGTTTTCGGCAGGCTGGACCGATTCGAGCCGATGTCGTCGCATTCCGTGGGGGTGTGCCGCGACGCATCAAACGCGGGCAGAACGCGGGCGGTGCCCCGAGGCCGCCGAGGCCTCGGGGCACCGTCGCTCGTTCCGAGGTGGGGCGGCGGCCGGCACTGCACCGGTACCGCCGCGCCCACCCACTACTTGTTACGGGCTGCAGATCACGAAGGCCGTGAGCGCAGTGCCGTCGTTGGAAGTGGCCTGCCACCCCGTGGCCGGGGAGCCTCCGGTCGGGGCACTCTGGCTCGCGGCGGAGGTGGCGGAGGCATCGGTGTACCCGCCGCCGAGTGCCGACTGGCCGGCGGGACAGACGGCATCCGACTGCGGTCCCGCGGTTCCGGTCACGACGGTGGTGGCGACCGCTCCCTGAGTGCCTTGGAAGCCCTGGGTGCCCTGGGTGCCCTGGAAGCCCTGAGTGCCCTGGAAGCCCTGAGTGCCTTGGAAGCCCTGGGTGCCCTGGGTTCCCTGGGTGCCCTGGAAGCCCTGCGTGCCTTGGAAGCCCTGGGTGCCCTGGGTGCCCTGGAAGCCCTGGGTGCCTTGGAAGCCCTGGGTGCCCTGGGTGCCCTGGAAGCCCTGGGTGCCTTGGAAGCCCTGGGTGCCTTGGAAGCCCTGGGTGCCCTGGAAGCCCTGGAAGCCCTGAGTGCCCTGGAAGCCCTGAGTGCCCTGGGAGCCCTGCACACCGACATCGCCCTGGAAGCCCTGGAAGCCCTGCGACCCCTGCACACCGACATCGCCCTGGAAGCCCTGGAAGCCCTGCGTGCCCTGGAAGCCCTGCGACCCCTGCACACCGACATCGCCCTGGAAGCCCTGAGTGCCCTGCGTGCCCTGGAAGCCCTGCGACCCCTGCACACCGACATCGCCCTGGAAGCCCTGGAAGCCCTGAGTGCCCTGCGTGCCCTGGAAGCCCTGCGACCCCTGCACACCGACATCGCCCTGGAAGCCCTGGAAGCCCTGGAAGCCCTGGGTGCCCTGGAAGCCCTGCGTGCCCTGATTGCCCTGGAAGCCCTGCGACCCCTGCACACCGACATCGCCCTGGAAGCCCTGGAAGCCCTGCGTGCCCTGGTTGCCCTGG